>JBBPYR010000284.1:0-16072 GCA_038199755.1 Ktedonobacterales bacterium | reverse complement strand
GGGTCCCCGCCCCGCCTCGTCCGCCGCCCCCGCCCCTCCTGAATTGTCCGCTTAAGTTGATGTCTCTTGGACGCGCTGATGCTGGTCCCTACAGAGTTTGCCATTTGTGGGAAGGAAAGTAGGAACATCGAAATGCTCAGGCCGCCGATACGCACAATCACGCTGGGAATTGCGGATGCTCACCCAATTCCGGCTAGTATTATTGAGGATGCGGCGAAGAAGCTGCGTCAGGCACAACAACGCTTTATGGAGGCTGGATATGAGGTGCAGACGCTGCGCCTTTCAACACGCCCTCTCTTTGATGATCTGGTCGATTGGTCGCCTGCAACGGTGCTGAAATATGGGGCGGAACTTCAACATGTGCTAGAGCAGCAAGCACTGGCCTATTGTTCGCTGGGCACGATGCAGGCAGCGCGACCAGATGCGTCATTGGAGCATATCAGTGTGCTGGCAGATATGTTGATTGCGAACAATATTTTGAGTGCGACGGTGCAGATGGCAACGCCGGAGTATGGCATGCGTGCAGACGCGGCCCTGCCAATCGCACGGGTGATGCAGCGACTGGCGCATGAGACCGCTGAGGGCTTTGGCAATTTTCGCTTTGCGATGTTGGCCTGCGTCGCTGCTGGTTGCCCTTTCTTCCCCACTGCCTATCATAGCGGCCCCGCCAGTCTTGCGCTTGGTTTACAAACGCCAGGGGTGTTGCTAGCGGCACTACAACCGCATCGTAAAGCGGCTGGCTCTGCTGCGCTTGATTTGGAATTGGTGACGCAGGTGATTCGTGATGCGCTGCTGCAACAGGCGAGGCCGGTTGTCACGTTGGGGGAGCAATTGGCACAGGGGTTTGGGATGCAATTTGGGGGTATTGATCTATCGCCCGCACCCTTAGGGGAAGATAGTGTCACGGCGGTAATGGAGTTGTGTGGTTACGGCGAACTGGGATCGGCGGGAACGCTGGCGGTTGCGCACGCATTGACGACCGCGTTGAAAACAACTGGCCTGCCCACGTGTGGCTATTGTGGGTTGATGCTGCCCGTGTTGGAGGATGCGCTGCTAGGGCAACGCTGGCAGGCGGGTCTGGTGAATGTGCATAATTTGCTGCTCTACTCGGCGGTGTGTGGCACCGGACTGGATACGATCCCTCTCCCTGGCGATAGTCC
This sequence comes from Ktedonobacterales bacterium, assembly GCA_038199755.1. GTDB lineage: Bacteria > Chloroflexota > Ktedonobacteria > Ktedonobacterales > Ktedonobacteraceae > JBBPYR01. The sequence continues at coordinate 14,912 of JBBPYR010000284.1, read as the reverse complement.
AATAGAGCATAGCGCGCATCTTTTGCTTGATGTGGCGACGTTGGCGGTACGCTGGCAAAAGCCGCTCTCGGCCCGACTTTTTCCTGTTCCTGGCAAGCACACTGGCGAGTATACCACCTTTACGTCACCGTATCTCACGAACACGTTGGTGAAGTGAACAAAAGGCCCTGTCAGGACGATGTATACAGATACATCGTCCTGACAGGCCTTTTGTTCATCTTGTGTTAGCTGGTGACATGGGTGCCCCAGAAGGCATCCATGAGGCCGTTATAGGAGCTTTTTACACTGTCAAAGAGACGCGCATTCTCAATGGCGAGTGCCGCGAGGCTGGCAAGGACCGAGACGAACTGAATGTCATCCTGGTCAAAAACAGTTGACTCGCTGGTGTAGACACGCATAACACCGATGGCTTCGCCGCGTACCTCTAAGGGAACGCACAGGGCAGAGACGAGACCTTCATGTTTCGCCGCATCCTTGTATTGAAAGCGTGGGTCGGAACGGACATCGGCAATGTAGACAGGGGAGCCACACATGGCCTCGCTATCTACGGCGCTTTGCTTTACCTCGACTGGCCCTTTTGCCAGATAGCTGGTGCTGAGACCGTAGACGGCACTGAGTTGAAGCTCGCCGGTTTCGGGATCGAGCAAACGCAGAACGCTACCCTTGACCTGCATCGCTTCAGTGGTGCTGGTGACAACACTCTGTAAAACCTGATTGAGGTCGAGGCTAGAAGTTATGGTCAATGCGGCATTGTAGAGCGCAGTATAGTAATCTCTATGTCCACGATGAGTAATGTTAGAAGTGTTTGAGTCTGTTGTCATCCTGTTTCTCTCCCTGTTAGGTGGTAGGGATGTGATAAATCATATCTCTGCCATTGCGCTGTTCTTTACATAAAAAGACCCACATATCTATTTTACGATGTAGAAAGAGAAAAGGGAATAGCAAACCATAGCCAGAGGTTGGAATAGGCCCCTCCGCCTAGCGTAAATTATTTCCTTTTCTTGCTTTTTATGTTATGCCATGGTGCTGGTTGGGGCAGGGTCCTGCACCAGCCAGACACGACAGGGAGCGTTTGCTAGCACATAGGAAACAGTCTTCCCCATATCGGCATGTGAGCGTTTCGTGTCACGCACTAAGCCGATTAAGAGCAGTGAGCAATGGTGGTCACGAGCCTCCTCGACGATGGCCGAGCCTGCTTCGCGCGCCTGCACAACTTCTGCAACTGCTTCGCTGCCAACTTTGCTGGCTATTTGCATAGCATCATTCAGCATTTTATTCGCACGTTCTGTCTCCTGTGTCAGGATAGCTTTGAGCGGCAGAGAACGCGGAACTTCGATAACGTGAACGAGATGAACCTTACGACGGGCTCCTTTTGCCATTTGGCACGCGAGAAAGACTAAGTTGCGATCAAGCTTCTCACCGTCGATTACGACAGCGATATCGCCGTTGCTGCCCTCACCGAGTGCAGACTTGCTGATCTCAGTCTCTTCTCTGGCTTTGGAACCCCATAAGTGAACCATGATTTTTCTCCTCCTGATGGAGTGTAATACAACGTATCCTTATTCAGACTCCCAATGACGCTGTCGCGTCTCCTTGTAAGACAGTCAGAAACGCTGCTCTCGGTCTCCTTATTCCGATCACCAACGAGGCTATCGCCTCTAGCTTCGCTCAGGTGATCGGAAAGGAGTTGGCTAGCTTCGCTCAGTCGGTCGGAAAGGAGTTGGCTAGCTTCACTCAGTCGGTCGGATAGGAGTCACCTAGCTTCGCTCATCTGACTGAGAGGAGATCGCTTCGCTCAGGAAGTCTGCAAGGAATGCCTGCTCATAGATCGGCTATGGGTACTGGTGCATAGAACACCCTTCAGGTGACTTATTCGTATTATTCTAATTTTACCGACCAATATCCATAACGTCAACGGTAGAATACACAGAAATGTTGTGAATATATGTATAACTAATAAAGTCATCCTTTGATTATATGTATTGTAGCAAACATTCCGACATTGCGCAGCCATTTTAGTACCGTTTCTACCCAACACCACAAATTCCGGCAAACTCCAGCGAACTGGAGTAATCCAACTATCTCTCTAATGGGATACGAGCCAGAGAAAAGAAAAGGGGACTAGCAATGCGGGAATTGGGGGAATGGATGGAACTGCGCGAGGATGCTCTGCTATTACGTCAAGGTGCCTCATTGCGCCTACTCATATAACAAAAAGTATGCACGCGCAATTCCATGAATTCTTTGTATAGACGTGGGCCGTGGCATATGTAGGGGCATAATGAAGAGGGAAGGTGCTGTAGACGCCCTCGTACCCGTTGGGAAGCCGTTTCGCCAACAGGTACGAGGGCGTCATGAATGTCGCCCCTACGATGGGTCTATTCAGGCTCGATGGTGGCGGTGAGGCCGTAGCCAAGCAGACGCTCCTGATAGTATTCGGCGGTCTCTTTGGGGCAGACAACCACAACGGCGCTGCCAGTGAGGTGGGCCGTGAGCATGATGTTCTCGGCCTCTTGCACAGTTAAATTATTGACGGCATGCTGAAGGGCAAAGATAACATAATTCATTTCGTTATAATCGTCGTCGAAAAGCACCACCTTAAAAGGCGGCAATAAGCGGGTACGCAGCCGCGTGAGCTCTTCGGGCTTTATTTGTGCCTCTGACGGCGTTAGTGTCATTGGCGTCATTAGCGTCACAGATCGAACAGAAAACATAGCACGGCATCTCCAAAATATAGACCAAATAATGCAGTAGAAAGCAAAACATGAATTAAAAAACTACTATCCTAATTGTACTGAAACAAGTCGTAATTTTCTAGTCTTTTAGCTACATGTCCTATTGACAGCGTGTTCTGCATGTTATTTTGCTGCGGAAAGCAGACTATTTTGCCTGTTCCGCGCCAGATGATAAAATGAGGATGTTGAAAGGAAGAAGAATAGAGATAAGAGACGGAGAGTGTAAGTATGGCAAGCATGGCACAAAAGCAAACAACGTTGGCGGAAGCGATTGCCTCGGTGCGTGATGGCACGGTAGTGGCTTTAGGAGGCAATACGATTCATCGCGCACCCTGTGCGGCGGTGCATGAGTTGATACGGCAGGGGAAGCGGAACCTGGAATTGGTGAAGACGGCGGGTGCCTATGATGTGGATGTGCTGGTGGGCGCGGGTGTTGCTGACTGTGTGGCGGCTGGCTTTATTGGCTTTGAGAATGTACTGGGGCTGGCTCCGCAGTATCGGCGGGCCGCGGAACAAGGACAGATTGAGGTCAAGGAACACGCGTGCTATACGGTAATTACGGCACTACGGGCTGCGGTGCAGGGTGTCTCGTTTCTGCCCATTGCGGGGATGCTGACCTCTGATCTAATGCACGCGCAGGGTTTCCGCACGGTGATCGACCCGTATAGCGGTGAGGAGTTCGCGGCGGTGCAGGCTATTCGGCCCGATGTTGCCATTCTACATGTGCAGGAGGCCGACGTGCAAGGGAATGGGCGTATCTATGGCACTGTGTTTGAAGATGACCTGATGGCGCAAGCGGCAAAGCGTGTGATTCTGACCTGCGAACGCTTGATTAGTGTGGAAGAGACGGCGCGTGTGCCTGAGTTGACGACCATTGCTGGCATGCAGGTAAGCCATGTGGTGGTGGTGCCACAGGGGGCGCATCCGTGTAGTTGCGGCGACCTGTACGATTATGACTATGCGTTCCTGGCAGGTTATGTGGAGGCGTGTGATAGTCCCGAACGATACACGGCTTGGTTGGATGAGCATGTACGCGGGAAGGTGGCGGCGCGATGACACAAAGCTCTCCTCCCTCTCGTTCCACCACGATTGATGCCCTGACACCTGATACGATGATGGTGGTGGCGTTGGCACGCCTTTTGCGCGATGGTGAACGCGTCTTTCACGGTGTGGCCTCTCCCTTGCCGATGGTAGCTATTCTGCTGGCACAGCATCTGCACGCGCCTAACCTGATGTATATCAATATTACGGGTGGCGTCAATCCGCAACCGGAGGCGTTGCCGGAGACAACGGTTGACCCACGGCTGCTGCACGGCTCCAGTGTGATTTTGCGTTTGGCGGATATCTTCGATATGTCGGCACGTGGTGATTTGGATACGGCTTTCCTGGGTGGTGTGCAGATTGACGTGTTGGGGCGCATCAATATGAGCGTGATTGGCCCTTATAATCATCCAAAGGTGCGCCTGCCGGGTGGTGCTGGTAGCGCGGCCATTCTGCCGACGGCGAAGCGCACCATTCTGTGGCGCACGAAACATGATCCGCGCACCTTTGTTGAAAAGCTCTCGTTCGTGACGGCGAGCGGCAATGTTGATCGTGTGGTTACGCCGCTCTGTGTCTTTGTCAAGCGCGATGGGCGGCTACAACTGGAAAGCATTCATCCTTACAGTTCGGCGGAGGAGGTCAGGCGACAAACAGGCTTTCCCGTTGTAACAGAGGGTGTGCCATTGACGCTCACACCCACGCCTGAAGAACTGGCGGCACTCGTGCTGGTTGACCCCAATAGGGTGCGGCTGGTGGAGTTCAAGGGGTAATAGAGGAACAAAAAAGCAGCTTGCCGAGGGCAAGCTGCTTTTTTGTTCCTCTGCTTATTCGGAGCGGCCTACGTTGCGATCTATCTTCCCCTTGTTTTGCACGAGGATGGCGCGGGCCTGGGATTGACGTTTGATGTCGTCGGGGTCGGGCAGGCGAATCGCCACGACGGTTTTAGCACTCTGGGCCGTGGTCTTGCTTGCAGACGTGGCAGGTGCGGGTGTGGGTGTGTTGGTGCGTTGACGGGCGTTCTGGCCGATGTTGCCGCGAACACGCGAGCCACGCTGTATGGCGGTAAAGGCACCTGCGATGAGGCCGATGACGGCACCTGCAATGGCGGTGATGGGTTCGAGGATGACAAAGGTGTGTAGCAGAGCGATCACTAGGATCAGCGCGAGCACGAAACCTACGCCGCCTAAAATAATGGCAAAGGCAACTGCAAAGAGCAGGATCAGGAGTGTGCTCGGTCGCGTGCTCGTTTGTTGCAGGAAGTATTGGTTGCGGTTGCTATTTGGGCCATGTTCGCGGAAGGTGCCGCCACTGACGCTGCCAGCTTGCAATTGGAATATTTCGTCGCTGCTGTAGCCCGCCTGCTGTAGTTTGTTGACGGCACTGTTGGCTTGTGTTTCATCGGGGAAAACGGCCAGCAAATCGTAATCGGTTTGTTGTTGTTGCATATTAGAACTCCTGCTAGAGAGATAGTGTGTCTTTGTGTTGTGTTGTTGCTTAGCTATATCTTACCATATTTCTCTCTATTACGATCAGATTGCTCGTGGTGTTACCAAGGCTGTTGCAAGTTCAGGAATCATCGCATGGGAAGGTTCCTACGGACTTTGCAACAGCCCTACTGCTGTTCTACACGTTGTGCTGGAGCGATTCGAGAACGGCGGCGATTTCGCGCCGGACACGATCATTATGGGTGATCTCGGATTGCACCTTTTCCCAACCGTGCATGATGGTGGTGTGATCGCGCCCACCGAGTTCGTTGCCAATTTGCAGGAGCGAGGCACTAGTTTCTTCACGCATGAGGTACATGGCAACCTGACGCGGCCAGACGATATCGCGATCTCGTTGTTTGCCACGTAGCAACTCGATATCGGCATTATAGTAGCGGCACACGCCTTCGAGTACCTCACGGGCCGAGAGGTTTGAGGCGCGTTTGCTGTCCGTGTAAATGTGTTCAAGGGCGCGGGCGGCTATCTGTACGGAAAAGGGCACGTCATGCAGCGTGGCGAAGGCAATGACGCGGTTGAGCGCACCTTCTAACTCGCGCACGCTGCTATATTCTGAGCGCGCTACATATTCGACCACAGATGACGGTACTGTAAAGTGCAGAGACTCGGCCTTAGAGCGCAAAATAGCTAGACGATGCTCATATTCGGGCGGCTGGATATCGGCCAGGAGGCCCCACTCAAAGCGTGAGCGCAAGCGGTCTTGCAGGCTGTGAATGGCCTTGGGCGGGCGGTCACTCGTGACCACAATTTGCTTGTTGGCGTTGTGCAGTGTGTTGAAGGTGTGGAAAAACTCCTCCTCGGTCGATTCCTTGCCTGCGATAAATTGAATATCATCTACCAGCAGAATGTCGATCTGGCGATATTTCGCGCGGAACTCTTCCGTTTTTTGAAAACGAATGGCGTTAATGATCTCGTTAGTGAACTTTTCTGAGGTAACATAGATCACGTTGAGACCCGCGCTCTCGCCGTTATGCCCAATCGCATGGAGCAAGTGGGTTTTGCCGAGACCAACGCCTCCATAAAAGAAGAGCGGGTTGTAGATACGGCCTGGGTTTTCAGATACGGCACGAGATGCGGCATGGGCTAGCTGATTGGATTTGCCGACGATAAATGCGCTAAAGGTGTAGCGCGGATTGAGTAGACCTTCGCTGGCCATCGCGGTTGACCCTGACTGCATCATCGGCGGGAAGGGACGCGAACCGCCTATATTGCCCATACCACTCAAACTCATGCCGCCCATGCCATTCAAACCGCCCATTGGTGGTGCTGGCGGTTGCAGTGGGGGCGTAGGTTCAGCTTCTTCCTGCAATGGCTCTTCAGGCGACTCATCCATTTCGTCCAACTGCTCCTGACTATCTTGGCTACGGTGGACGCTGGCATGAGGCGGTGTGGGTGCGAGCGAGTTCATGGCGGCAGCCGCAGCGTCGGCGATACGCTTCTCACGCTGTTCGGCGGAAGGTCGCCCACGGACACCGCGTAGGGGTCGCTTGGGCATCGGCGATTGCGTATGGTCTAGTCCTTCTGATTGGGTTTCTATCGTCTCCTTGGCCACGATAAATTGCACATCCACTGTTTGACCGGTAAGTTCTGCGAGAATGGAACGTATATAGTCAAGATAACGCCGTTCTAGATGCGCTTTTGCGAATGTACTAGGAACACGTACCACAAAAACACCATCTTGAAAAGATAGTGCTGAGGTTCCTTGAAACCAGGTAGTGAAAACGGCTGGGTTTACTTTCGTCTGTAGCCGCTCGATTGTTGTTTGCCAAATTTGTTTCGCATTCACACGCACTCACCTCGTCGCTCTCTTCTGTGATTGCCTGGCTCATGATGAGCAATTATTTTAATATGATAGCATGATTTTGCTGCGCTAAAAATAGGTATAAGGGTATGCAAGGGTATGCTTAAGAAAGCTTGTAGCATAGCAGTGGCTTGTAATACTAACATTGAATCATAATGCTGTAAAGCCTTACTTTTGTACTGTCTGCATCATGGAGATATTAGTATACGATACCCGTGGCACGTCTGGTACATGATATAATCAGAGTAATCCCATGTAAACTCAGCCTTACCAACTTTTTGGTTGCTGTTTCGCGTCTCTCTTTTAAGTCTCCCTTTATAAAAAGAACGTGTAATACAAAAGAGATGTTTCACATTTTGTCTTGATCTATTTTATTTGTCAGTGTGGAGGAGTACTGTTGCTATGTTAGAACTATCGCAGGGGCCAGAAGATCAGCCGAAGCCCATGCGTGCTGCTATTGATATTGGTAGCAACACCATTCATCTTGTGGTGGCTCGTTGCCAGGTTGATGATTTAGAGATTGTGGTGGACGAGGTGGAGATGGTACGCATTGGTGAGAGTGTCACTGCCAGTGGCGCAATCTCACTACAGAAGCGTGATGCCGCGCTCAAAACGCTACACGCCTATAAGTCACTAGCGGAACAACAGGGGGCGTATCCTATTTTGGTGGTGGCGACCGAGGCGATTCGTAAGGCGGCAAATAGCAGCGAATTTCTGGCAGATGTGAAGCGTGAGACGGGCTTGGATGTGCAGTTGATTGATGGCAATGTGGAAGCGACCTTGACATTTTATGGTGCTACCTACGAATTGGTAAAGCAACGGGATGCCGCTGCTGGGCTTGGGGTGATGGATCTGGGTGGTGGTAGTACCGAGCTAGTCACTGCGCAAGGCGAGCAGATTACGTGGCGTATCTCTCTTCCCATTGGCTCAGGCTGGCTGCATGATCGTTATCTGCCAGCGAATCCTCCTACGGCAGACGAGATCGAGGTGGCACAAACATTCTTACATACCTATTTGCAGGGGATACATCCAGCAGACGAGCCGTCCGCGTTAATTGCGACGGGCGGTAGTGCGAATTCATTGCTTTTCCTGGCGCGGCTGGCCTTGGGCTTGGATGAAACTGAGATGCGCCTCACGGATGAGACGTTGGTGCGTTGTGAGGCAATCCTGCACAGCCTCAGTGCAGAAGAGGTTACGCAACGCTATCAACAACCGAGTGGGCGCGCCAAAATTTTGCCTGCCGGTTTGCTGATCATTCGTGCCATGATGGAACGTTTTCATCTGAGCGAGATTCGCGTTAGCCCACATGGTATTCGCGAGGGAGCACTCCTTGCCTATGCGCGCTATGGTGAGCAGTGGTTGCAGCGTGTGCAAGCATTGGCGGATGAGGATGGAAAAACGAAAAAGAGGGCGGAAAAAGTGGAGAAAGTCGAGCAGTCCTTTCGCAAAGCAGGCTATTCCGCTATTCTGACACGCACGCAAAAGATGCTTTCCTGGCGTGATGAGGTGTTGAAGCATGAGGATAGCGAGGCGGTTCATAAGATGCGCGTTGCCACACGACGCTTACGGGCCGCTTTGGATGCGTATGAATCGTTGTGTGAGCCGAAGCAGTTCAAAAAGGTCTATCGCCGCACGAAGAAAATGGCTGATGTCTTGGGCAATGCCCGTGATACAGATGTGATGATTGAGGGTTTGCAGGTGCGCCGTGAGCAGGTGACACCAGACGAGCAAGCTGGTATTGATTGGCTGATTGATCGCCTGAGTGCCTATCGGCGTCACCAACAGAAAGTGCTGGCCGCATTTTTTAAGGGGTTCGATGACCGTGCCTTTTTACAGCAAGTAGAGGCGTGTTTCCAGCAGAAAGAGGCATAAGATGGCAAAGGCGAGCAAGGTATCTGGTATTGATATTGATGCATCTACTGGCGAGAATGCACGCGAAATCGCACGTGTACGCGTAGAGGATTTCTATAGCTTGGCAATCTATGCGGATAATCCTCTGTATAGCCATGAACTCCATGACATGCGTATTGCGGCTAAGCGCTTGCGCTACACGTTAGAGATTTTCGAGGATGTCTTGCCAGAGCAGACCGCGGACGTGATAAAAGAGGTGACGCAGATTCAGGAAGAGTTAGGTGCGGTGCATGATAGTGATGTGATGATTGAGCTTTTGCAGATTTGCCTGGAAAATAAAGAACATGGGATGAGCTATGATGAGGCGGTGGTGCAAACGACCCCCGATGAGATACATCATGAGCGTGTTGCGGTGAACCCCGAGCTGCTGGCCTATCTGGTAAATCCTGAATTAGCACCATCAGTGCAAGAACATGCGGGTTTACAACTCTTATTGACGAGCTTGCAACAGAGCCGTAAGGAACAGTACACTACTTTTAGGCAACACTGGCATCAATTGCAAGGGCGTGATTTTCGTCGTGTATTGCTCAACCTGTTGGTATAAGTATGCTAAGAAAGCATTCACTTATCGTGAAGAGAACACATCCTGAGACGTAAGTCATGTAGCGAGTACTGTGACATAGCCCTCTGCTCATTCGTCGAAAATAAGAGGGAACGGGCGTTATGTAGAGAGAAGTGGGGATATTTGATACTTAGTAACACGCGAAGGTGAGACCTACCATGCCGATGTCGGACGCAATAGAGCTAAACTGGTGGCAAATCGCCACTCCTACGGCCAATGAACTGTACTTGAGTGGAGGGTTGCTGGTAGAGGATTGGCCTCATGCTCGTCAGGTGGCGCGTCTCTCTGCACAACTCTTTGAAGCAACACAGCCTCTGCATAAATTAGGAACAAACGAATTACGTATTCTCGAACGTGCGGCTTTTCTGCATAATACAGGCATGCTGGTAGAGGCGCGTCGCCACCACAAGCACTCGTTTCGTCTGATCAAAGACGCACACCTGCCCGACTTTAGCGAGAAGCAACGCTACGAAATTGCTGTGATTGCACGTTATCATCGTCGAGCACTCCCCAGTGATGAGCATGAGGAATTTTCCGCGCTTAACAAGGCCGCTCGGAAACGTGTCTCTGCCTTATCTGCCTTACTGCGTATCGCGGACGCTTTAGATTTTAGTCATGATGGGCGCGTCTTAGGTGTGTTTGTTGAGCCTAAGCTGAGCAATGAGAAGGTATGGACGTTTGTGTTGTTGGCACGTCCACTATCTGAATTAGAGAATGAGATCGAGCATGCGAACGAAAAAGCTGATTTATTTGAGAAGGTATTTGACCGTAAAGTCCGTTTTGTGGTGCAAGAATAAGACCCTATAACAGAAATAGGAAGGCGACAAAGCAATTGCCTTGTCGCCTTCCTGCTTCTGTTAGCAGGGGCTTACAAGTCCATGCCGAAATCTGGTGGCATGTCAGGTGTAAATTCGTGTAAGACTATGGATGCGCCACAGGTTTGATCGGGCAGAATCCAAAGGAGGGGGCGTTCTGCGTGTGGGTAGATATAGGAGACATTATGTTCATCAAGGTAGCGTCTTGAGGCGGCAAGATTTTCTACAGCCAGTGTAATGCGGCACAAGCTTTCTCCGAATTGTTGCAGGTAAGCGCGTAACGCTCCTGGTTCCGCTAATAATACGTTCCTTGCTGCGGGATCGAGGAAGCTGGGAAGAGGTGCGGCTAGCTCGATGTTCTGCAGCGTTGTGTTCAGCAAGAACGAGAGGAGTTGTGCATCCCACGAGTCGGACTCACTAGAATATTGGTCAGAGGGTTGCAGACCATAGATATGCGCGAAGCGTGGGGCCGCTTCGTTCAGGTCCGCGACCGCCACTGTCACGCTGAGCACCTTACTGACGCCAAGGGGATGTTCTGGTGGTGTGGTCCAGCCTGCCAGTCGCTGACGACGTTCTTCTCCTGTGCTGTCATGCTGAATAATAAAGGGGTAGTGTTGCGTCAAGTCGGGGCGTTCCACATCGACGCGTGACCAGCCGCGTGTGCGTCCGTCTGGCGCGGTGAGGGAACCCGCTCTGGGGCCAAGCAGGGAAACACCGCGCTCTCGCATGGCGTTGCTATCGGCCTCAATGTCATCTGAGGCCAGCACGAAGTTGAGATAGCCTTCGCCCTTGGCTAATCGTGCTAGCATACTTGGCTGCGCCTCGTCAGGCTCGTGAACGGCGATGAGTTCTAGATAGGTGTCGCCAATCAGAATAATGCGGTTGGCTGTGCCGCCCGTTGGGTGCTTGCCGCCACCACTGACGGACAGCCCTAAGCGTTCATGAAAGATATGGGTGGCCGCGCTCAAATCCTTGACGCCAATGATGATGTGATCGATTCCTGTGAGCATAACTTGCCCTCCTTGTTGTTGACTATTCTCGGCTAATCTACTCCATAAATCATACACGCATGCGCGGACAAAAACGTAGGGGGAGAACCCAAGGAATCTATAATATGGGCATGGCGACCGCAAGGGATCGCCACTACCATATACGGTGCAGCCCGTAGAGTGCATTCGCAGTATGGTAGTGGCGATCCCTTGCGGTCGCCATGTCGCTAACGATTGCCGATTTATTTCGTCAACATCCATTAACTCAATGGGTTAGCGGGTGCCAACCAGTTCGCGCACGGAACGCCCATCGGGTGTGCGTTCGTTGTTGAAGCGTTTAAGCCCCAACTCGCCTTTTTCCCAAATGACCAGTAGCATACTAGCATTGAAGATAGAGGAGTAGGTACCACTAAAGATGCCGATGAGCAGTGTGAGTGTGAAGGTGCGGATGCTTTCGCCACCGAAGAGCGTCAATGCGCTCAAGGTGAAGAGCACCGTCAGCGAGGTGTTGAGCGAACGTGCCATTGTCTGCACGAGGCTGGCGTTGACCACTTGCTCAAAGGTTTCGCTGGTGCGACGTTGCATGTTCTCACGGATGCGGTCAAACACCACAATGGTGTCATGCACTGAGAAACCGACGATAGTGAGCAGGGCGGTGATGAACAGGGCGTCGATCTGAATGTTGAAAAGCCAACCCAGAATAGAGAAGACGCCGAGCACAACCAGTACGTCATGCAACAAGGCGATAATAGCGCATGCACCATAACGCCATGGCTTAGAAACCTTGCGGAACGAGAACCAGATGTAGGCAAGGATAGCAAGCGAGGACACGATGACGGCCAGGAACGCGTACAGCGTCGTCTGTTGCGCGACCGCGCCACCAACCTCAGAATTGCTCACCAGAGACGTGTACGGGCCACCACTATTGAGAATGGTTGCCAAGAGCGTGGGTACATCTGTGCTCTTGTCTGAGGTGTTGGCACCAGTGCTACTGGTGGTCTGAATGCTACTACGGGTCAGGATGTTGATGGTCTGATCAGTCTTACCTGCCTGCACGTCAGTCACGCTGACCGGAATAATGGCTGGATTGCTGTTCGTGGCAGCCCCGGTTGGAGTCGCCTTACTGATAATGGGGGCAGCTGTGCCCGTTGCGCTAACCGATGGCGTAACTGCTGTCGTAGCTGGCCCTTTGCTGGGGTCGCTGGTATTCGGCAGTTTTGTCAACAAGGTCTGAATGTCACTGACAGTGGGCGCAGTGGAGAAACCATCGACGATAATCAGCGTAACAGGCTTGCCTGAAAGCTGTATGTCATAGGGTTTGACGTTCACCGTGCCATATTTGGTTGTCAGGTCGCTCTGGATGCTACTAGAGACGTTGCTATCGATGCGCGTGTTCAGGCGTATCCAGACGGTCTTGTTGCCAACAAGTTGCGTGTTGTTGCCAACGGTAACCTCAAGGCTGGAGAGGCCCAATGGCTTGAGTAGACGCTCCACATCAGTAATCTTCAGCGGCGTTTGTGGGTGCAGTTCTACATTTGAACCACTAGCAAAGTCGATGCCGACGTTTAAGCCTTTGAAGGCCAAGGAGATCACTCCCGGTATGATGATCACCAGCGAGATCAGCAGGAATCTATAGCGATATTTGACAAGGTTAAACACACTCTTCTCCTCTACACTGTGCTGTTTCGCCGCGCCAGAACTGCCGTCGCCGTTGATTGCGCAATCGAGCCAGCGGGAAGTCCAAACAGGGCGGGGTGACTGACAACGCCGGTCGGCACAAGCAGGTTCAGGAAGGTGCGTGTGACTACGACGGCAGTAAACATACTGATTAACACACCCAGGAACAGGGTGGTGGCGAAGCCGACAATCACGCTCGCGCCATAGTTCGTGCCGAAGAAGTAAAGCACGCCACAGGTAATCAGCGTCGAGATGTTCGAGTCACGAATAGAGGGCCACGCACGTTTCCAACCAATATCGATGGCTGCTGCTAGCAAGCGTCCTGCCCGTAATTCTTCTTTGACGCGCTCAAAGATGAGCACGTTTGCGTCTACCGCCATACCGATTGACAGGATGAAACCTGCGATACCGGCAAGGGTTAAGACGACGCCAATCATTTTAAAGAGGGAGTAGACGAACAGGGCATAGAGCAAGAGGGCGATGTTGGCCAAGATGCCGGGCAAGCGGTAGTAGAGTAGCATGAAGATCATCACGATACTCAGGCCAATGATACCCGCAAGGAGGCTTTTCTGAATGGAGTCGGCACCGAGGGTTGCCCCGACGCTCTCCTCACTCGCGACTTTCATGACAAGCTTCAAGGAACCATATTTGAGCACGCTGACCAGGGAGGAGGCATCGGCCTGGGTAAATGTACCCGTGATCTGGCCACTGCCTGGAAGTGTGCCTTGAATGATTGGTGAACTCACCACTTTGCCATCAAGTACGATGGTGAGGGCATCACCGATGTGAGCGGCAGAGAAGGTGCCGAGACGACCGACGGCACTACCCTGCATACCAAAGTTGATGAGGTAGTTGTTGCCACGATTGGTGTCTGGTGCTGCGCTCAGTTGGTTCGGGTCCAGATCGGCACCAGTGAATAATGCCTTACCACCAGGATTGTATTGCGTATATTGGGTCGGGTTGAACGTCGTGCCTTGTGCAAGGCTACCGCTGGGACCTGTATCCCAAAACTGCAGATCGCCTACTTTGAGCAATTGATCGATCTCTGCTTTTTGATTACCACTATTCAAGCCCGGCAACTCAACGGAAATGCCTGGAACGCCACCAACGGTCTGTTGGCGAATGTTTGGCTCTTTCGTGCCACCGGCGTTGACGCGCTGTGTGATCTGGGTGATGGTGGCATCAATCGCACTATTGACATAATCAATTGAGTATTTTTTGCTTGGGTCTGGTACGAGCAGGACGCGAATACCGCCTTGCAGATCAAGACCTAGCGTAACAGCGAATGGATTATTAATACCATGCCACGCTTTTCCCGTCTTGGGGTCTGGATTGGGCCAGAAGGCGACATATGCTGCGCCCAGGCCGAGTAAAATAATAAAGAAGAGGAGTGTGAGTGTTCCTCGACGCATAAAAGTATTTCCTCTCACTCATGAGCTACTTGGGTAGGGACGCAATGAATAGAGTTCCGCGCTTCGTGACGCCTAACATCCTGCCCATCTTCCAGTATAAACTGTTACAATTCTTCTTTAATAAAGAACGTAAACAGACCATTGTTATTTTGGTGAGTATAGCATAGTTGTCTGCAATTGCATACCCATCGCTATCTCACACGTGCCTATCATCTTATTTTTACGGCTAAAACTCCTATGCAACCTTTCGCGCTTCATATCATGATAAGGAGGTGGAGCGCAACGCGCTCATAGCCGCTCGTACACTACCTCCTTATCATGTGAGTCATCGCAGATGGTGAGGGCGTTGCAACATGTAACTTGTTGTTACGTAGGTATCTATATTATCTCTATCAGCACAAATAGATAGCGTTCATGTGCAAAGTGAGGAGTTTCATGGAGTCTACGACACAAGGATCACAGCCTAT
>JBBPYR010000283.1:0-25568 GCA_038199755.1 Ktedonobacterales bacterium | reverse complement strand
CGTCCGCTTAAGTTGATGTCTCTTGGGCCAGCTTGAGCGCGTCCCGTACCCGTTGGCGCATCGTTCCTCAACGGGTACGGGACGCGCTCAAGCTGGTCCCTACGGAACGGGCAGCGCGCTTCGCTGCTGCGTTTGGCCTGAATCCAGCCTGTTTTATTCTCAGTTTATTTCGGCAATGTCCATAAGCTGGTCCCTACGGAATTGTAAAGCACTTGCGCTTTGCCGTCTAGCATGCTTTAGGGGGACGTATCATTCTATACAACGATAGCATCTTCCTGGATATGTTGTGTGAATTGCTCATTATATAGGCGCGCATAGAGGCCACTGTGGGCGAGCAATTCTTCGTGGGTGCCGCGTTCAACGATTTGACCTTTGTCAACGACAAGGATGACATCGGCGGAAAGGATGGTCGAGAGACGATGTGCTATCGCTAACGTGGTGCGCCCCTTCATCAATGGCTCCAGTGCGGCCTGGATGAGCCGTTCCGAATGGGTGTCTAGCGCGCTCGTGGCCTCGTCAAGAATGAGAACGCGTGGATTCTTGAGAATGACACGTGCAATGGCAATACGCTGTTTTTCGCCACCAGAGAGCTTATAGCCACGTTCACCAACGATGGTATCATAGCCGTTTTCTAGTTCCATAATGCGATCATGGATGGCAGCAGCTTTGGCGGCGGCAATCATCTCTTCTTCAGTTGCGTTGGTGCGTGCGTACAGCAGGTTTTCGCGTACTGAGGCGTGGAACAAGTAGGTTTCCTGCGTCACCACACCAATCAGCTCACCTAACGAGGACAGCGCAATGTCTTTGACGTTCTCTCCGTCAATCTCGACTGAGCCACTATCAACATCATAGAGGCGTGGAACAAGGTAGGTGATGGTCGTTTTGCCAGCACCGCTCGGTCCCACTAACGCGGCGAGTTGACCAGGGTGAATGTCAAACGAGATGTTGTCGAGCGTGGCACGAGGTGC
This sequence comes from Ktedonobacterales bacterium, assembly GCA_038199755.1. Taxonomy (GTDB): domain Bacteria; phylum Chloroflexota; class Ktedonobacteria; order Ktedonobacterales; family Ktedonobacteraceae; genus JBBPYR01. The sequence continues at coordinate 24,600 of JBBPYR010000283.1, read as the reverse complement.
CGTTTCTTCACCGATATCGGTGATCTGCTCTTTCTGCTCGCTCTTACCTAATAGATCTTTGAGCACACTTGGCTCATCTCGCTTGTAGGTGAAGGAGACGTTCTTAAAGGAAACTTGGCCGACGACATCTTCAACTTTGGGGCGTCGTGGATTGAGGCGATCGCGAATGTCAATGGGCAGATCAAGGTATTCGAAGATGCGATCAAACAAAGCTAACGCGCCTTGAATCTCCACCTGGATGGAGAGAAGTTGCCCAATTGGGAAGAACAGGCGACTCTGAAGCGTCGTGAAGGCGACAATACCACCAAGCGTAATGGCTGGATGCAGTGGGTTACGAATAATTTGCAGGCCCGCGATGAGATAGACAACCGCCGGGATGATCGAGAAGAAGGTGCCGATCAGCATAAAAAACCAGCGCCCAATCATCTGCTGGCGTACCTCAAGATTAGTGAGGTTCTGATTTTCTTTCTCGAATTGCTGTTGTGCATACTGCTGGCGACCAAATGTTTTCATGAGCAAGATGCCACTGACTGAGAGCGTCTCCTGCATCATAGAGGTGAGAGAGGCCAGGCTTTTTTGGGTCTCTTTACTGGTGGCGCGGCGCACATTGCCAACTTTATAGGTGATCCACAGGAAGATTGGCAGCAGGACAAGTGAGACCAGCGTTAAAGGCACGCTCAAAAACAGCATGGCGATAATGGTGCTGAGTGCTGTTGTGATGTTGGCTACGATGCTGGTCGCGGTGTCGGTGACAACGTTTTGTACACCGCCCACGTCATTGGAGAGGCGCGATTGTATTTCACCAGTGCGAGTCGAAGTAAAGAAACGCAGCGACATACTTTGCAGGTGCTGATAGAGGCGATTGCGGAAATCGCGCATCACGTTTTGACCGATGATGTTGTTTAAGAATGTCTGTCCTACGCCAATGATGCCCGTGACGACCGGGGTGATAAACATGATGCTGACATAGAAGATCAACAAGGTCGCGTTGTGTTTTGCGATGCCGTCATCAAATACCCGTGCGATCAGCAAGGGATTTACCACGCCTAAGCCGGTCGTAATTAGAATAGCGATTAGGACGAGTACAATTTGGAATTTATAGGGTTTGAATGCTTGCGCAACACGCCGTACAGTCTGGGCATCTGTCTTGCGTCCGCGTCTTTTCTGTTCTTCGGCGTATGCTGCCATACCACCACCCATGCCATGAAATGCCATTGGCACCTCCTCATATCTATGGAATCAAGGACGAACGTATGTTTCTATAATCTTGCTTAGTAAAACGCAATACGATATATCGTTTATTCCCAGAATGGCAGGGTATTTCGTGTATTTACCATGCCTTGCAGATGTGTTCTATCAATCCGGCGAGCAAGGCACCACGTAGCGGTAGTGAATCGATGCGCAGATACTCGCGGTTCAGGTCGTGCATGCCGCCGCCGATGGGTCCCAGGCTATCTAAGGCAGGCGTACCCACTTCCATCAGGGTGTTGGCGTCCGAGACGCCGCCTTTACCTTCGGCACTAACGTGTAGACCGAGGTCTGCTCCCTCTACTTTTGCGAAGTCAATCAAGCGCTGTAATTCTGGTGTGGCTTGATAGGGGCGACGACCGGGGTTGCGTGTTAAGGTGGCACGCGTATCAGGAATAGCGTGACCTGCTACGATCTCTTCCAGAGCTTTCGCGGCTAAATCGAGGCCGCGTTGATCGAGTGCGCGCACAGAGATATGGCAGCGTGCCATCTCAGGAATGATGTTGAGGGCTTCACTACTGCTCAGGCGTGTGACGTTGCATGTGATGCCGGGGGAGAGCATGTTCAGGTGGTGAATGGCGATCATTTTGTGTGCCAGTTCAATCACCGCGGAACGTCCTTTATAGGGTTCAGCACCCGAATGGGCAGGAATGCCCAAGACTTCAAGCACATATTTGTCCGCGCCCTTGCGGGCACGCGTCACAATCTCAGCGGCGCGGGAAGACTCTAATACCAGCCCGATATCCATATCACGGGCGATTTCACGCAGAAGGGCTGCACTTTCAAGTGAGCCGATTTCCTCATCATTATTGAAAACGATACACAGTTCTCCAAATTGGTCAAAATCCGTCTCAAAGAGGGTCTTGAGGGAATACAGACACATGACAACGCCTGACTTCATATCAATCACGCCGGGCCCGTAGGCCAGACCGTCGCGTACTGTGAAGGGATGTGTGCTCGCTGCTCCGCGTCCATAAACCGTATCAACGTGCCCTACCAGCATGATCCGTGCCGATCCTTGCCCCTTACGTCGTGCCACTAAATTATCACCCAAGTTTGTTGTCTCATGCAGTGTTACGGTGAAGCCTAATTGCTCTAACCATTGGCTCAGGTAGCCCATGATTTGATTGACACCCTCAATATTGCCGGAACCCGAATCGATATTTACCAGCGTCTCTAGCCTGAAGAGTAGTTCTTCCTGGTAGGAGTTGAGCATATTCAGATAGCGATGGGCCGAAGGCTGGATGTTGGCTGTGTGTTGCATGAGTTGTGTCCTCTAGTGAAGTGATGATCTCTTTTTTAAGTACGGCTATTGTATCACAGGGTGTAAGTCGCCCATGTTGATTTGCTGAATACTACCGATAGAGAGAAGCAAATGATGTTTTGTTGGTAGGAAGGAGCATACATCATGATTCAGGGTGTAGAACATTCTCTACAAGATGATGGGTCACAAAAGAATACTATGGAAGAGCAAGAAGAACAAGAAGAGTTAGCAGGGCAAGAGCAGCAGGATGCGCAAATAGGGGAAGAAGGAAAAGCAGGAGAAGAGGCATCTACAGGCTCACGAGTTATCTATATTCGGGCTCTTATGCGAGGCTTGGATTCTGCCTTGCTGCCCTTTGCGCTCTTGAAGCATGATCCTTTTGTTGCTGTACGAGACTATCTAGTTGGGCATCAGCAAAGAGAATATGAAGCGGGTTTAGCGGAGGAGAACCGTGGCATAGCAGCGTTAGCACACATGCGTAATGCCTGGAATAGTGTGTTTCGAGAGTTACGGTCCGATCAAATCTTTTTCCTGTGCGCCTGGAGTTCTCTGCCCGATGCCTCTATGAATGTGGTACGTGCGTCAGGCCTCTCGTTTGTGATTGCCACGCCGGGCGTGCAGCGTTGGCTGGTGACACGCCCTGTCTGGCGACGCAATGAGCTGGTTGCCTGGTGTGAGTCCATCGATACCTTAGCACTTCCACGGAATGTTCTCCCTGAAATTGTGCTCTCGGAGCAGAATATGCTGCGCTTGAAGCCATCATTATTCTTCAGAGAGCAGCGAGAGGAGAGTGAGGGGCATCCTGACCGCCTATAGCCGCAGAATACCCCTCACACTCTTCTTGCCTATCAATTGGTATCGTTTTGTGGGCTGTGAGAACAACTACAGTTCGGGCATGCCGCCACTTCAACGAGTAGAGACGGATCTTGTAAGGCCTGCTGGCGCAGATGTTCTTCCCGATGGCGTTTCCTCGTCTCATAGTAGTGGTGTCGATCCATGAGCCACATGCTAAGCCAGAAGAGTGCGGCGCACCCAAAGAGAAACGCGGCACCCAGGAAGAAAACGGCCCAGAGTGCGGCCATCAAGAGGGCAGCGGGTCCCACTGCCAGCAGGAGTGTGGGAGTTGCCTGCCAAAGGTAAATTCCCCCCCAAACGAACACTCCGAGCAGCGTGATTGTGGCAAGCTCCTTGCCAAAGGTACGTAAGACTTTCATAGATATCCCCTTTCGCGCCTGGGAAGCAGGGAGCATTTTCTCCACCGTTTGCCAGAGAATGCTCGCTTTATGCTACAAACTCAAGAATACTTGGCTGCTTACGCGCTTCTGCTCTGAGGTGAGAATAAGCTGTACTCAAATTACTTGAATGTTGCTTTCTCAAGCGTGGGTCGCTTGATAGCGGTACATAGTACTCATGCAGGTGTATGCCAACATCACTTAACGCCATTTCAATCAGTGTCGGCTGTGGATCAAAATGCGTGAGGTGAGCAAGGTCGATTAACAATGCTCTTTTCTGCTTACATGGGATGGTGCTAATAATTCTGGCAATCTCCGTGAAAATTGGTACAAGTATGACCGCCTCAATTGCTATTTCAGAGGGATCAACAACCCACTGGTAGGTCCACATGTACGATTCAGGGATATCTGGTAAGCAAAGTAAGCGTGCATCTTTGCGGCGTGCATCACGCGCATAATTAATAGAGGCAACTGTGCTAAGAGCAGAAAATGAGAGAATGGGGGGAACCAAGCCTTGATCGGCTTTTTTCGCATGAATAAGAGAGCGCAGAATACCCTCTTGTGTGGAGTCTTCAACAATATCAGCTTTCTTCCCCGCCCAGTACGGGACATCCCACGAGTTAACATAATGCGAAACCTTGCGCTGGAGCTTTTGTAGCAGTTCATGCCACTCCTGTTCGCTTTTAGGTTGACGCCCCTTGGGGTCAAAAGAACTCACTAAAGATACCATATGTTAAACCCTCCATCAGAATTACCATGTGAAGACGGTAAGAGGATTCGCGTTACAGTGTGTTCTTCTACGGGGAAGCGTATTACTTTGTTGTGTGTTGAAGTGCATTAATGTACAAGAAACTTATTTGATATGTAAATTATATCTGACAAAAGTTAATATGTCAACTTTATTGTGTTAGAATAAGTTAAGAAACCCTGTAGGTCAGGATTTTGTTGACAGAAAAAGAGAAGAGGTCTATAATGCCAACGAAATCTATCTGTACTAAAAAAGACGGAAAATTGAGTAAATTCTTAACTTTCTTTGTCCCATACATAATGGTGAGAAATTTTTTGTCAAAAGCGTAGTAATGGTATAAGCTAACGAGCAGAAAAAACTTCAGGGCCTCTCAGTAAGATTGGAGGACAGCTATGCATAAGCGTCGAGACGATATTCAAGAGCATCTCTCAAAAATAGATGTACAACAACGCATCATCAAGGCCATCTCAAACGCTCGTAGTCAGGCTACAGTGACCATAGCGCAAGCTGCTGAGCTTTTCAGATTTTCTGAAAACCAGCTTCGTGACTGGGAGCAGCGAGATTTACTTACTCCTGAGCGTCCAAAGCATGATAAGGGCATTAAAGGGCGTCGCCTTTATAGTGCATCGGAATTCACCAAGTTAGCCATTATTCAAGAACTGCTCAATGCGGATTACAACCCGGGAGAAATTACTCCCGTCGTGTATGAATTATGGACTGAAATTCTGTCAAAACTGCCTGCTGATTATGCTCAGGATGCTAGCCAATATCAACTTTCTCCTCTGTTAGGCACAGAACTTTCCTCAGGCCCAATGGATGATTTTGTCGATGGTGTGTATGAACAACAACTCTTTTTCCGTTATATCTCGGCTCGTCTTGCATACGTAGCCCTGATGCTAATCGGTGAGGAAATGCCACTGATTAAAGTTGCTCTTATTCTGCCATATAATGAACCACCCGTAGATCTGTTGATCCCGAGAAATAAGCCCACTTCACTGCAGTTGCTAGGAGAGTCGTTGGTAGGATGGTTAGGAAATACGCGCACCTTTTATATGCGTATGATGAAGGCACCAACATTTGCCTATGCAAGCGATTATCGCGTTGAGCCATTGCGAGAGACTACTAAGCTTGAAATACAACAGGAAGAGCGTTACTGGAGTCGAACCTGGATTCTTCTGCAAAGAGAAGCACCGAAATTGTTTTTTAGTAAGGAAATGGTAGAAACCCTGCAACGTCTTTTGCAGCCTCTTTACGACAGAGCATACCAGTGGAAAGACTTTTGGGGTTATGGCGAACGATATAGTATTGATCCAGCAATCAACTTTTCCAGCAGTGCTAAATCCACTGATGCAATTCTTACAGGCTTAGCGAATATGATTGTTGAGAGCGGAGGGAAAAACGAGCAAGGACAGTCTCGCTGGCGTTTTTGCTGCATTTTGCTACCAAAAGATATTCATGTTTCTCTGCCGCAGCAAAGTCTTGTCGTGAGAGCTGGCAGTACGCATAGCCCACATAAACCGCATTTGGTGATGATTTCGCCAGAAGGAACGTCTATTGCACTGAGTTTGCGAGCATTTCAAAGTGGGCATATTGCCTATCGTCATAATATCTCGGTGGAAGATCTAACGATTGAGTTAAGACAGGAAGAGGGAGATATTCGCTCGGCGATTGCTCTGCCTGCGGGTGCTCAGGATAGTAATCCTGTTGCTGTCCTGTATATTGCTTCCGATCAACCTGATAGCTTTTCAGAGAGTGATCAACGGTTACTACAACTATATTGCCGAATAATAGAGGAATTTGTGCGATCCTACTTTGCACGCAATCAATCATATGCTAACATGTCGGCAGTTATTGCTGATCCGGGAGTCGTAGATGTTGCCTTTAAAAAGTTTTGGTCTGAAGAGGACTTCATTAGTGATACCGAGAAGTTGTTAAGTGATATTCAAAATGCCCTCGATGAAAGAGAAGCCCATGAAGCTTTAGAGACGAGTAGTACAGGGAAACCTGAAGAAGCACTTTCTTTTATTGGTATTGATATTGATGATCAAAGCACGATCGCTAATCGCTATGGCGACCGCTTGGCACGAAATTTAAGCTTAGAAATGGGGCAACGCGTTCGAAGGCATTTACTTCCTATTTTTCGGCGTAGCGAAGCCTGGCAACTCTACCATATATATGGTGACAGGTTTTACTTAATGCTACAAGGTGTTGCAATGGAACGAGCTCGTGTTGAAGCTGAGAAACTGCGTGAAGGATTAAAAGGTTCTTATAAGGTTGAAGCTAAGCGTACTACAACTGATGCCGTTCCCCTTCCCGACTCATTAGTGGAGGTACAAAATGTTACTGTACGTTTGGCCGTTACCTCATATCCTCATGATAAATTGTACGACATGTTACAACAGATGAAGTTGAAAGATGTGACTGCAAACATACTCCGATCCTTAGATGCCGGTTTAAAAAGAGGGAAGGATGATGAGACGACCCATGGAAATGTTGTGTATTCGTGGGATAGCGAACGGCTAGATTTCATACGTGTTTCTCCCTCTTAAAGAATGACATATGGTGCATTAGAATGATATATGTTGCATTATTTCTTCTCTACTAAACACGTAACTAGGAGAAATGGGCTATTTACAATAAGGCGTATGATACTTTTGTTATGACTCGTAAAATTATCATTCTTCTGCTTTGTTCTTATTTTGAGTGGCAAACTTCACTGCTCAGAAATCGAAGTAAAGTTTGATGTGGTGTGGGGAAGAATATGTCAATAATCCTGTTTTTGTTGGGGCGTCCTGGCTCTGGTAAGTCCACAGCGGCCCGTCATATCGATATGTTGGCGCGAGATAAACAATGGTCTTCTAGCCATATTAACGACTATACCTTTCTTTTAGAGATATTTTATGCTGATAGCATGAAACCAGAAAAAGAAAGGCGTTTTGTTTCTACTGAGCTAGGTGGCTTTGATGTTGTTGATTTCTCGGTGCTTGATGATGCTCTTCGGGGTCTAGAGCGAGAGGCATCGAAAGAATTAAAGCACGAAAAAAAAGTACTGCTTTTAGAATTTGCGCGTGGAGATTATCGTAAGGTATTTGAGCAGTTTAATCCTGACTTCCTGAGAAAGGCATACTTTTTATTTTTTGAGGTAAAGGTGGATATTTGCGTCACGCGTGTAAATGAGCGTGCGCGATATTCAGGATCTCCTAATGACCACTTTATTTCCGAGAAGATGCTAAAAAGCTACTATAGCACAGAAAATAAATTGTATATGCAAGAGCTTTTTCATTTAGAGTATGGCATAGACTCAGGCAGAATTAAAGTCGTCGATAATATGGGAGATTGGAAGGAATTCGGTAATAATATTAGAGACTTTTTGGATGCTATTTGGTCAAAGGAAGAAAATTCATCACATTCTCAAGTGATTCCTCTTGAAATTGTTGGCCCCAATGACACTACTGCTGCAAATCAACGAATTACGGAACAGCTTGACTCCTTTGTGGTGGAAAAAATTGACTTCGTGCGGCAGAAGCAATCAGTAAAAATAGGGGTAGATTGACCTATGTGATACAGTAAGGGGGACGTGTATTTATCAGTTATCCACAGGAACAGGAAGTTGAGGCAGGAGTGGCATCGACACGTACTCCCTTTGAAAAACTTACTCCCATTCATCCGAATCGCCGTATTACATTGGAGACAGGCCCGACCCCCGTGGCAACGCGCCTGATCGATCTGTTTGTGCCGCTCGGTTTTGGGCAACGCGCCCTCGTAGTGGCTCCGCCACAGGCGGGCAAGACGACGATTTTGCGTCAGGCGGCAACCGCTATTCTCGCGAATCATCCCCAGGCAGAGGTGTTTTTGTGCCTTGTCGATGAGAGACCCGAAGAGGTCACGGAGTGGCGTACCGAGTTGCAGGGGCCGCATGTGCGCATGTATGCCTCTAGCTTCGATCAGGCAGCCTCTAAACATGGCCGTATCGTTGAGCAGGCGTTGTCGGACGCGAGACGACAGGTTGAGCAGGGGCGCGATATCGTCATGATTCTGGACTCGTTGACGCGACTGGCACGGGCTCATAATCTGAATTCGGAGGGCTGGAGCGGGCCACGCAATCAGCGCGGAGGCAGTCGCACGCTTTCAGGTGGCATTGATGCGCGGGCATTAGAGGTCGGGCGGCGCGTCTTTGGTGCTGCCCGCACATTAGAAGAGGGGGGCAGCCTGACCATTCTGGCCAGTTGCCTCGTAGAAACGGGTAGTCGCCTGGATGAGGTGGTCTACGAAGAGTTTAAGAGCACGGGCAACTTGGAAATTCGCCTCGCACGTGACCTTGCAGATCGCCGCATTTTCCCCGCAATCGATGTTACCGCCTCTAGTACACGTCAGGAAGAGCGCCTCCTTTCCCCCTCAGAACTGCAAGCGATGGCGATTGTGCGTCGTCGCATGGCTGATCTCCCGCGTCGTGATGCCGTTGAACAGGTGATACAGTTGTTTGAGAAGACTAACAACAATGCACGTCTGGTAGAGGCTATTTTGAAGCAGGGATAAAGGTTTTTCTTATGGTGTACATCAGCATGATGACGCAAACACCTATTAGGCTAGACAAAGAACGCTATTCTGTGCCATACTCTGCATAGAACGTCTATCGTTGACCCTATAGAAGGGGAATATATCATGCGCTGTCCATATTGTGGCGGGACTAACCCTGATCGTGCGAGCTTCTGTGCTCTTTGTGGTCGTGATCTCAGCGTGAAGGTCCCTGCCGCCACTTCACCACGCCAAGCACCCCCGCCGGGGCGACCTACCTATCAGCCGCCATCCACGCCTCCTGCGCCTCCGGTCCCTCCTGGTGGGCGACCTGCGCGGCCAACTGCGCCACCTGTAACGCCAATGGCGCGCCCAACACCCCTAGTACAACCAGTACAACCCGCCGCTATTGAGCCGCCAGCACCGTATCCGCCACGTACCCTTGAGCATCTCAAACAACTAGAGCAGGGAGCACTTCCCTATACGGTTGTGAGCGATGTAACAGAATCCGGCCATAAAAAGATGATTACCATTGTCTATGAGCGTTGTGCTCCTTGGCAGCAGGTGGCAACATTAATGAGGGCCTTGAAAGACCTGTCAGCTACCAATCTAAATACGATTGTGGTGCAGGGTTTTGTCAATAAAGAGATTGCTCCCTATCGTTTTACCAATGGCTTGCTCCAGTTTGATCGCAATGTGCGTCTGGGCAGTCTGACGCAGAATCGCTATCAGATTGAGACGGGCAATGGCTTTGACGCTACGTCCGTGCGCATCGTGATATCGGAATAATAGGGATGTCCCCTTGTGGGATTTTGAATGAAAGAGTGCCTGTATGCAAGTGCTAGATATTGTCGCAAAGAAGCGCGATGGCGAGACATTGAATACAGCAGAAATTGAGTGGCTGGTTGAGCAATATACGAAAGAGCGTGTCCCTGATTATCAGATGTCGGCCTGGCTGATGGCCGTGTGCTGTCGAGGCATGAATGCGCAGGAAACGCGCGACTTGACGCTGGCAATGGCGCACAGTGGCGATCAATTGCGCGTCCGTGATATCATCTCGCCCGTTGTCGATAAGCATAGTACGGGTGGCGTGGGCGACAAGGTGACCATTGTGGTTGCGCCCCTTGTCGCAGCTTGCGGAGTTGCCGTTGGCAAGATGACTGGACGCGGCTTAGGCTATACTGGTGGCACCGTCGATAAGTTGGAGTCAATTAGTGGTTTTCGCGCCTCCCTCTCGCGTGAAGAGTTTTTGCGTATCTTCACGCAGCATCACATCATTCTGGCAGGTCAGTCCAGCGATCTGGCCCCTGCTGACGGCAAAATGTATAGCTTGCGCGATGTGAGTGGGACGGTTGAAAGCGTGGCCTTGATTGCGTCGAGCATTATGAGTAAAAAGATGGCGATTGGTGCCTCGCACTTGCTGTTAGATGTCAAGTTTGGTTCACGTGTATCGGTGAGAACCGTTGAGCAGGCGCGCCCATTGGCCCAGATGATGGTAGATATTGGGCGCTTAGCGGGCATTCACACGGTTGCTACGATCACCTCTATGCGCCAACCCTTGGGAAATGCTGTTGGTAATGCGCTGGAGGTGAAAGAGGCCATCGCCATTTTGCGAGGCGAGGGGCCGCGAGAGGTGGCCGAGCTCTGCTATCATGAGGCCGCGGAATTGTTGGTGATGACGGGCAAGGCCCCGAATATGGACGAGGCCGCCATATGTGTGCAACAAGCTATACGCTCTGGCGCAGCTCTTGCTAAGCTGGCCGAGGTAATTGCGGCACAGGGTGGTGACGCTCGCCAGATTGAACGGCCAGAGCTGCTTCCGACCGCGCCTGTACAAATAATGATGACTGCTCCGCAAAGCGGATATATCGCGGGTATTCACGCCGAACAGATCGGCTTGCTCAGCATGCATCTTGGTGCGGGCCGCTTTGAGAAGGGTGATCAAATCGATCATCGCACTGGCCTTGTCTTACAGGCAAAAATCGGCACGTATTGTCACGCAGGCGATCCCCTGGTAGAGATTCATGCTCGCAATGAGACTGAGGTAGACTCGCTGTGGAATGCGTTGCTCGCTTGTTATAGTTGGAGTGAGACAGCAGTAGATGCGGGCCCGCTCGTCTATGAAACAATTTATCCATAACAGGGGAGTGCAAAGAAGCCGATACATGTGCGCTTAGCGCACATGTATCGGCTTCTTTGCACTCCCCTGTTTTTTCTACTGTCGAATAGTCATTTCCCAAAAGTCGCCTGTCGGAAGGTTGGGATCACTGGCACCGCGCACGAGGTAGATGTGGTCCTTGCCATCGCTGGCTGCTGCCCCTAGAATAGAACCCCCTGTCGGTAGGTCATTGAGTGCTGTCCAATGGAGCGTATGCAGGTCAACCAGCCAAGATTGTGTGCGTCCCTTGTCCTGGCTGACGTCATAGCCCCCAATAATCACGAGTTGTCCTGCCTGGGGAGTACAACTGGCAACACCGCTCATCGGAAATGGTGCTTGGGCGTTCGCAAGCGTCCAGGCGTTTTGCGCGATGTTATAGCGGTAGATGTCCTGTGTCTGTGTGTGTTGTCCCGCGTCGCTAGCCCCACCTAGCAGTATAATATTGCCTACATCATCTGTGGCAAGTACGCTATAACCCAGTCGTTTGGGCAGGGGAGCCAGCGTATGCCATTGGTTTGTAGCAGTATCATAGCGATACCAGCCTGTTTCTGCCAGGGCATGGGGGTCGCCACTTTTGAGGAAACCCTGTGTAAGATAGAGATGACCATGTTGATCGGCGAGCATTGCTGCCCCGAAGCCGATGGAGATGGGGGTGGGCGGTGTAATCTTCTGGATAGTATTATCGCTTGGATGGTACTGATAGAGGAGTGAACTCACGGTGTAGGTGTCGGGGGAATAGCCGATGGTGAAAAACAGTTGACCATGTTCATCCTGGGTTACGGCATTATTGACCATACCGGGGAAAGAAGTGAGCGCGACCTGTTCCCAGTGTGCGGCATTGATATCATAGCGATAGAGATGGCGGTCATAGTGGGGTGAGCTTTTGGCACCACGATAGCCACCGCTCATATAGATGTATGGGTGCCCATCTACCTCGACATACACGGCAGTGTTGTCCGCGAGTGGTGAGGATAAGGAGGGCAGAATACTCCATGAACTCTGGATGCTAGTATGGCTGGCAATGGCTGTTATCTGTATTCCTTTGACCAGTTTTTGCTCGTGGCGGAACACTCGCGTGTAAACGAGCAGGGAGGCGAGTATAAAGAAGATGAGTAGCGCAATGATGAAGCTGGCGCGGATGAGACGATGTACACGCTTTGAACGTGTGCGTGGCTCTTCATCATCCATGCTGATCGCGAAAGGGCGTGGTTGTTGTGAAAGAGGCATGGATGTACGCATTTGTAAGCTTTTGTCTACCGAGGCAAGCTGAAGCTCGATGTGCTCCTGTTCAATACGTTCTGTACGGGCGTGTTGTAACACTTCGCGTGTCTGCTTACGCTGATCGAGTGTCAAGGAAGGCGATAATTGTGTAGGTACGGGAGGCACATTTTGCTGTTCTGGCGCAAGCTGTGTATCGCTCAATGCCTCTATACGTGGAGCAGAGCCTCCTCGTACTTGTGTGCGCGGCGGTGTGCTGCTCTGATCCAGTACCTGTATGGTATCTTCGTCGCCTTGTTCATCTACGCTTCTTGGCTCTTGCCTGATGTACCGCTCGTAAGCGCGTTGTTCTTCAATATGGTACACGCGATCCAGTGCGATGTAGAAGGTGTGGGCCGATTGAATGCGATACATGGGGTCGGCGCGTGTTGCCAACGTCACTAATCCACTGAGTACCGTTGAGATAGTGGGATTGAGTTGTTGTGCGCTGTCGCGTGCGATATTGGTAAGTGCGTTCGGACGATTAGCGGTGAGCATTTCATGAAGGATAACGCCCAGGCTGTACAGGTCGGAGCGAGCGTCCGTCTGTCCCTCTTCACGATACTGTTCTGGCGAGGCATAGCCCGGTGAGCCGAAATCAGTGGTGTCATTGATTTGCCCCTCTTTGAAATAGCGGGCAATGCCGAAATCGATGAGCATGATGATGCCATCAGGCGACAAAATAACATTTGCTGGCTTCATATCGCGGTAGATGATTGGCGGTGATTGTTTGTGCAGGTAATCGAGCACATCGCACAGTTGCATGGCATAGTTGATGGCTTCGAGCGGTGCTAGCGGTGCGTATTGTCGTACATACGCCTGTAAGGTTGCGCCCGGTACATAGTCCATCACCAAGTACCAGTAGCCATTCTCGAAAAAGTAGTCGTAGAGCGAGGGAATGGCTGGGTGGTGTAGACGCGCGAGAAAGAGAGCTTCCCTCAGAAAACGGTCGGTGTGTTCACCTCCGCTACTGGGAAAATCGCTCATATCTATTTTTGTAGCGATGCGCGTGTGCTTTGAATGTGAGCGTTCATGCAGGAGCGTATCCAACTCCCTTGAGACACTTTCCGGCAATGGTTCGTCCGCCCTTGCCTGCTTGATGGCGAGTGGGATGGTGAGTGAGGCGTGCGCGGCCAAATAGACCTTACCCATACCCCCTTGCCCAATGACGCGCTGTAATGTATATTCGCCGTTGCTGAGCGTTTGCCCCACAAGGTGTTCGTGTGGTGATGGTTGTTCTGCTTGTTGTTTTCCCTGTGTTCCCGACATCGTAGTATCTTCCCCTTCCACATAACCAGGCCAAAAACCCTTTGTCCTCCCATAGTAACGGACAATGGGCTGTTCGTCAACAAGCGAGGGGTAATAAAAATCTGTAGTTGCTTAGCAATGCAAATTGACGTATACTTTGTATATACAAGCTATATGGGAGGAGAATACCATGATTTGGCAGAAGCTTCGCAAGGTTGGAAATAGTTATGTGGTCACGATACCTAAAGAGGAGATAGAGCGTCAACAGCTGCAAGAGGGGCAACTCTTAGCGGTTGAGATTCGCCCTGCTGAGGTACGCCCTATTCCATCTCCCGAATTACGAGAGGCCTTTGAGAAGAGTTGGAAACGCAACGAGGCTGGCTACCGCTATCTAGAAAATCGTTAGATGGTGCGATAAATGGCTGAAATATATCATCTTTCATTAGCTGATATCCTCTCATTACACGAAATTCGGTATCCCCTGCACGGGCGACCCAAGGGTCCCTTCCACCCGTCCTCACCGCCCCCGCCCCTCCTGTAACGAGCCGTTCCCACCACCTCAGCAATTCTTAAGTTGATGTCTCTTGGACCCATTTATGGGGTGCCGCGCCCGATCTGTTCCATTGCCTCTTTATGGGCAGCCAGGCGTAACGTCAGGTGCGGGTTTTTGCGTGTGAGCACCATGCTGATAAGGTGTCCTATCCAGGATTGGGTGAAGGGGCGTGTCAGGCGGTAGAGTGTGTAGATGGCGGATTGCTGACCGAGCTTGAGCCAGGCAATAATCCAGCCCAGCATTTCAACGGGGGTGAGCGTCTTGAGGGCCAGCGTGTAGATGCGTGGGTAGTAGCGAGGTGTCCTGAGCACGACGCGGGTGTAGTCAAGCCAGCCAATGCGGTCCTTGAAGAAGGCGTTGGTCACACTGGGGCCGAGGTCGGCGAGGATGCGGCAGAAGACGTTCATTACCTCGTTGACTTGCCATGTGGGTTCTTTGCCGTCGGCTTTGGCGATCATAAACTTGCTGAAGGCACGCGCCACCGCTGGCACCGCTTCTGAGGCACGTATGCCGTTCAGATCGCTGGCATGCAGCGTGTTGTGACGCAGCGCGACTGCGAGTAAGCTGGTAATGCGGCGCAGGTTGCGCACGTAGGAGCCGAAGCCGCAGAAGGTGAGCGGTGATTGAAACGCGGCGGCATCACCGAGTGAGAGGACGCGATCATAGGCCAGCGTCTTCTGTTCTTTTTGCCAGGGCAAGGTGATATTGTAGCCCGCCGGAATGAAACCATATACTGGCTTGACGATTTCGACGCCGCTGGTATCTTTATAGTCTGGTAGGAGGGCGAAGAAGTCATTGAAGAGCGCGAGTAGATCGACCGTCTGGGTATCGTTGCCCGTTTCGGCATAGTAGAACAGGTAGATGGCAACCTGATCGTCCGCGCCAGGGAAGGTCTCCCAGATCAATTGTCGCCCGTTACGCACGTCCTCGGTGGAGACAAGCACCTCACCCACAGTGGGGGAAACTGCATCTGCCGTCTCTCCTTGCTTATAGCCACGGGCAACGGTGCCAACAGTCGGGCAGACGAGTGAGAAGGGTTTGCCGCAGTTGAGTTGGCAGGCGATAGGCGAGGTCGAACCCATGCCGTCGATGAGTAGGCGCGCTCCATAGCTGTGTTGCTCGCCTGCTCTGTCTGTCACATCAATGGTGACGCCGCGTCTAGGTTGCACCGCGCAGCGTACAAATGTGGTGCCGTCTAACACGACATTGGGCTGGCCGCTTCTGGGTTGGTGCGACAGAATTTTTTGCAGGCAAAGGGCGGTGAGCTTATCGGCATCTATTGCCACATCCAGCACGTTTTTGAGGTGGAGTTCGGCGGGTGAGGTAGCGATATGAGCGGAATGGAAGCGCACGATTCCATCCTCGTACTCGCGCTGTATCACCGTTTCCAGCTCGTCTGGAGTGAGCAAACCTACATCGAGCAGTTCGCGCAATTCCTCGCGTGAGATGTTCCATTCGCGATGCACCGCCCCCACGGTGAAGCGATCAAATACCAGCACGCGCAAACCATAGCGGAGCGTCATGACTGCCGCGTTAAGCAGGTTGAGGCCACCACCCGCGTAGATAATGTCAAAGGTGTCGGTCTTGGGCAAGGATGGGCGTTCTTCAGTGACGACCACCTCGGCAAATTGGCGCGTTGTCCCTGAGAGCAACATGTTTTGCCAAGTGGCGTTCAGATCTTGCAGGCGACGCAGGTGCATCTCGCCTTGCGGAATGGTTTTGAAGGCGGCGGCAAGGTGTGGGTAGTGCGTCTCAATTTGTTTGATAGAGGTTTGCGTCATCTGGGTTTCTCGGTTTCTCGTACGCGGGCGTATGGGCGCGATAATGGACATGAACGAATGAAATGGGTAACCATGGAAACCGCTGTAGGGGCCAGATTTATCGCGCCCCATGGCGATTTATCGCCTGTAATCCAGCGGATCTCGCTCAATAAATTGAGCGGAGGGCGCGATAAATCTGGCCCCTACGGGTTGCGGTCAGGGTTTTTCGCCGATGATCATGTATACTTCCCAGCGGCTACTGCGAATGCGCTCGGAGCGACGGCGCAGGTCGAACTGCTCTAGTGGGATGGTGCGCCCAAACCAGGCGTTGCTCAGCACATCTACTGTGATGTCGGTCTCGGTCCCTTTGGCGTTGCGACCACGCTCGATCTCTTCGTGTAGGTTGCGTTGTTTGCGTGGGCCAAAGACTGCCGAGGGACCATATACGAACATCTGTAATATTACAAGGATGGTTTGTAGGAAGCTAACGGGTAACAGGTTGGCTCCTTCGATCACCAGCAGGCGACCACCAGGGCGCAGGACGCGGGCTATCTCTGAGATGGTGTCGGGGTCATAGATGTATTCGGACGGAAATGTGCTGACGACGGTATCAAAGGTGGCATCGGAGAAAGGCAAGCCTTGCGCGGAACCCTGCATCACTGTCGCGTCCTGTCCCAGCTGGCGTTTGCGTAATGTGTCGCGAGCGGCTGCTACCATCTGTGGAGAGTGCTCCACGGCACGGCAATTGTAGCCCATCTCTAGCATGTCGGCGAGCAGGTCACCCAGACCGCAGCCAAGTTCCAATATGTCGTGTCCGTGAAGGCGCGACAACACCTGCCGCTGCCACACACGCCACTGGCCGCCGAAAGGGACGGTGCTGGCAAAGCGGTAGAGGTAGCGGTTTTTATAGAGCGTTTCAAATAACAATCGGCGTAAGTTGGATGTCATAGCACATTATTCCCCATTGCCCGCAAAGAAATCCAGTAGATCGCTCAAGTGCTCAATAATCAGGTCTGGCCGCGTATCAAGCTGTAGCGCATGTTTGCGTTTTCCCTTTCCCTCGCGCCCACGCGCATAAGCAACGAGAAAATCATCATCTGAACTTTCAGCATATAATGGAAGGTGCTTTGCTTGTGGATTGAGTTCGGCCTCGGCTCGTGCATATGTTTCTTCTGCAACGGTGTCGGTGCTGGCAAGATGCGCCGCCCGTGCCTCGGCGATAAGATGTGGCTTGGGCATCCAGACGGCGAAGATGTTCAGCCGTTTCGCGCCGCCCACATCGGCACTCAGCGAGTCGCCGACCATTGCCGCTTCCTGTGGAGAGAAGCCTAAGCCATCAAGGGCATGTAAAAAGATGGCGGGATTAGGCTTACGCACACCGAGATCAGCGGATATCGCCATGTGACGTGCATCGAAATAATTGAGCAGCCCTATATCGCGTAGGTCTTCCTGAAAGGGGTGCCCACCATAGTGACGGTTTGTGACCACACCGAGGGTGTAACCACGTTCTTTGAGGGCGGTAAGCGTACTGAATGTGTCAGCAAAGAGATCGCGTGAGGCTTGTATGCGCACGCGGAGAGCCTCAAAAATAGCCTCGCTGAGCGTGCGGTCGACGTGGGGAATACCAATGCCGCGTAGAGCTTCCTGCACCAGTGTGATGAAGTTTGGCTCGTGTTCGAGATCTTGCCGCTTTTTCTCGCGGATAGCGTGATCTACCGCTCTCCGTATCTCTAAACCCAGTTTGCCATCATCTAAAGCGGGCAAGGCGACAGGTGAGAAATGGGTGCGTAATAGGGTGACTGCGTTTTGATTCGCAGTTTGTTCCAGCTGATACCAGATTGCTTTATCTTTCCGTGTCCAGAGCGTGTCACCAAAGTCAAAAAGGATACAGCGTATTGTTCGTCCATTGAGAGTGGGGGGAATCTGCTTGGGCAAACGCTTCTCCATCTATTACTACTCATTCGTGTAGAGGACGTGGCCAGATTGTAAACCAATCATGCCCCGTCCTCTACACGAAAAACACTGAGTCTAGCGGTCGCGCTCTTCGTTAGGTGCCAAGACCTCATCGATCAAACCGTACTCGACGGCCTGGGGAGCGGTGAGGTAGTAGTTGCGGTCAGAGTCTTGCTGGATGCGCTCCATCGTCTGGCCGGTATGATGGGAGATGATATCGTAGAGGCTACGGCGCAGGCGCAGGATTTCGCGTGCGGTAATCTCGATATCGGTTGCCTGACCTTCAGCACCACCGAGTGGCTGGTGAATCAGCATAGTGGAATTGGGGAGCGCGAAACGCTTGCCCTTGGCGCCAGCTGTCAAAATCACGGCACCCATGCTCATCGCCATACCCATACAAACGGTAGAAACCTCTGGGCGCAGCCACTGCATGGTGTCATAGATTGCCAGACCTGCATAGATACTGCCACCGGGAGAGTTGATGTACATGTTGATGTCTTTAGTGGCGTCCTCGCTCTGGAGGTACAGCAACTGTGCGACGATACTGTTGGCTACATTGTCATCAATAGGCGTGCCGATGAAGATGATGCGTTCCTTCAACAGACGAGAGTAGAGGTCCCAGGATCGCTCACCACGTGGGGTTGACTCGATGACCGCTGGAATCATGCCGCGAGGCTCCAGAAAATCTCTGGACTCATTTATCCATTTTGGATCGCGTGGATTGAAAACGCTGCCCATATTTGCTCCTTAATTATCTATCATTGGTCCTTTCCGCGACATATGCGGAAGAGTGACCTTCAGTAAAACGAGAATGTGAAGAAGGTCCGTCACGACGGAAACTTGTACCGTTATGATAGCACCTGGAAAAATAAAACGCAAGTAAAAACAGCAAATATTTAGCACTCGTTGAAGGAGAGTGAAAATAAGCTGTTAAATAACACCCGTCCCTTGACAGGTGTCGCAAGGTTCTTCTTTGTAGATATGTCCATTGTCACAAAACGAGCAAGAAATGACCTTTTCGCGCCCTTGCAGGTCGGAGATGACGATCTCGCCCGTGCCGTCACATTTTGGGCAATCATAGGTGTTGAGCACGTATTGGGTGCCCTCGCAATCATAACATGTTGGCATAGGGGGTCTCTCCTCCAAGACATTCACGAAAGGAGTTACATGTTGCGTAAGGGCACCCGCAAGCCCTCTCGTGAACATCCTGCTACATATCGCGGCGTGGCAGATAGGGACGGCGATCTTTTGCATGTTCAAGGTTGATGACGGTGACGAGGCTGCTATCCATCATGCGCGAACTGAGGCGAATGTCGATGGATTGTAGCCCAACGTTATTGGTGGTTATGACCGTGGGCATGCTCCAACTATAACGATAGTTGAGCAATTGATAGAGCTTTTCTGTGGCCCATGGGGTGCTATAGTGGGCACCAAGATCGTCGAGCACGAGCAGTTCTGCTTCGCGCATCTTGCTAAATAGCTGATCGTAGACCTGGGTTGCCGTTGGCGCAAAAGCACTGCGCAGGTGATCGAGCAGTTCAGGAACGACGGAGAAGAGCACCATCATGCCATCATTCAGGCTTTGGTTGGCAATGGCGGAGGCTAGGTGTGTTTTGCCACAGCCGTTTGTGCCGATGAAGACGAGCCAGCCCTTCGGATTTTGCGCAAAGTGGTAGGCCTCTTTCCACGCTTCGATAACTGATGGATGGATACCAGGGATGCGCGTGTTGAAATTGTCAAAATGCTTATCATGAAATGCGCTCAAGTCGGATAGTTCGACGAGTTGTTGGCGACGTTTCTCTTTACGTTCGGCCTCTTTACACTCACAGGCGATAGGCTTGCCGAAATTAGGATGGCCAAAGGGCACGTCGGCGCGTCGATAGCCCGCTCCCTTACATTTTGCACAAACGGCCTTTGTCAACATCTGTATGTTGGTGGAGGCAGGTGTGAGTGTTTCGCGGGCGATAAGTTGGCGTGAAGGCTCTTGCATGTGTTGCATGTGTGCCGCTGCGCCTGAGCCGAAACGGGCCTCCATTGCGGTGTCAAGCTGTTGTGTTTTACTGTGGTAGGTGGGTATCTCTTGTATGCGTGTAACAGGCACGTGCTTCGCTACTGGCGGGCGATGCATTTCTTGGGCATCACGTGCTTGCGGTGAAGGTAATTCTCCCTCTGGCGCATATGCGGCATATTGTTCGCGTGCCATGTATGGCTGGCCATAGTGCGAGGCGTAGGTACTCCTGGATGCAGGTGGCGCAACGGGGGTGTAGATTTCAGCTTCTCTCGGTTGATATGAAGCTCCCTCTTCGTTTTCGCCTTCCCAATCACCATATTCCATCGTTACTTCTTCTTCGTCGCCCGTCATGACGTCGGCGGGCATGGGTGCCTGGTAATTGCTGTTGGGATCATTCTGATAATTACCGTGTGCATAGGCGGATGGCATGGAATTCGCCTGCTCTTGCGTATAGTAAGATGAGCGAGATGACATGCCGCCACGTTCCTCTGAGCGTTGCTGCATAGGAGAGGATGATGGCGTCTTAGGTACCTGCTGCTGGCGTGGGAAAGACGGGTGTAGGGGACGCACCGACGTTTGCGAAAGTTGTGGCTCCACCCGTGGTATGGGATGAACTGACTCTTCCCCTGTATAACGCTGTTTGTTAGAAGACATTTGTTGGCTATAGTTTGACGGATGGCTGTTTGGCGTGCGTTGTGTGTTCTGGCTCCGTTGCATGCTGTTTTGATCTTGCTGTGCCATTTGTTCCGCTGAGGCGCGTGTATGGGTATGGCGGTAAGCAGGCATCTGGCGTGTTTGTTGTACGAGTGGCGTGGGTGGTATCTGCGGCATTTGTGGCTGTTGTGCATAATGCTGTTGAGCAGGCGGCACTGGCTGGTTTGGCGCGGCTGATCGCTGCCCTTGTGGTTGTCTGGATGAACCATAAGGCTGCTGTTGCTGGGCGGCGCGCTGCTGCTGTTGTTGCTGCTGCGAATACTGACGCCGTTGTGTTGCTTTATTGATGATATCATTCAGGCGTTCCATGCTTGCCTGCCTTCCGTTTCCCAACGCCGTAAGATGGCGTGAATATAACTCCATTTTCGCTTATTATGTTGGACCGCTGCGCGAAAGGCCGCTTCAATCCAGTCTGCTGGATAGTGGTCTGCCGCGTCTTTCAATTCATCTGCAATAAGTGGTGAAAGCAATCCGATGTTTTGTTCATATAAGGTAAAAATATTAGGACGTTCTACCTGAATATGTATATTACGAACGACTTCGGCTGTTTCGCTATTCCCATTTCCCCGTTTCCCCTGCTTGTCTATATTGCCTTTACTGGTATACCCTCCCACGGTCACATGCTCGCCTACAGAAACGATCTGTGCGGCCTGAGTTATTTCTTCCTGTCCCTCTATTACCTCATTTGTCTCGCTTGTCCCTGTCCCGCTTGGCATCTCTTTACTCAAGAGTCGCACGGGTACTATTTCGCTGCCTTGCAGTTCTGCTACGACTTTGCGGCTGCGGACGGTATTGAAGAAGTACCAGTTGATACGTTCTCCCAGTTCGTTGCCTTCGCTTACCAGTCGCAGGTTGATGTGCAGCAGCGTGCCGCGTGCCACGGCCTGTTCGAGTCCCTGGCGCAAACGTTCTTCAGCAGGCCGTGGATCGCCACGTCGCTTTAAGCTGCGTAGCAGAATCTGGTCCGTTTGTAGTTCCCTGTCACTTGTACAACGCGGATTGCCTTGTTTTTGTGCCAGGAGCCAGAAAATATGCAGTGTCACCTTTAGTTCTGCGCTATCCTCGATGTCGGGTAGCACTTTGGTAAAGAAGACCTCTGGTATCGGTACAAAAGGGTTCTTTCCCGAGGGAAAGCCGGTAAATGTTGTCATGATCTCCACCCTCAATTTATTCTGCTGGTGGTGTGGCCTCCAGATCGCGGAAGCGCGTCTGGCTGGCTTGGAAATAGAGACTGATTTCGCCTACGGGCCCGTTGCGGTGTTTGGCTATGATGATGTCCGCGATGTTTTTGCGTTCCGAGTCGGGATTGTAGACATCGTCGCGATAGATGAACATGACGATGTCCGCGTCCTGCTCTATACTATTATGAACAATGATGTTGTCTGCCACAAAATTGTGTAGTCCATCAACTGTCAAATCGTACACATCTGCTTCGCCATCTGGCACAATTGAAACGATTTCATCCCAATATACATCGCTTTGCTCTCTATATCCCGTAGGGGCGGGGGTAGCGGTGTAGAGGGGAGGGGACCCTTGCGGTCGCCCATGGGGAGGGGAAAACGCACCCTCAACGATTTCTGTTCCCCTGAGCATGGGCGACCGCAAGGGTCCCCTCCCCTCATCATTTGCCGCCCCCGCCCCTACGGATACGAAAGCGTTCGCTGAGAGAACGTTTACCTGCTGTAAGGGCGTAGCAATGTTTATACCTTTAGACAATTCATCTAGTCTCTGCCATCCGTGTATGGTCAAGAACTTGTGGTTGGCTGTTGCGCGGATTGTGTGCCCTAGTCGGGTTGTCATTTTATAGACAGGTTTACATCCTGTCGTGAATGCGCTTGTGACAGGATGTGGTTCAAGTTGCCACGTAGCTGTGTTTAGGGCAAGCACCCGAAAATCCTGTTTTCCTACTAATTGTGCGATGGGTTTGTAAATACCTTCGTCAGGTAGATAAACAAGGCTATCTCCTGTTAAGCAACCGCTTTCACGAAGGTCTGATAGCTGCGGTACCTTCGATTGGCGGCTCTCAACTGCACGCGATAGCTGTGCGAGGGCCACTACCGGCACATTGAGTTCGCGGGCCAGCCCCTTGAGATTGCGGCTGATCTCAGAAATTTCTTGCTCACGGTTTTTGTTGCGTACACCGTTCATGGTTGATTGCATCAGTTGTAGGTAGTCAACAATAATCAGGTCTACGCCATGTTCGGCTTGCAGGCGGCGTGCCTTGCTACGCATCTCGGTTGTAGTAATACCCGCCGTATCTTCAATCCAGATGTTGGCCTCGGAAAGCGTGCCCATCGAGTAGATGATGCGCTCCCACTCTTCGTCTTCAATCCAGCCTGTCCGCAGACGCTGCTGATCAACGCCCGCATCCATGGAAAGGATACGCTGCACCAGTTGTTCCTTGCTCATCTCCAAGCTGAAAACGGCAATAGATTGCTTGTGTTGGATAGCGGAATTATGGGCAAGGCTGAGAGCCAAGCTCGTTTTACCCATCGCAGGCCGAGCAGCGAGAATAATCAAATCCGACCTTTGCAGGCCGCCGGTGAGCCGATCTAGGTCAGTGAAGCCGGTCGGGACACCCACGATGCTGCCACGTCGTTCGTGTACTTGGTCGAGTTTCTCCATATAAGTGGAAAGGATTTCACTCAAGGGGGAAAAGTCGGCGCGTGTGTGTCGCTGGCTAATGGTAAAGATCAGTTGTTCGGCTTTATCAAGGGCGGCTTCGGCGTCGCTTTCATCGTAGGCAATGGCGGCAATCTGGCCCGCCGCGTGAATCAAGCGGCGCAGAATGGCCATGCGCTCCACAATACGCCCGTAGTATTCGACGTTGCCGCTGGTAGGCACCTGGTTGATGAGCGAGGTGATATAGGCGGGCCCGCCAACCTCATTGAGCTTGTTGCGTCGCTCTAGTTCGTCACAGATGGTGATGAAGTCTGCGGGTTCGCGCTGCTCATAAAGCTGTGTGATCACCTCATAGATAGTACGGTGGGCGTCTCGATAGAAGTCCTCGGCAAAGAGGAAGTCTGCCACCTGCACGATGGCGTCGGGATCGATAATAATACTTCCCAAGACACCACATTCAGCTTCGATATTTTGTGGCAACAGCTTTTCCACAGGCTTAGCTCCAGTTTACGAAATACATTGAGATTGATGCAATACGGTCCGTTTATTTTGATACAGCATATGCGTACACTTGTTTGCGCTTTGATAAATGCTCTCCTAGCAGAAACAACGTTCTTGCCACCACTTCTCAGGGTTTGGTGCATTATAGCATATATTTTCGCACATACGTTCTTACTTATTGAAAATAAATGAGCACAACAATCCCTCTGGAAAGGGAGAGTAGGTAAGGGTATTTGCAAAATTTTTGTGTGCTCAACAAGTGTAACGGATATTGAGAAGGAAATCAAATGGTCCCAATTGATGAGCTGTGTGGATATGTGGATATGTTGCTGCAAAAGAGGACAAAAATCACGCTCAAAAATGTTGTGACAGCGAGTTATGCGCAGGTTATCCACCGTGATAGCCGAGTTATCCCAGGTTATCCACAAAGTTATCCCCCACTTATCCACGAAAATTCGTATTTGCTGTGGAGAAATTTGGGCTATTTCACCGTATTTTTTGTTAGGAAATGGCAGAAGAAGGTCATACAATGCATTTGTGGTTTTCCTCTACCATTTGCTGCTGGCGAATTTCAGAAGTAAAGTACTTGACCGAAAAGGGTGAGACGATTATGATAGCACGAAGAATATACATGGGTACGTGTTGTCCGTGTAAGTAAGCAGGGCGGTTGCAAATTCCGTAGGGACCAGCTTATGCACATTTACTAATGAACCTGGTAATCAGAGAAACCCATCCGTAGGGGCCAGATTGATCGCGCCCCAGGGCGATTTATCGCCTGTGATTCCGCGAATCTCGCTCAATGAATTGAGCGGAGGG
>JBBPYR010000282.1:0-20597 GCA_038199755.1 Ktedonobacterales bacterium | reverse complement strand
CCTACACCCGTTGCCGCGCCATTTCGCGTTCCCAGCCGTGGTCGAAGGTGCGGTCTTCGATGGTCTCGCCGCTGACGAGGGTGTCGGCTTTGAAGTCGATGGGGCGTAGGTCGGTGCCGATTTTGCAGTTGCGTCCCACTTTGAGGTTGTCGGGTAGGCGGGTGCGTTTGCCGATGAGCGTGATGCCGGTGTTCAGGCGCGAGGGTTCGAGCTTGTTGGCCGCCATATCGTCGCCATAGCCAATCTGACAATTCTTGCCAATCGTCACCTCTTTATCCAGAATCACGCGGTCAATCACGCTGCCAGCACCGATGACGCAATCGAAGAGGATAATTGAGTCGCGTACAACCGCGCCATCCTCGACCACGACGCCCGGCGAAAGTACGCTGCGTTCCACCTTGCCCTTGATGATGCAGCCGTGTGAGATCAAGCTGCTGGTAACTTGAGCCGTACTGTTCACGTGAGCTGGTGGTCGCTCTTCACTGCGCGTATGAATTACCCATGAGTGATCATACAGATCAAAGGCGGGCCGATCCTCTAACAGAGCCATGTGTGCTTCCCAATAGGATTGTACCGTTCCAACGTCCTGCCAATAGCCAGTAAAGGGGTAAGCGAAGACGCGTTCACCACGGGCCATCATGTTAGGAACAATGTTGCGTCCAAAGTCGTGCTGTGTCGCCACACCACCATTTTCGGCTGGTTGCGCATCCTGAGTCAGCACACGCACCAATGTATCGCGGCTGAACACATAAATACCCATCGAACCGAGGGTGCCACGTGGTTGACTGGGCTTCTCCTCAAACGAGATAACACTGCCTGCCGCATCTGTCTCCAAAATGCCAAAGCGCGGCCCTTCCTCAATCGGTATCACCACTGCTCCAAGCGTCACATCGGCATTATGCTGCTGATGATAGGCAATCATCGGGGTATAGTCCATGCGGTAAATATGATCGCCTGCGAGGACGAGCACATAATCGCAGCGAGACTCCACAATGAAACTGAGATTTTGATAGACCGCGTCGGCAGTGCCTTGATACCAGTCTGACTCCTGGTGTCCCATATAGGGTTGAAGCAGATGAACGCCCCCCTTTTGTCGGTCTAGGTCCCACGGCTTGCCAATACCAATATGATCATGCAATGAGTGGGGGCGATATTGTGTTAATACAGCGACATCCACGATACCGGAGTTTACGCAGTTACTTAGCGCAAAATCAATAATTCGATACTTTCCCGCGAATGGGACGGCAGGTTTCGCTCGCTTTTGGGATAGCAGGCTCAATCGCTCTCCTTGACCTCCGGCCAGAATGACGGCTAGCACTTTACTCATAGCAAAGGAATTCCTTTCTGCATGGCGGCCCTTTACCTTCGTTCATTGAAGGTTACGGTTCATTATATACCACGTTGGCACAATACTGTTTCGTCATTACTCTCCTGTCTTGTCAACTGCAAAACACGCAATGTATAGCAGGAAGCCAATCCGTTCACATGTGGTATATTTGGTAGTAATGTTACATGATTTGCTTTTTTCTACACGAAGGGCAGGATGATTATGACGACAATTGAAGGACTGCCTATGCTTCTCCTTGCTGACTGGGTTCCTGGGCCAAGGCAAGGGGAATGGACCTATCATGACTATGCTGTTTTGCAGGATGGCCAACGCTATGAAATCGTGAGTGGAGTGCTGCTTATGCCACCTTCTCCCAGTTGGTCCCATCAAGAGATTGTTGGTGAAATCTTTGCCGCTCTGCGAACCCATCTGCGTGCGAATGATTTAGGCGGAGTGTTCATGGCTCCTATCGATGTCGAACTGTCAGCAGAAGATGTGTTTCAACCTGATGTCGTGGTGCTGCTCAAGGCGAATCGTGATAAATTACGCGAAAGACATATCATGGGTGCCCCTGATTTGGTTGTTGAAGTTGCTTCACCAAGTACCGCGCCTTATGATCGCTTAGTCAAATACGGAACGTATGCCCAAACTGGCGTGCCAGAATATTGGATTGTGAACCCTGAGTCCCGAACGGTAGAAGTAGTGTTACTGGATGCTGGTCGCTATCGTTCCCTCGGTCGCTTTAGTGGCAAGCAAACGCTTCCTTCTCACGTTGTTCCTGGCATCGCAACACCCGTTGAGGATTTCTTCGCCACAGTGTGGTAAATAATACCAAAATTGCTGTTAGGGGGAAAGCACCATGGCCAACGAGACACATAGCAAGATTTTACTGGTCGCTACTGAGGCGGTTCCGTTCGCGAAAGAGGGCGGCGTCGCCGATGTCATCGGCAGTCTGCCGCGAGAATTGGCCGCGTTAGGCCACGAAGTGCGCGTCTTTATACCGCGTTATGGCTCAATTGATGGCTATCGTTGGGGCCTTGATTATACGGGGATTACGCAAAACGTCTACTTGGCAGGGGCTAATCGCTCGGTGTCTATTATGAGAGCCATGCTCCCTGACTCACCGGTGGTTGTCTATTTCCTTGAGAATTACGAGTTCTTTGGTCGCCATAATCGACTCTATTTGGGGCTCGATCAGCTTGAGGAGCAGCACCGTTTCCTGCTCTTTTGTCGTGGCCTGCTCGATGTGCTGCCTGCGCTCGGCTTTTATCCTGATGTCATTCATCTCAACGATTGGCAGACCGCCGCCTGTGCCCCGTATCTACGCACAAACTATCGTCACCTGCTGCGCCAGGGGGTGGCTCGTATTATCTATACCATTCATAACTTGCAATATCAGGGCCGCTGGAGCCCTTCTATCCTGGATGATGTCGGGTTGGACCGTGGGCGCGTCTTTATTTCCGATGGCCTGGAGTTCTGGGGCGATGTCAATTGGATGAAGGCAGGCATCATGTACGCCGATGCCGTCACGACGGTATCGCACCGCTACGCCGAAGAGATTCAGACGCTTGACTATGGCTGGGGTCTGGACGAGGCCCTCTTTCAGCGGCACCCGCGTATCTTCGGCATCCCTAACGGCCTCGATTGGAACGACTGGAACCCCTCAACAGACGATGACCTGCCAGCTCGTTATAGCACGGAAGATGCAGTAGAGGCGAAGGAGCGCAACCGCAGCGCGCTCCGTCAAGAATTCGGCTTAGCAGATGAACCTGCCCTGCCGTTGCTAGGTGTCGTTAGCCGACTGGTGGATCAGAAGGGCTTCGATCTGCTGGCGGAAATTGCCAATGAATTGCGCGACCTGCCCCTGCAACTGCTTGTGTTGGGATCGGGTCATCCACAATATGAGCAACTCTTTCGAGAACTCGCCGCCAGCACAAACAATGTACGTGCGCGTATCGGCTTCGATGTGGCTCTTTCGCATCGCATCTATGCTGGCTCAGACTTCTTCCTGATGCCCAGCGCGTTTGAGCCGGGTGGTCTGGGACAACTGATCGCGCTACGCTACGGCACACTGCCCATCGTGCATGCAACTGGCGGCCTGGCCGATACCGTCACCGATCTCAACGCTCACCCTGAACTGGGTAACGGCATTAGCTTTGACGCATACACCGCCTCAGCCTTGCTTGATGCAATCCATCGTGCCTTGCAATTCTATGCAGACCGCCAGCAGTGGCCGAGCCTCGTTGCCCGCGCCATGGCCTACGACTCGCGCTGGTCCGCCAGTGCCATTTCCTATAGTCATCTCTATCAGCGCGTGCTACGCCTGCCACCTGTATAGCGGCAGCGGAGCGCGCTGCAGGCCCGTAGGGGCGAGATTATGCTGATTAACAAATTAACGCGGTAATCGCGTAGGCTGCAGCGAAGCGCGCTGCAATCCCCGTAGGGGCCAGCTTTAGCGCGCCCTCAGAGGCGATTTATCGCCTGAGATCCGGCGGATCTCGCTCAATGAATTGAGCTGAGGGCGCGCTAAAGCTGGCCCCTACGGATGGGTTTCCATGATTACCAAGTTAATTTGTCAATCACCATTGTCGCGCCCCTATAGGCATTGTTTAGCTAATAACTGTCTCGACCACCTCAATGTTTTCGCGCCCACCGTAGGTGTCCCACCACGGCGTGGCGCAGCGTGCCAAGATGCCGTTCAGCACCTGAATGTTTTGTGTGCCGCGTGTCTCGAGCCAGCGTGTGAGGGCGTCAACCCCCTCAGTCGCATAGATGGAGATGCTATCTTGCCAGGCGGCGCGTCCACACAGCACGCCCGCGAACTTCACGCCAGCCTCTGCCGCTAACTCTAGCATCTCGCAGAATACCTCGTCAGTGCTGCCACCACTCAGGTAAATCAGTGGTTTGGTGGCCGCGTTTGCCGCCGTGCGGAAATGGGCGAGGGCTTCCTGCCGTGTATAAGCAGCTTCTCCACCAGCAAAGGCGTGTGTGCCCGCGACAAATAGTGGGTTGACGGGCAACTCGACCTTGAGCACATCCACACCATAGCGCGCTTGCGTAAATTCTGTAATCGTGCGGGTGATATATTCTGGCCGCTTGCGCGCAAACGCTAGGCCCTTCTCAGCACCGAGCGCGTCATCATACACCAGTGGCTCCAAGAAAAACGGTACTTCGAGTGCGGCGCACTCGGCCCCGATGCGCTCGACATAGGCCTGCTTTATGCTGTTAATATACGCCTCATCAGC
Source organism: Ktedonobacterales bacterium (assembly GCA_038199755.1). Lineage (GTDB taxonomy): Bacteria > Chloroflexota > Ktedonobacteria > Ktedonobacterales > Ktedonobacteraceae > JBBPYR01. The sequence continues at coordinate 16,025 of JBBPYR010000282.1, read as the reverse complement.
GGGATTATAGAACAGCAGAATCTTGATGGCCTGCGCGCCAACTTCGACGAGGCGGCGCACGCTCCACTCTGGCAATAAATCGGGTAAGCGACCCTTTGTCGCGACATCGTAGCCCGATTTTTCGTAGGCGAGCAGGACCCCTGTGCCGGGGGCGCGACTGGCAATCACGCCAATGCTATATTCTGGGTCCAGCAGAATCGCGCTGGTATGCTGCGTGAGGGTGTGCGTTACCGCTTGCTTGAATGTTAGCATGTCTGCCGCCGTAGCTGTGCCCTGGGGACCGCGCGCCTTGGCGATTGCTTGCAGCAGATTGCCACGGTGATCGACCGCCAATGCCGCGATGATACCGCGTTTATCCGCGCAGGTGTTGAGTCGCTCAAATTTCCCTTTACTCATCTTGACCTTGGTCATACTTCTTCCTCTTATGCTCCGACGTTGCATATCTGAAAAGCCTGTCGTAAAGCTGCCTCTGCTTTGCCCATTGGGACGAACTCTTGCCCGATATAGCCATGATAGCCAGTAGCCGCGATTGCCTGCGCGATGGTTGCATAGTGCAATTCCTGTTTCTCATCAAGCTCGTGGCGACCAGGATTTCCCGCCGTGTGATAATGGCCGAAATAGGCATGATGCTGCTCAATGGTGCGGATGATATCACCTTCCATGATCTGCATGTGGTAAATATCGTAGAGGAGTCGCACGGCTGGCGAAGCGACTCGTTGACATACCTCGACTCCCCACGCTGTCCTATCGGCTTGATAGTCAGGATGGTCTACTTTACTATTGAGCAGTTCTAGTAGTAGGGTCACGCCCTCGTTCTGGGCTGCTTCTGCCACATGGTTCAATCCTTGTGCGGTAATCTCTGCCCCTGCTTTGTCGTCCAGCCCGTCACGATTACCGCTAAAGACAATCACGTTGGGGATGCCCCACTGTGCCGCCAATGCAATGCTAGCAAGAACTTCTCGTTCCAGACTGGCATGATGCTCTCGCCTGTTGAAGCCCCGTTCTATGGTTGCTTGGCCTTTGAGTGTGACAATCTCTAAGCCGTGATCCTTGATGTGTTGCCAATAACGCTGCTCTATCAGTTCAATGCCACTATAGCCAATCTCAGCTGCCACACGAACTAGTTGCTCTAACGTCAACTCGCTTCCTTCATAGCACCACCATGCGATTGATTGCTTGATCTGCGTCATGTCTGTGCTTCCTTCCCGTTCCCCTGCTTGAGCACGTATTGCCGTGGCTAGCCAATTTCGCTCAACAAAACTGGACGGTTTTCGGTCATAGCCTTGCCTGCTGCCAGTGCCATTACGACGGGAACACGTCCATCATACCCTGTCACCGCAACAGGCTTGTCGTGGAGAACGGCGTTGATGAATGCCGCCATCTCGCTGATAAAGCTCTCATTATACCGTTCAAGGAAAAAATGCAGGGGCAGATCACGATGAACACTGTGACTATCGCTGATCACAATAGAATTGGGATAGTTATTATCAATGTTAATCGCTCCTGCACTCCCCAGCACTTCTACACGCTGGTCATAGCCATAGACCGCCTTGCGACTGTTACTGATGGTTCCAATAGTGCCATTCGCCATCCGCAAAGTGATGATGGCGGTATCCACATCGCCCGCGTCGCCAATCGCGGGATTGACCATAACGCTGCCAACAGCCGCTATCTCTTCTGCCTCATTTCCTAGCAAGAAGCGCGTCATATCAAAATCATGGATCGTCATATCCAGAAAGAGGCCACCGGAGACGCGGATATATTCTATTGGTGGGGGAGCGGGATCACGGCTGATAATATGAAATTGCTGGGGCCGCCCGATTTCGCCGTTGGCTATAGCCTGCTGTGCGCGGCGAAAGTTACTATCAAAGCGCCGATTGAAACCGATTTGGAGTTTCACGCCTGCACGCTCAACCGCTGCTAATGCACGATCAATGGTTGCGAGGTCGAGGGCAATCGGCTTTTCGCAAAAGATATGCTTGCCAGCTTGCGCCGCCTCCTCTATGATACGTGCATGCGTGTTGGTTGATGAACAAATAACAATTGCCTGCACGTCAGGACGTTCTAACACTGCATGATAATCATGGGTTGCGGTAGGGATATCATAGTTCTTCGCGCACTCGCGAGCCGCTTCTTCAAAGGCATCTGCTACGATAAGTATGTCGGCTGAGGGAATGCGTGAGGTAAGGTTTTCGGCGTGTAAGCGGCCAATCCGTCCGGCTCCAATCAAACCGATCTTTAATAACGATTTTGGCATGAAATCCTCTTATCCTGGCTACTGTGTAGTACGGGCGTGATAGTGTAAATAGTATGTATTGTGGGCATGCTATAATCCTATACCTCTCAGATAGAGACGGTTTCGTTCCGCGCTGGCTTTTGGGCTACCCAAACCAGGAAGCACGTCTTGCTCTACCACAATCCAGCCCTGGTACGTATCCACTGGCGTATGTCCGTCTTGTGCTTGCTGGCGCAGACGCTCGGCAACGGCGGCAAACGGCACACTGCCCTGCCCCAGTTCACAGAACACCCCTTGTTGAATGGCCTTGAAATAGTTCCATGCCTCTCTGCGTGCCTGCTGTGCAATCTGTGGCTGGCAATCCTTGAAATGGACATGCTGGATACGTGCGCGAAAACGGTCGAGGCCGTCAAGCACGAGTGAGCCATCAACGCTACCTGAGCCGTAAAGGTAATGACCAGTATCGAAGACCAGACCAATCAAGTCTGGATTAGTCATTTCCAGGAAACGTGCGATCTCTGCTGGCGTCTCCACATAGCCTGCGCAATGATGATGAAACACGGTGGCGAGATCAGTTTCCTCTCGTACCGCACGTGCAATGCGTTCCGCGCCCTGTGCGAATGTTTTCCACTCAGCACTACTTAGGCCCATCTCCGCTGTGATGCGACCCGCGTAACTCGTGCGCACAGGATCGCTGCCGTTTTCGTCCGCTAGGATAAGCAGCGGTTTTTGTGTTTGCGCAGCCGTTACCGCCGCCAGTAAGCGTGCTACTCGTAGTGCCTGAGCTTCCCCACTCGCGTGTGCCTGTGCATGTTTAAGAGCTACGGGCACGAATGAGCCGAGCATGGCTAACTGACGCTGCTCCAATGCGGCTCGCAGCAGCGTTGGCTCGGTGGGCATATAACCCCAGTCGCCCAGTTCGGTGCCTACATAGCCCGTCTCGCCCAATTCATCAAGCATCTGTTCATAGCCAATGCTCTCGCCCCGCAATCCTTCAAATTCCAATGCTCCCCAGGAGCAAGGCGCGTTTGCTACGCGAATAGTTGTCATGCTCTTGCCTTCTTTTGGTGGTTGTGGGCGGCGTTTGGGCGGTGTCGAAAGGTGAAAACCTTTCAATACCATCCTATCGTCCACACATGCTAAAACTTGCGTGACCATTCTTTCGGCCAGCGTTCAACGACAACCTTCTTCTCCGTATAGAACTCAACCGCATCGCGCCCTTGGGCGTGCATATCGCCGAAGAAACTATCCTTCCACCCTGAGAAAGGGAAGAAGGCCATTGGTGCGGCCACACCGATATTGATGCCAATATTGCCCGCACGGGCCTCATAGCGGAACTTACGTGCCGCGGCTCCGCTGCTCGTAAACAGGCAGGCCATGTTGCCATAGGATACTGCGTTGACGACTTCAATTGCGTCCTCAATGGTCTGGACATGGGTGAGACTGAGCACTGGCCCAAAGATTTCGATACCTGCAAGCTTACTGTGTGGATCGACATTATCGAGTACGGTTGGACGCACAAAGTGGCCCTTCTCGTACCCTGCAATTGCGGCGTTGCGGCCATCGACGAGCACTTTCGCCCCTTCACTGATGCCTTGGCCGATCAATGTCTCTACGCGCTGCTTACTCTCGGTGGTGATAACCGGCCCCATCTCGACCGACTCATCAAGGCCGAAACCAACCTTGCGTGTCGCAGCTGCATTGGCAATTTGCTCGCTAAATGTCTTGTGCGCCTCGCCGACGGTGATGGCGACCGAGGTTGCCAGGCAACGCTGACCCGCGCAGCCAAACGACGAGTCGGCGATGATACGCGTGGCGGTCTCCATATCGGCATCAGGCAAGACCACGACTGGATTCTTGGCACCGCCCTGACATTGGGCGCGTTTGCCGTTGGCCGCTGCCCGACTGTAGATATACTTCGCCACGCCGGATGAGCCGACGAACGAGATGGCGCGTACTGCTGGGTGGTCGAGCAAGGCATCGACCACGCCCTTGCCGCCATTGACTAGACTAATCACGCCGGGGGGCAGCCCCAGTTGATCGATCAGATCAAACACGCGGCTCATGGTCATGGGCACCTTCTCGGATGGCTTGAGCATGAAACAGTTGCCGCAGGCGATGGCATAAGGCAAAAACCAGAGCGGAATCATGCCCGGAAAGTTGAACGGGGTGATGGCCGCCACGACTCCTACGGGCTGGCGCAGCATGTGCTCGTCGATGCCGCGTGCGATGTCCTCGACGTTATAACCCATCATGAGCGATGGGATACCCGTTGCCACCTCGACATTCTCGATGCCGCGCCGCAATTCGCCCTGCGCCTCAGCCATCGTTTTGCCACACTCTTCAACGGTCAAGCGCGAAATTTCGTCGAAGTGCTCCTCCAGCAATTGTTTGAGCTTGAAAAGGTACTGAATGCGTTCAGTAGGTGGTGTGCGTCGCCACTCATGGAAGGCTGTCTGCGCCACTTGTGCGGCTTCATCTACCTCTTCAGCAGAGGTTAGTGGCACACGCACAAGCGTCTCGGCGGTGGCTGGATTTTGCACGTTGAGAAATTCTGTTGCCCGTGAAGGTTGCCATTTCCCATTAATGTAGTTGAGTAATTGTCCGTCCTGTATCATAAATTCTTCTCCCTGTCCGTTGGTGTGGGTGGCATTGGTTCGGAATATTGGTGTTCTGCCTCGGTAAATTGCGTTGGTAGTTGCTCAACATTGAGTGCGGCGGCTGACGCCTCAAGTTCATGGGCAACTCCCGCCAGTGCTGCAGCTGCCTTCTCGTCGGTCCGTGCAAACTCGGCCAATTCATGGCTCAGCTCTTCCAGTGCCTCGCCACCCGCCATCATTCCTGTCAACTCTTCGCGGCTAATCTCGGATTTGGCAAAGGTGCCATAGCTTCGACCGCGATTGAGAATGGTGAAGTGATCACCGATTGGGTAGGCATGATGAGGGTTGTGGGTGATAAAGATGACGCCTAGTCCTCGTGCGCGTGCCTGCGCAATGTAGCGTAACACGACACCCGCCTCTTTCACGCCAAGTGCTGCCGTTGGCTCGTCAAGAATCAACACTTTCGCGCCGAAATATACCGCACGTGCTATGGCGACCGACTGCCGTTCGCCGCCGGAGAGTGTCCCGACTGGTTGCGAGGTCTCACGCACGTGAATGCCCATCTTTGCCAGTTCCTCGCGTGTGACGCGATCAGCAAATTTCGCGTCGAAGCGGCGGAACGGACCCCAGCCGACCGTTGGCTCTGAGCCGAGGAAGAAGTTGCGCGAGATACCCATGAGCGGAATCATCGCCAGGTCTTGAAAGACGGTGGCAATACCCGCGCTCAAAGCATCGCGTGGTGAGGTAAAATGTACCTCTTTCCCCTCCACCATGTAGCGACCCTCGCTTTGCTGGTGAACGCCTGATAAGATTTTGATCAAGGTTGATTTGCCCGCGCCGTTGTCACCGAGCAGACACATTACTTCGCCCGCATGCACTTTCATAGAGATGTCTTTGAGTGCGATGACGCTCCCGAAGTATCTTGAAATGTTCTGTACATCGATAAGAGGAGCGGTCTGTGTAGTGGTTGTACTCATCGTCGTACCTCCATTGCCAGTTTACGCACATAGTTATTCAGCAAGACGGCAAGTAGTAAGATGATGCCAATAAATGCCTTGTACCAATCAGCATTGATGCCAGCGAAAACGATACCTTCCTCGACGATGCCAAAGGCCAGTGCGCCGAACATGGCACCAATCGCCGATCCATAGCCCCCTGTCAGCAGTACGCCGCCGATAACCGACGAGACGATTGCCAGGAATTCGTTCCCTTGTCCACGCAAGACATCAGCATTGGTAAAGATGACCACTTCGATGATTGCCAGCAAGCAGGAGCAAACGGCAGTTCCCACGAAGAGGAGAATTTTCACGCGCGTCACGGGCACTCCAGTATTACGGGCGGCATTCACATCACCACCGACGCCAAATATCCAGTTGCCGAAGGGCGTTGCGAGCAGCAACCAGGTGGCGAGCGCGACCAAGGCTAACGCCCAAATAATTTCGATGGGGAAAGCGCGCCCTCCAATATCGAACGTGCTGGCAAAAAGAGCATGAGCCGAGTTATAGCCATTAGCCTGACCAAGACCACCCACCTCCGTTAAACCATTTGCCACCAGGGTGGTAATACCTGTGGTCGTGCCGAGCAGAATATACGATGTTCCCAGTGTAATGATGAACGAAGGTAACTTTGTGCGTAAGACGAGATAGCCATTCAGCATGCCAACGAGCACTGCGAAGATTAGGGACACCACAATGGCCGCCCATATATTCCAGCCAAATTGTGTGCATAAGAGGACGATGATCATACCACACGCCCCAACGGTTGAGCCAACCGAGAGGTCGAATTCTCCGCCAATCATCAGGAGCGCGACAGGCACCGCCTGGATGGTCAGTTCAGCTGCCACGCTCAAATAGCTCGATGCGCCGCGTAATGTTAGAAATCCACTGTCTCCCGCGATGATCGCGAAGAAGATCCATACTGCGACAGAACCAGCAACTGCACCCGTTTCTGGGCGAACCAGGAAGCGACGGAGTGGGTTGGTGCGCAACATGCGACTACTAGCTGCATCGTTGCCTGTACTTCCCTGGGTAACACTCATGTTGTTCTCCATAGCTGGCTAAGGCTAGAGCCAATGCGGTGTCGGAGTCCGAGTAGGAATCCAAGCCGCATTGACTCTAACGCACAGTCGTACTAGCGTGTTCCTTGTGCTGTCAATTGAATGACCTGGTTGACGTTATTTGCGGTAACGAAGCCAGGGCCAGTCATCAGAACGTCATTGGCTATCGTGTTGAGGTTGGTTTTGTACAGGGTCAAGAGCACGATGGGCAAGTAACCCTGCTCATATTGCTGCTGATCGATGGCGAAAAGCATCTGACCGGCCTTGATTGCCTGTAACACATCCGACGACAGGTCGAAGGTTGCCAGCTTGATCTGACTTAATTTGTTCAAGTCTTGCAGTGCTTTTAAGGCGGGAGTTGCACCTGTGGGGCCGAGTGCCAGGATGCCATCAATCGTGGAGTCATGCTGCACAGCAGCTGCGATGGACTGCTGTGTTTGGGTCGGGTTGGTGATGGTGACACCAATCTCCTTGACGGTGCCGCCGTCACCCTGCTTCAAACCATCGCTGAAGCCTTTACAACGCTGCGCAAGTGCGGCGTTACCGACTTCCTGGTTGATACACAGGGCATGTTTGACACCAGCTGCAGCCATTTTCTGACCACCAGCGAGACCTGCCGCGTATTCGGTTTGTCCTACGTGAACCAGAATGCCCAGGCTCTTCGCGACATCGGCACCAGAGTTGGCCGAGATAACCGGAATGCCTGCGGCAACCGCCGCCTTGATCGACGGTCCAAGGGCGTTCGCGTCAGGAATAGAAACGACTAATCCGTCCGGCTTAGCCGCTACTGCCGTGTCGATCAGATGCGACATCGCCACCATGTCGAAGGTCGCGGGTGCCTCATAGATCGCCTGCACACCCATATCTTTGGCGGCTTGGTCAACACCCTTCTTGAAGACTGACCAGAAAGGGTCCGCTGCCTGGCCGTGCGTGATTACATAAAACTTGAGGTTTCGTGTGGTTCCTCCCGCTGAAGAGGTACCCGTCGATGAATTGGTTGTGCCTCCGCAAGCCGCGAGGACGAGGGTGAGCATGACGAGCGCGACAAGTAGGTTGAAGAATCGGCGCATGATATTCGTTCTCCTTTGAAAATAGTTGAGGTCGGAAATAGTTCGTGTCTAACACGCATTGTTACTCCACGAACCGTGTTGTGTCTCTGCTACCTGACTGACGGAAAACATACCCTCCTTTCAACGCTATCAATGTCATGGCCATGATCGGGCGCAATGAATCCCGCTCCTACAAGAAATAGCGTTCTTGTTTTCGCATCTCGGCCCACTCTGCGTGTGCTTTTTCCACTGAGGGCATGGTGCTGACCTCGGCGATTGGCACATCCCACCAGCCCTCATAGCCCGCTATGCCTTGATAGCGGTCATTCTGAATGTAGATAACGGTTGTGCGATCAGTGCTTTGGGCCGCTTTGAGCGCGTTGGTGAAATCCTCGTAGGTTTTGCACGCGAGAACATGTGCTCCTAAACTGCGTGCGTTTGCCGCCAGGTCAACGGGTAATGTCTGTGCGCTTGCACCTGCGCTATCATCGGGTAACACGCCATTGTGTGGGTAGACATAACGGGTGCCAAAGCCGTCTTGTCCCAGTGAGCGGCTCAAGCTGCCAATGCTCTTGTAGCCGTTGTTATCGAGGAGCACAATGATAAGCTTGTAATCTTCTTGTATGGAGGTCACGATCTCGCTGTTCATCATCAGATAAGAGCCATCACCGACCATCACGTACACATCACGCTGCGGAGCGGCCATCTTGACGCCTAGTCCACCAGCGATCTCATATCCCATGCAGCTATTGCCATATTCCAGATGATAATTCTTGGGGCTCCGTGTGCGCCAGACCTTGTGTAGATCACCGGGTAAACTGCCAGCCGCGCAAACCATAATCGCGTCTGCTGAACTGAGTTCGTTGACCGCCCCGATCAACTCGCCCTGACTGGGGAGCGGCTCGTGACGGATGGCGTAAATACGCTCAACTTCGGCATCCCACTCATGATGGAGTTGGGTGGCCTGTGAACGGTAGCTCTCATCAACCGCGTAGCCATGGAGCAGCGTGAGGAGTTCTTCCAGAGTTGCTCTCGCGTCTCCCACCAGTGATAACGCGGCATGTTTCGCGGCGTCAAAGGCGGCGACATTGATATTGATGAAACGCACGTCGGGATGCTGAAAGGCCGTTTTTGAGGCCGTGGTGAAGTCGCTGTACCGTGTGCCAACGCCAATCACCAGATCCGCGTCCTTGGCGATGCGGTTCGCTGCGAATGTGCCAGTGGCACCAATCGCGCCGAGGCTCAGCGGATGCGCGTAGTGCAGGCTGCCCTTGCCCGCCATGGTTTCTCCCACCGGAATGCCAGTTTGCTCGACCAACTGCTGCAAAACGGTGGTGGCCTCAGCATAGATGACACCCCCACCCGCGACAAGCATAGGGCGTTTACTGGCACGTATCCACGTCGCCGCCTGCTCTAGCGCACTGCGGTCTGCTCGATTGCGCGCAATATGCCAACTGCGTTTCTGAAAGAAGGCTGTCGGATAGTCGTATGCCTCTGCCTGCACATCTTGGGGCAAGGCCAGTGTCACCGCCCCTGTTTCCGCTGGATTGGTGAGTACGCGCAGTGCTTCCGGTAGGGCGGTCAAGAGTTGCTCAGGGCGCGAAATGCGGTCCCAATAGCGACTGACTGGCTTGAAGGCATCGTTAGCGGAGATATCCTGGCTGTGTTCAGACTCAAGCTGTTGCAGGACAGGAGCGACATTACGCCGGGCGAACACCTCTCCTGGTAACAAGAGCACTGGCAGACGATTAATGGTGGCGGTTGCGGCCCCTGTGATCATGTTCGTCGCGCCGGGGCCAACCGAGGAAGTACAAGCGAGCGTGCGCAGCCGATTGCTCATCTTGGCATACGCCGTAGCCGCATGCACCATTGCCTGCTCATTACGGGCCTGATAATAGCGGAACTCTGGCATTTGCTGTAAGGCCTGCCCAATGCCGCCGATGTTGCCATGACCGAAAATACCAAAACATCCGGCAAAAAAGGCTTGTTCCATGCCATCGCGTTCCACATACTGACTTTTGAGAAACGCAATCAGTGCTTGTGCCATTGTCAGCCGTGTTATTGCCTGCGTATTCATCTGTTTACTCCTAGCAATACTACGTCATGAGAATTGGAATCATCTCTTTTTAGAAGCCACCGTAACTATCAATAAATGTCATTACTTCGTCATAAGTGGGTGCAAAATTCGCGCAGCCGTGCTTGGTAACGAGAATGGCACCACAGGCATTGCCCAGACGAGCCGCTTTATACCAGTCCCATCCCTTGACCATGCCGTAGAGTAAGCCGGAGGCAAAGGCATCGCCCGCACCCAAGATGTTACTCACCTCCACGCGAAACCCTGGTACGTCGATCTGCGTTGTCTGGCCTTCTTTTGAACGCACGTGCATCCTTGAACCATCGCCGCCGCGTTTCTGCGCGAGCACATGTGGCCCCAGTTCAAGCAGTGCCGCGATAGCACTCTCGATATTGCCGCTGACATGCGTGTCCGAAACCTGAGAATGTGTTAGCTGCATCTGGCTGCTATCTGTCAGCATGGCGGCGTTGATCTCGTCTTCCGTGCCCAGCACCACGTCAACCAGCCGTAAAGCTGAACGTAGCGTGACGCCAAAGGCTCTGGCATCGTGCCACTGGTCAGGGCGGAAGTCGATATCCAGCACCACTGGTATACCCGCTTGGTGGGCAGTCTCGGCGGCAAAGATGGTTGCGCTACGGCTCGGCTCCTTGCTCAGTCCCGTTCCGCTGATCAGCAAGGCACGGCTGCTGGTTATCGGTGTTGCCAGCACATCATCAATGGTCAGTTCGATATCGGCGCAATTATCGCGATAGTACGTCAAAGGGAAGCGGTCCGGCGGCTCAATCCCTAGCACGACGGCGCTGGAACGGTGCCCCGTCTTGCGTGGAATAAAGCGTGTTTCTACGCCCTCTTTTTCCAGGAAATGCAGGATAAAGTTTCCTACCTGATCGTCTCCAACCGCGCTTAATAATGCTGGCCGCAAGCCTAGACGTTGCAGGCCCACACTGATATTGGTGGGGCAGCCGCCAACATAGGCCGCAAAACTGGTGATGTCTACGAATGGTGCGCCAACGTCATTAGAATACAGGTCGATTGAAGAGCGTCCCATCGCGATCACGTCATAGACGCCATCACTTGTCGTCATAGCCGTTTTCCTCTCTACTGTATCTTGCGCACGGCAGATACATCATATACAGGCACACGTGGGTCGCGTGCTAGATAGCTTTGCTTTACCCAGGCATAGTCGGGATCGTCGGTCGCTTGCAGCGTTTGCGCACTGCCCGCCAGGACGTTGAGATAGTAGGTCGTGTAGCCAGGAGCACTGGTAACAGGATGGTAGCCTTCGGGTATCAGCACAATATCGTTGTCGCGTGCCATCACCACAGCGTCAATCGGAAAACCTGCCTGCTGCAATGGTGACTCTGGTGCCGTGTAGACCCGTTGGAAAGCATACCCTTCTGGCGAACTGAGTTTATAGTAATAGACCTCCTCCAGATCAGCTTCCAGCAAGTTGCCATTTGGCTGGGTCTTGTGGATATCATGTTTGTGCGGCGGATAGCTCGACCAGTTGCCGCCCGGCGTATACACCTCTACCACGACGAGCCGCTGACAGGGAAATCCTGGCGGGATAATACTATTGATATGTCGGGTCGCATTATCCCCACCACGAATCTCCACCTCTATATCGCTAGGCGTAACCAAGTGTGGCTCATTGTCTTGCTCTGTCGGTGCCAGTGCCACCGCGAATTCGCTCGCACTGTCTGCCTGCACAGTTAAGGATGTGTGGCGTGGCAGATACAGCGCGTATGGCAATCCACTGAACACATTCTTGCGTTCTCCAATTGGTTGCCACTGTCCTCGGTTGGACTCGACGCTCAGACGACCACTCAGCAAAACAATAACCATCTCGTATTCGCCTGTGCTAAACGTCCAGGATTGGTGCGCGGCGAGACGACGCACTTGAAAGCTGATGTAATCCCAGTCCGCCTGTTCTGGCGTCACGGCGACGATGACATCAGGGTCCGTCGCGTTGCCTGGGTGGACAATCAAATTGCTGCTATCGTAATGGCGCATACTATTACCTTCCTAGTAGGGAAGCCCCTCATGGCGATCAGCGCGAAAACGGTGCGCGAAGTTCCTCAAGCGTCACAAGGCGACTCGCTTGATATGCCTGGGTTGCGGCAATGCCTATTTCAAGGGCCGCCAATGCGTCGGCACCGCCAACAGATGGTGGCTTGCCCTCGCGCAAGCAAGCGGCAAAGTGCTGTATCTGGGTGCGGTAGGCGGCACCGAAGCGTTCTATTAAATAGGGCATGGTATCGTGTTGAGCACCGTCGCGGGTGAGCAAGACAACGGGCGTGTGTTGATGGGTGCCAATCATGAGCGCACCCTCGGAGCCGAGCACCTCCGTGCGGATATCATAGCCATAGAAGGCGTTGCGGCTCACCTCCACATTGCCCAGTGCTCCATTCACAAAGCGCAGATTAATTACCGCGTTGTCGATATCCCCCACTAGCTTGACCTGCTCACATACCAGCAGCGTCCCCTCCGCGGATACGCGCTCGACCTCGCTTCCCATCAGCCAGCGTGCCAGATCAAAATCGTGAATCGCCATGTCGATGATCAGGCCCCCACTTTTGGCGGGGTCGGCATACTCTGGCCGTGGACAGAACGGATCACGTCCGATAGATTTGAAGGTGATTGGTTGCCCAATCTTGCCCGCATCAATCAATGCCTTTGCCTTGGTATAAGCGGCATCGAAGCGACGCATGAAGCCAACCTGGAGCGGCACGTTCGTCTGCGCAATCACATCAAGGACAGCCTGGGTCTCGGCAAGCGTCAATGCGAGCGGCTTTTCGCAAAAAATAGCTTTGCCCATTCTGGCAGCGGCGATGACCAGTTCGGCGTGCGTTTGTGTGGGTGTGGCGATCACTACCGCTTGCAATTCAGGCAGCGAGAGCAGTTGTTGCACATCAGCAAAAGCACGAAGCAGATTGAACTCACGGGCCGCAGAGGTTCGCAATTGCTCATCTGGTTCTGCCACTGCGTAGAGCTGTACACCAGGGACCTGTGTCATCAGCGTTTGCGCGTACAACTGACCCATGCGGCCAAGCCCGATGACACCCATCTTAAGTGGAGTAGACATCATCGCACACATCCTTTCTTGCATCATTGCAACTGCACTATGCGTCCAATACCGCCGTACTCTCCCGTACCATGAGTGTAGGCAACAAAATAGCGTCCTCAACTGGTCGCCCTTCGAGCAAGTCCAGTAGCATTTCCATTGCCAACCTCCCCATTTCAACCTTTGGCTGGTGAATCGTGGTGAGTGGCGGCGTCACATATTCCGCTGTCTTAATATTGTCAAAGCTCACAATGCTCAGTTGCTGCGGAACGGCCAGCCCGCTCTTATGGCAGGCCAGTAGCAAGCCAATGGCTATCATATCGTTATAACAGAAGACGGCACTAACACCCGCATTGAGCAGCTGGGATAACATCGCTTGTCCCACTTCGACATCCTCTTCGTATGAGGCGTCTTTCCCTGTACCAATCAGCACCCACGACGCCTCACACAAAATACCCGCAGCCGCTAATGCTTGTTGGTAGCCATACAAGCGTTGCTGATTGGAGCGGGGCCGACTCTCGACGCCAAGATACGCAATCGAACGATGACCAAGCTCTACGAGGTGATCTATCGCAAGCTGTGCCCCTTTGGTATCATCCACTGTGACCCAATGCAGCAGCTTCTGTGGTGTATCTGCCTGGCTATTTATCAGGACCGTTGGCACCTTCACCAGCTCTAAACGTTTTGTGTACATATCGCTGATGCGCGACGATGCTACAATAATGCCATCAACGCGGCGTTGGTGAAATGTCTCGATGATTGCCATTTCCTGGTCAGGGTCGTTATGGGAAAGGCTGAAGATAACACTCAAGCCCGCGGCTTGCGTCACCTCTTCGACACCTTTGACGACATCATTAAAGAAGGGGTCAGAGATTGAGGTGGTGACGAGTCCGATGGTATTGGTGCGCTGATTTTGCAGACTTCGCGCAATGGCATTGGGAGTATAGCCCATTTCCTGTGCCGTGAGCTGAATGCGTTCGCGCACATCGCGGCTAATCAGTGGGCTATTATGCAGTGCTCGCGACACCGTCGAGTGTGAAACACCCGCCGTTCGCGCAATATCTGCAATCGAAATCTCTTGTCGTACCACAGGGCTGAACCCTTCCTGCTCACGAGAGAAACCTATCCATTCAAATATGCACACGTTTGCATAGATGGAGAAAATAAAAAAGAAAAGCTTATGCACACGTTTGCATAAAGTATACCTAACAAATAAAAGATTGTCAATACTTTTTTAACTGGTATTGCAGGGAAAGTCAGGAAGGGCATCAACGTTGCGTTGATGCCCTTCCTGACTTTCCCTGCAATAACAAATCACACCACTTGTGGTAGCCGTTCCTGGGCGGCGGCAACTGCCTCGGCGGGATATTCGTAATCTTGCAGTTTGCCCGCAAAGTAGCTGTCATAGGAGGCCATATCCAGGTGTCCATGTCCGCTCAGATTGAACAGAATGACGCGTTCCTTGCCTTCTGCCTTCGCCTGCAACGCCTCTTCGATTGCCGCAAGAATTGCGTGGCTGGATTCAGGTGCGGGGATGATGCCCTCGCTGCGCGCAAAGGTGGTCGCAGCTGCAAATGCGGCGTTCTGATGATAGGCTTGTGCCTCGATAATGCCTTCATCGTGCAGTAGCGATATCAGCGGTGACATGCCGTGATAGCGTAAGCCGCCCGCGTGAATGCCGGGAGGCATGAAGTCATGGCCAAGGGTGTGCATTTTGATGAGTGGGGTCATGCCGACCGTATCGCCAAAATCATAGGCATAGACACCCTTCGTCAGGCTAGGGCAAGACATCGGCTCGGCTGCCAGGAAACGGGTAGCCAATCCTTTTCTGCGGGCCTCTCCAATAAAGGGGAAGGCGAGGCCAGCCATGTTGCTGCCACCTCCGACGCAACCAATCACCACATCGGGATAGTCATCGGCCTGCGCCATTTGCAGCAGTGCCTCTTCGCCGATGATGCTCTGGTGTAGCAACACGTGATTGAGCACACTTCCCAATGAGTATTTGACACTGCCGCCGCTCTTCGCTGCGACCTCTACTGCTTCACTAATTGCGATGCCCAGGCTACCCATGTTTTCAGGGTCCTTCGCCAGAATGCCGCGTCCGGCGTCCGTGAGATTTGTCGGGCTGGCATGCACTGTGGCGCCGTAGGTCTGCATCATGCTCCGACGATAAGGCTTCTGCTGGTAACTTATTTTGACCATAAACACTTCGATGTCTACGCCAAAGAACGCACCCGCCATAGCCAGCGCGGACCCCCATTGGCCTGCACCAGTTTCGGTTGATATTTTCTTGATGCCCTCTTGCTTGTTGTAGAACACCTGCGCCACCGCTGTATTCGATTTGTGGCTCCCGACGGGACTCACGCCTTCATATTTATAGTAGATGCGTGCCGGGGTGTCTAATGCCTTTTCCAGGCGGCGCGCTCGGTGCAGTGGGCTGGGTCGCCATTGCATGTACACTTGGCGTATTGGCTTTGGTATTTCGATGTAGCGCTCGGTGCTGACCTCTTGCATGATGATTGCCATCGGAAAGAGGGGAGCCAAGTCATCAGGCGTGACAGGCTGCTTCGTGCCTGGATGCAGAACGGGTTCCGGCGGTCTTGGCAAATCTGCCGCGATATTGTACCAGGCACGGGGTATCTGGTCTTCACTCAACAAATACTTGGTGTGTGTGTTGTCTGGCATGTGGTCTACTGCTTTCTTTTTTGTGTTAAAACATACTCAGTTGTTGCACTTCACTTGTTTGAGACATGTCCATCATGTCTACGTCAAGACACGTGTCCTGCAATACATCGCACCCTTTTAGCAAGGGTGTATGGCGGGAGCCCCGCAAGGAACCTCTTGAGGATGTTGAGTGCGCTATTGTCGTCTCTATCCATCACGAGTCCACATTCCACACAATAGTACGTGCGTTTCCAGAGTGGCATGTTTTGTAGATTGCCACAT
>JBBPYR010000281.1:0-11885 GCA_038199755.1 Ktedonobacterales bacterium | reverse complement strand
GTTAGTCTTGTCAATAGTGTTGGTGTCACCTTATTGAGTGTGACTGCCGACGCCTCAGGTAATTATACGTTCGTGGGTGTGGTCTTGGGCTCCTACAGCTTGAATGCTGCTGGTAGTAATGCAACTGGCGTTCATTATTCGGGAAATGCCACAATCAACGTAATTGGCCCACTGAGCGGTACCAGCATTAACACCTATCTGACCACTACATCAACACATTAAAAAATTTCTGTATTGACATAGATGTGATATAATACACTCTGCTACATAGTGATATGTCTATTTATTTATTGGTACGCTCTGGCAACGAGTATGCACGGCGAGCCGATCCTTATCTGTATCGATGTATTTGAGAATTGGCCCTGCGCGTCGTTCTTAAAAGTAGAACCCACTACTCATTGTTTTCAGGTATGGACGTATGACATTACTTCGTTCAAGCCATGCCTTTGCATATATGACCAGAAAAAGGAGCCAGGGAAGGTGCCGCAGGAGAAATAAAGGCGGGGTGAGTGAAAGGGTGATGGATACATCCCTTTTCCTTCACAAAGACCAACCCCTAAAGATGTCTGTATGGAAACAAAACGTTGCGCCTACTGTCATAAACTGGTGCGGGCAGATGCACAGGTCTGTGGTGGCTGTGGACACACCTTTGTACACTCCAAGGTACGCCTATCACAGCGCGGCACTATTTCTCGTTCGGTTCCGCCCGCTTCGCCACATCAGGCTGGGCATTATTCCGGTTTACATCCTGAAGATCAACCCTACGAATCGAGCATGATTGCGATACAGCGTCCCCTTGCTCAGGATGAGCGACCACGCCGTTTGATTCAGGGAGAGCCAGAGCATATTGAATTGCCTCGTGTTGCCGACACACCACCATCCCTGCCTGCACTACAGACAGAGCGCATGGAGCGTATGCTGGCGTCTCAACCTACACAGGTGCATCCGCCACGACAGCGAGCAAGAGCATCAGTTCCGTTGAATGGCAGCAGTAATACCAGTATGCCTGCTCGTCCTCCCGTGGCTGCGCCAGAAGTATCACAGCCATCGTTGCTGTTGCCAAGGGTTCCTCCACGCAAGCCCGCAACAAGAAGTGTGATACCCTTGCTGTTGGCTTTATCGTGCGTCTTTTTCTTGGTGGCGAGTACCATTCTAGCCTTTGTCTTGATGGGCAATCAGCCCACATTGGCAACAGCCAGCTTACAGGTGGCACCCGACCTGCCATTGCGTGTGGGTGACGCTTTCCACTTGACGGGACGCGGCTTTGGGGCATTGAATGACATCGCTTTTACCTATGATACAAAAATGACGATAGTGGATGGAGATAATAAGCCACTCAAGGCACAGACAAATGCCCAAGGGATGTTTGCAATTGTGATGCGTGTGCCACCCAGCTGGAGCTTTGGCGATCACTACCTACATGCTACCGATACCAGTGAGAATTTGAGTGTTTCCACCAAGCTTACGGTGCAGTCAGCACCAACGTTGCCGCCGCATCTCCAAGTGGCGAAACTTCCGAGCGGTATCATTGATATGGGCGATGGCAGAGCTGGTACAACCGCGAAGAGCTCGCTGACCTTGCTCAATACGGGTGGCGGGCAAATTAGCTGGCATGGGCATAGTGATGATCCTTCATGGTTGAGCATTACGCCAAACAACGATACCTTCAATGGGACTGATCTCATTACCGTCACTGGCAATCGTGGTAGCCTGACGCCGAAATCCTATACGGGCCATATTACCTTCACGCAGCATAATGGTGCTGCGCCTATTACTGTGACGGTGAAGATGACGGTGAATCCTGAGCCAGCGGCTTTGGCGATCACCACCACCGCTCTGACCTTTTCAACACCCGCGGGTCAGGCAATATCCCCCTATCAGTCGGTGACGCTACTCAATAACGGTGGGCAAACACTGAATTGGGGAAGCTCTGTGAGCACGACAGACGGTGCCAACTGGTTGATGATTTCTCAAACCAATGGCAGTATAGAGCCTGGGCAAAGCCAGGTGATAACGGTCGCGGTGCGGCCGCTGCAACTGGCGGCGGGACAATATCAGGGAGCTATCACATTTACTGGCGGCGCGAATGCTCAGGTGAATGTTTCCTTGAACGTCATCGCGCCCATTCTGCCGGGAAACCTGATCGTCTCGCTCTCCTCGTTGACCTTCAACGCTCTGGCTGGACAGCAAACGACAGGGAAGATCGTGACGCTCCAGAACACCGGCGGTTCAACGCTTTCGTGGACGGCGAGTGTGGCCACGATTAGCAAGGGTGCCTGGTTGAGTAGCGATGCGGTCAGTGGCTCTCTTGATCCTGGCATGACGAAGATGGTGTCAGTCTCGGCCAATGCTGCCGCTCTTGGGGCTGGTGTCTATCAGGGAACGATCACCTTTAGCGCGAACGGTGTGAGTAAAGATGTCAGTGTGGTGTTTACGGTCGCGGCACCACCACAACCAGCTATCGGTGCGCCAGCTACTCCTCTCACCTTTAGTGCCTATAAGGGGCAGACGCTGACGCCGCGCAGCTTTACACTTACTAATACGGGCAATGCGCCCTTAAATTGGGCGGTGAGCGAAGATAACAATGGGGCAAGTTTTGCGCCAGTCTCTCCTGTGAAAGGCCTATTGGCTGCTGGCTCGACAACGACATTGACGGTAAGTCCCGATATAACGGGAGCCGCCGCAGGGGTATTGACTACGACTATTACCATCGCGGATACAGATGCAGGGGCGACTGTCGCGAGTCAGAAGATAGCCGTGAGTATCACGGTGATTGATCGGCCTAATATGGCTGTGAATAGTACGGGTTTGAGCTTGAACGCGAGTGGCACCTATCCCAATACCTCTACGCTCCTTACCATCAGCGATACGGGTTCGCAAGACCTGAACTGGGTGATTACGCCCGACGCGGCGGCACCATGGCTGACATTTGACATCACTAGTGGTGTGGTTGCTGCTGGCAAGAGTCAAGTGGTGAATGTGCAAGGCAATAGCAGCCAGCTCACTCCCGGCACCTATACGGCGACGTTCACCGTGAGCGATAGTGATACGGGAACAACGGTTGCCACACAAACTATCCAGGTCACGTTTGTAGTTTCATAAGTTGTTGCTCTTGTTTACCTATGCTATACTCGATGATGGGACGCAATATACATGGGTCCCGATGACGGGTTGAATCATTGTAATTATTCTCAAGGAGAATTTGTAGTGCCAACAATTACATTTGTGCGCGAGGGTGTACGGGTCGATGTGCCAGAAGGCGATTCGGTACGCTATCCCGCCCTTGAAAATGACGTGCCAGTCTATTGTGGTATGTGGAAGTTTGCCAATTGTCATGGCAACGGCCTCTGTGGAACGGATCGTGTAGCTGTTTCACCCTCTGCTAATACGAATGCACTCTCATTTATGGAGAAATTTTGGTTGCGTGGCGACCTCAAGAAGAATCCGAATATGCGCCTCTCGTGCCAGGTACAGGTCTTCGGCGATGTTTCCGTCGATACCCAATGCAAGTAACCTATTTTTAATCAGGGGCAAATATGAGGTAGGCAAGAGAAAAGGCGATGGATACGGAGAGCATCCATCGCCTTTTCTCTTGCCCGTTTCTGCTTATTGACGGACCACGAAGAAGAGTGTCCACGCTAACTGATTGTTCCAATACAACTCAACTTTGCCCTCACACGGTTGCATATATTTTACTTGCGAATCGCCCGTCTGTGTGGCACCTGCGGGAATCGTTTTGCTGAGCACTGAGCCATAGTAGAGGTTATTGGTATACCAGACTGTTTTGACAACACCCGCGGTTGCTGGCTTCTGCACACTATAAATCAAATGGATCAGATGGCTGACGACAAACTTGTTTTCCGGCTCTTTGGCGAAATAGGGATTTGTGGGGTCCGTATGGGCAGTCATGACTGCTGATGTAATAACCACATAGGCTGGGCCAGTCATAGGCTGCATTTGTGGATCGGCAAGATTGGGCGCGGCAGTAGGTGCGAGGCTAGCTGGGGCAGCCCCACCAACGACGCGCTGTAAATATTGTAGTTTGCCGGTGGCTTTAGCATAGTAGCCTGCTCCGGTGCATGTCAGAAGGCCAACGATCAGAACGCTCAACAGGCCGCTGATGATGCGATAACGAGGAATGACTGGCCGTGGTTTGGTATACATGGGGGGGACAAAGACAATGGGTTCGTTATCAAACTGTCCAGGAAACGCGGGAAGCATTGCGTTAGGGTTTTGGGCCATTTGGACCATAATGTCTTCTTGCGCGGGTTGGAGTGCTGTCCCAGGAAATTGCATCGGTGGAAACATACCCTGTTGCTGCTGATAGGGTACTGGTAGCATCGACATCTGTGGCATCTCAGTGGGGGTCAGTGGTCCAGACTGTATCTCTTGTTGTTCTGAGCCTTGTGTTTCCTGCCCTTCCCACGGCCACTGGCTTGCTGCCTGTTCGATACTAGCAGCTTGTGACCGATCATAGAGTGGAGAAGATGCACCACACTGTGGACAGGCATTCCAGTCATACGGTCGTGTCATGTGACAATGTACACAGAGCATTCTCGTTTCGCCTACCTTTTTCTTGAAATAAAGAATGAGACTACTACCCTTTACGCTATTGACAGGGACGTACCTCAATCACGCTTCTCTATCACACTAGCATTGCGTTGATCGATATTCAAGTCTTGACGCTCAGCGTAGCGCAAAAGGGCTATACTGCTATACGCTTTTTTACTCATTCATGTGTATGAACGAAGGAATGGTGTGAGTTGGCATATAATGGGACAAATAGATGTAGGTGGTAAACCCGTGGGTGCTGAACGTGAAGGAATGGCTATCTTTACTTTGCCGTGTTCTACATGCTACCATTGAGGCATAGGAAGAAGAAGTTCTTGCAAGCATGCTAGAAGCTGGACTGTGGCTATGGAAGAAACTCAGGAGCAATGGTATAATCGCCAGGCCGTAGAGCAACTGGCCTTACATATTCCATTTGAACGCGATACCGCAACCAAAGCCGAGTTGATCGAGATGTTACGCGGCTTGGTTATTCGTCATGGTCGCGGCATGCAGCCTGAGCAGTTTGGCTTCGAGGCTCGCAATGAGCTGTCGCGGCTCGGCCTGTGGAGCAGAATCGGGCCGGAAGAGGGATAATACTACTTCCTAATTGTTTTAGGAAGGGAAGGCAGTACATTATGCTCAAGGATACATTGTTGTATCTGGCTCAAAATCAACAATTACGAGATTTCGTCGTACATAACAAGGCTACACGTGGTGTATCGCGCCGCTTTGTGGCAGGTGAACAACTGGATGAGGCGGTGCAGGCTACGAAGACGCTGAATGCTCGCGGCATTCAGGTGGCGTTAGACTTGCTCGGAGAAAATGTTTCGTTGGCGGACGAGGCGCGGGCCGCGACACAGGATTACATCAACGCGTTAGAGCGCATTAAGCAGAGCGGTGTAGATGCTAACGTCTCAATTAAATTGACAGCGTTAGGATTGGACTTCTCTCAGGAGTTGTGTGAGCAACATGTGCGTATGATTCTGGAACGGGCGGCGACGTTGGGCGTGTTTGTGTGTATTGATATGGAAGGGTCGGACTATACCGAGCGCACCGTGGATATGGCACTACGTATGCATCGCGATTTTGAGCATGTTGGTACAGTCATTCAAGCCTATCTGCGCCGCAGCCGTAAGGATGTGGAGCAATTGATCACACAAGGTGTCCGCGTACGCTTGGTCAAAGGGGCGTATAAAGAAGCCAAAGAAATCGCTTTTCAGGAGAAGAGCGAGGTGGATCGTAGCTATGTACAATTAATGATGCTCTTGCTGGCAAAGGGGAACTTTCCCGCAATCGCCTCTCATGATGAGGCGATTATTGATGCCGCCTGTAAATATGGACGCGATCATGGGATTCGCAAAGATGCGTTTGAGTTTCAGATGCTGTACGGTATTCGCCGTGACCTGCAAGAGAAATTGGTGAAGCAGGGCTACAATGTGCGCGTCTATGTACCTTATGGCTCACAATGGTATCCTTATCTGATGAGGCGCATGGCCGAGCGGCCCGCGAATCTCATGTTTGTCGTAAGTAATGCTATCCGCTAATGGTGCGTGTTTATTTGGAATGAAGGACGCTAGAGAACGTATGCCTGTACGCTATGTGATTGGTGTGGGAGTTGCTGATGTACGACGTGAGCCCGACGCGGGTTCCGAGTTGGTCACGCAAGCTCTTTTGAATACGCCCGTGCTGGCCGATGAAACACATGAAATGCATGCTGATTGGACATATCTGACGCTGCCCGATTATCGCGGTTGGGTGGCTAACGATGATTTAGAGGAGCCGATTGTGAAAGGCTTCACCAAAGTAGGTAAGGGATGCATCACACCATTGGCTCTGCTGGCGGTCATCACTGCGACTCATGCACCACTCTATGCACAGGCAGCGGAGGGTGAGCTCGTTACTACAGCCTACCTTTCTACTCAGCTTCCTCTACTAGATACGACGCGTCCTGCATGGCTACAGGTGGCGTTACCAGGGGAACGCGAGGCGTGGGTGGCGCGTACACTGGTGACAATGCAGCAAGGCAAGGCATATCAAGCTCCCCCAATACCTGCTACAACGGCGGTCAGAACAGTGACCAATTATGCGCGCGCATTTCTTGATGTACCCTATCTGTGGGGCGGCACGAGTTGGCTCGGCATTGATTGTAGCGGGTTGGTACAACTCTGCTATCGCATGGCGGGGTACGAGTTGCCGCGTGATGCTGACCAGCAATATGCCGCGCTCCACGAGCCGAAGCACAGCTGTTCACTGGAGCAGTTGCGCGAGAGCGATTTGCTGTTTTTTGGCCGCGATCAGACGATTACCCATGTCGCAATTGCCTTGAATGAACACGAGTTTATTCATGCCGAGGGCAACAGATTTAACCGCGTGCTTGTGCATAGCGTGAAGCCAGAAGCGAGTAATTATGACCAGCACCTGCGCGATCTTATCCTTTATGTGAGGCGCGTAGTGGTGTAGGGTGCCCTACTAGGATGTGTATAATGTGTGTCTGCGGCTCTTGTCGCTGTGAGACAGAAGAAGGAGTTGTGCAATGCCGATTTTGCCTTATAAGGGTGTGTGGCCGACCATCGCGGCTGATGTGTTTATCGCGGCGGGTGCGCTGATTATTGGCAATGTGACGATTCATGAAGGTGCAAGTATCTGGTATAACACCGTGATACGGGGTGATACGGGGCCAATTGTGATTGGGCGGCGCACGAACATACAGGATAATTGTACCCTCCACCTCGATGATGACGCCCCTCTGACCATTGGTGACGAGTGTACGATCGGGCATAACGCTGTCGTACATGGTGCCACCTTGGGCAATCGTGTGCTGGTTGGCATCAATGCGGTGGTGCTCTCGCATGCTGAGATTGGTGCGGAAACGATTATCGGAGCCTCTGCACTGGTTACAGAGCATAAACGTATGCCATCCGGCGTACTGGTGACAGGTGTTCCGGCAAAAGTAATGCGTGAGCTGAGTGAGGCCGAGCGCGTAGAGCTGATGCATTCAGCCACACGCTACTATGAGCGTGCCCAATTGCATAAAGAGTCAGCTCGCTAGTGCAAGCAAGTGCTGCCATGCGAAATGGAAATGAATAATTTAAACTGGTCATCTTGGAAACCGCTTACGGGCCTGCAGCGCGCTTCGCTGCTGCTCGTGCGATTACCAGGTTCATTTGTTCATGTACATAATCAGATCTCTATGATTTTCTGTAATTTATGTTTCTAATGTCACGACAAACGATGTCTGTATGCTGGCTTGCCCTTGACGTTGAATTAATAGGCTAAGCTGCCAAGCTCCTGCCATAGAAAAGGCCGCATTTTTGTTGAAGGTGGCTATGTAGGTTGGATTGCCCCCGTTGAGCGTTGTATGTGTGGTTCCCATATCCATTGCTAGCATGTTAGTGGTAATTTCTAGCTTGGCATCACTGACAGGTTTATTATTGGCATCGTGTAGGGAGACGATGACCGTGTTGACATAGCCAACACGTCCTGGTAAGACCTGTAGTGTGATCGTGAGTGTATTCACGGTTTTGCTTTGTGTAATGCCCGTTGCATTGGCCGCTGAAGCTGGATTACTGTACGTTACATTGGGAAAGACGATGGGTGGTGCGTAGAACGTGAGCAAGACACTTCCCAGCAGGAAAGCGGCGGCAAGCCCTGTTTGCCCTTTCAGCACTTGCTTGAGTAGACGTTCTTTCTGTTCCAAGGCGGAGCGACGTGCTCGCCTTGCTGGTAGGTCTGCATCAACCACAGCTAAATAGATCGCTTGGCGTGCCAGCATGGGACGTAGCACCAGGAGAATATACAGACTGACGAGCAAATTGAGGAACAAGAGTATGCTCATGACAAACACTGTGCGTCCGTAAGGGTCGTTTACTAATTGGCCTGAACTACTGAGCGTGGATTCCGCAAAAAAGAGATCGCTCATGAGTAGCGTTGCGATAGCCCCCAGTAGCCAAGGCGAGAAGTGCCGGAGAAAGTCGGTTAGGGCTTCCGCATTGGCATCTGCTTTGACGGCGGGCAAAAAGATGTAGCCGAGATAGGTGAGGCCACCAAACCAGATACTTTGCGCGATCAGAGCAAGCCAGGCAAGTAGAACGGCACTGACATGTGCCTGGGCAAGCTGTACGGCATCATTCGATAGTGCGATGGTAAGGACGATGATGCCCGCGAGAAACAGCCACATCATATTGGAGCGCAACATGGGGGCGAGAGAGAACACAATGGGACTGTCTTTCCCCATACGCTGTGGAGTTGATGCATCGTCCTCGTTACTGTCCGTGGTGGTCGCTGTCATTGTTTGCGCTTTGAGGGTACGGGTAGAGCGAGAGCGGCCCAGCAAGACGAGTACAAGCAGAACAAGGAGAATGCGAACGAGCCAGAGATGGCCGTAGTTGCTAGCAATGAGCAAGGGCCAGAGCGGAGAAAGGTCGATTTTGCCACCAGTCAGTGTTTCGCCGAGGCGCAGCACACGAAGCAGAAGCGTTACTATCTCGCCGACAAACAGGATAGCAAGACAAAAGAACTGCACCTGCACAGCTTGCTTTTGCGTGTCATCAAGCCACGAGATAGCACGTTCCGCACGTATAAGAATAAGCCGTTCAGTCAGGAGGATGCCGAGCCAGAAAAGCAGTGCCATCAAGGAAAGCCATTGCCATGCAATACCCAGCACCGCCAAAAAATCAAATTGCTGAATGGATGTAATGGCATTGCTGCTACTCGGCCCCAGGATGGGTGTGCCACCCAAACCCGTGCTGGAGTAGCCAACATTGAAGCCGATTGCACCATACGTCGTATGACCGTCATCGTCGGCCACCGCGGTCCAGCGCACGAAGTAGCCCCCCTGTGGTAGGGTGTCGGAAGCCAGCAGTTGCGTATCAAGTTCGCGTAGATTTTGTGCTGGAATAACGCTGCGTGTTGTTGCCACCTCCACAAATTGCCCATTTTGTGTATTGAACACATGGGCAATGCTCAATGGGCTAATGTTTGTGTTAAAGAAGATGCGAATCACACTGGGCACGTTGGGAATGGTCGAACCATCAACGGGAGCAGAACCAATCACATAGGCATGTTGTGGTAAACGCGGGGAAGCAGGATGAGTGGCATAGGCAAACGCCGCAGATTGCTGACAGGCTGCGGCACTATAAAAGAAGGCCAGTCCATTGAATATGAGTGCTGGCAGGAGGACACGCCAGAAGAAGCGTTGCATGAAGTATCCTTTATATACGTGTTTTTTATCGTACTCCCCATTCCCACAATCCATAGGATACCTTTTTGTCGAGTGGATGTCCAGATTGCGTCAAAATCATGCCAATTGCAGAGTGTTGTCCATAAGATTATTACTCTTTCAATAGTTTTTGTAAGTCGGCGGTCATCTGTGAGGGAACAAAGTCATTGCCGAAAAAGATGCGTTCGCGACCTTGTTTATCAATCAGATACAAGGCTAAGGTATGGTTCACTGATTTCTGTTGAGCCTGGGCATAGATGTTATAGGCATTCCAGATGGGCGAAAGCTGCTGCTGTGTGCCGATCAAGAAGTGCCAGTAATTCTGCATGTTGTGTGCTTTAGAGAAGGCCTGTGCCGCGGACTGCGTGTCGTTTAGGGGGTCGGTACTCACGGCTAACACTCCCACCTTTTGTGCGTCGCTGCCCAGGCTCAGCATAACGGTATGAAGCTTCTCAGCGGTCAGAGGGCACTCATCGGGACAATGGGTGTAGAGGAAGGTGAGCACGACCGGTTGCCCCTTAAATTGTGTGAGGGAGACCTGTTTACCGTTCTGGTCGACTAGTTGAAAATTAGAGGAAGGGCTGTTACCCAGATCCGTTCCTAGCAAACCAGAATTGTTGCTGCTATTGCCGCCGAGGATGGGCACATCTGGCGTATTACTCATGTTATGTTGCCAGACGGTCACAATAACAACCACTAAAATTGCCAGGGTAATGACTGAAAGTCGTGAAGCAAGTCGCCAGTTCATATCTCTTTCTTTCTATCAGGGCACCCGCAAGGGGATGCCCCTACAATGATGCGAGCCTTCCATAATCTTGTTGAATCATTGTAGGGGCATCCCCTTGCGGGTGCCCTGTACGCCCCACCAATTCTTATAAGTCTAAGTCAAAAATGAAGCACGCGATCAACAACCATTACTGCGAAAATGGCAGCGAGATAACAATTGGAATACCAAAAAATGGTTTTGGCCCAATATTTTGTCTTTTCCTGAAGCAGACGCACGGACATGTACACGAGAATGCCGCCCATAATGATTGCCGCCACAAGGTAGATATACCCCATTGTGTGCATAGCAAATAGCATGAGCGTTACCGCTACTAGCAAGAGGGAGTAGAGGAAAATCTGGCGATGCGTCTCGACCTCTCCCATCATCACAGGCAGCATTGGCACTTTTGCCTTCTCGTAGTCTTTTTGGATGAGCAGCGACAAGGCCCAGAAGTGCGGTGGCGTCCAGTAGAAGACGATAGCGAATAGCCAGAGAGCTGGTAGGCTCAACGAATTGGTGACAGCGGCCCAGCCCACGAGGACGGGAACGGCACCAGCAGCTCCACCAATCACGATATTTTGTGCGGTTGTACGCTTCAATCCAAGTGTGTAAACAAACACATAGAAGAGAATAGCTGAGTCGGCCAGTATCGCGCTCAGCAAATTCACAAAGGTGTACAGTATCAGGAACGAGCCGACGCCGAGGAAAATGCCAAAGATCAAGGCTTGCTGCGGTTGCACTCTGCCAGAGGGAAGCGAACGTCGCTGTGTGCGACCCATGATCTGATCAATGTCGCGGTCAATGTAGCAGTTGAGGCAGTTTGCGCTGCCAGCTGCCATCGCACCGCCGAGCAGGGTGGCGATGAACAAACCGAAGGCCGGGAAACTGCCTTTGGCAATCGTCATCGCCGCCGCTGTGGTGCCAAGCAGAAGAACGGTGACATGCGGTTTCATGAGGTTGATGTAGCTAGAGATGGTTTGCCGAATGCGCCCCGGTTCTTTCTTGGCGTTTTGGCTATATGTGCTTTCCAACTGTAATTGTTCCACTTGTTCCACTGTGTTTGCTTCTCCCTCATCATTGTTCAGATCACTCTGAGCGGGTGTGGCACATAGCTGTCGTGCCCAAAAATAAGTGCGCTGATCGCCAGTACTACAAGAAGCACACTAACGATAGAGTCGGTATAATTGTCAGTTACCCCACGTCTGGAAGACGGGGGCTTGTGTCTGGACTCCACCGCAACTCACTATACCTTTGCAAGCGTAGTGCTTTGGCTTCATCGTCCGACACATCAGGGCTAACTGACAAGTAGCCCGTACTCATCCAATCTTGTCGAATGAGCAACGTTCTCAG
>JBBPYR010000280.1:0-2751 GCA_038199755.1 Ktedonobacterales bacterium | reverse complement strand
GGATAACTTGTTCTCGACCTGGAAATGGATTTTCTCAATGAACCCAGTCAGTGCCCTGATGAATTTTGGCTTTGTGCGGCATTTCTGGCACCAGATACGGCTGTCGTGGCTGCTGTTCCGGAACCGGCGCGTGCCTATGTTAACCAAAGCGATTCCCGTGGTGACGATTGTCTATCTGCTCTCCCCGATTGATTGGCTCGTTAACCTGATTCCTGTCCTTGGGCAGATGGAAGATATTACCGTGTTAGGACTGGGCATGAACCTGTTTATCCGCGCCGCTCCTCAAGATATAGTGGCAGAATATACAGCACAGTTGCAAGCCAAAAACTAGCCCACCATCGCTGGGCTTAAACAGCTAGTAGTCCACTACACTTGTATCTCTGGAACTAGCATTTTGCGGAAGCTAGCCAATCACCCCTCGCCCTAAGGATGTACCCCGACGGAGAGGGTTTGGGGTGAGGGTCAGCCTCTACGACCTAAATCTAGCAGGCTGGTGAATACCTGTTTATTTTCGATTCAGGATCGCTCGATAAAGTCGCTAGCAAGTGTGTTGGCAGCAGTCAGGAACTTCACGATGACCACTAACTCTGCGTCGGGCATCGTCTCGCAGAGTTTTTCGATTGCTTGTCCCATTGAGGCGATATGCGGCGTCACTTCCGCATATATCTTTTCAGTGTGCGGCGAGATAATGACTTTGCGCCTGTCTTTGAGGTCATGAATCCGCTGCACGAAGCCGCCTTTTTCCAGACGATCTACCATCGCCGTGACCGCCCCCGTCGTTAACCCCATGTATTTGGCGAGTTGTCCCGCCGCCGATGCGCCATTCAGCAGCAAATAGTCCAATCCTTCAACATCTGTAGGATGTAGTCCCGCTTTGCTAGCCACGATTTGACTCATCACAACAGAGTTTGCCGAGACAAACCGAAGCTGAATGAGCAATTGTTGTATTCGTTCAGATTTTTGTGTTGACATCAAAAATATCTCAATCTATAATTATCTCAATGATCGAGATAATAAACGGTTGATATAATCAACATGAGAGAAGATAACACATGCTAAACCAAGAAACAACCACTCGGCGTGTACTCATTATCGGCGGCGGAATTGCGGGTCCAGCACTCGCCCTGTTTCTCAAGCGTGCTGGCATCGAGTCAGAGATTTATGAAGCGCGTGAAATGGTAGAGGGCTATTCGCTTAGCCTGTCGTGCAATGGTGTGGCTGTTCTAAAGTTGTTAGGGTTAGACTTAGATGTACTATCCAAAGGTTCACCCGTTACCAAGTGGGCGATGTTCAACAGCCGCGAAAAGCGATTAGGCGGCGGATTGCTTGCGGTGGGTGGTAATAAAAGCGTGTTTCTCAAACGTGCGCCGTTGGTGCTGGCCCTCACTGAAGAGGTAGAAAGGCAGGGTATTGCCATTCATCGCGGGAAAAAACTCCAAGGCATCGAAACGAACACGGATTTCGGCGTCAAGGCGATTTTCCAAGATGGCACGAGCGTTGAAGGGAGCCTACTCGTTGGCGCAGATGGTGTGCATTCCAAAGTTCGCCACTATGTCGATCCAATGGTAAGGCCAACGTACACGGGTCTGATTAACACAGGGGGGTATACTCAGAATGTCAAGCTTCCATTTGAACCAGAAACCATCAAGTTCATCTTCGGAAAACGTGCCTTTTTTGGCTATCATGTGAGTTTATCAGGCTATATCTATTGGTTTGCTAATTATTTCCAACCGACGCAACCAGACCGCGACGCACTACAAGCGCCAGACCGCGTAAAACTAAAGTTGCTAGACCTTTTCTGTGATGATCAACCTATGATCAATGAAATTATTCAGAATGCAGAGACGGTCTTTCCTGAATTTCTCACCTATACGTTGCCCACACAGCCAAAGACATGGCACAGCCAACATATCGTGCTGATGGGCGACGCAGCCCACGCTATCTCGTCGAGTTCGGGGCAAGGTGCATCGATGGCGCTGGAAGATGCTGCTATCTTAGCCAAATGCCTGCGCGATATTCCCGACGCAGAGCAGGCACTGACAATGTATGAGTATTTACGGCGTGAACGTACCGCAAAAATGTACGAAGTGGCTGAACGTGGCGATTCGGGGAAATTTGCGACACGGCCCTTTCAACAGTGGATGCGGGACCTAATGACTCCTATCTTCTTGAGCCTGTTTGCTAACCCCAAAGCGTCTGAATGGATGTACACCTTCAAAATCGCTTGGGATGAGCGCGTAAAAATGGATACTGCGCTTGAAAAACCTTCCGCACATCCATAAGTTGTTTGAGTTTGCCGTCCTACCTTTAGGAGATACTGCGGACATTCGACAGTGACTCATTTAATTTGCCACTAGCCACGCAAGCCTGAACAGATGAGCGAAAGGAATGGGATTGAAAAGGCAAGAGAACTCGATTAAGGTTAAGTTACCACACGAAACCAAAGCGAGGATCCGTGCGTTCAATCCCCATTCCTAAACTGTATAGTATCTTGCGCGAGCGGGTGCTGCCATTAATTCCTGACCAGTGCGACAGTCGTTTGACGAATTTGATATTGCTGATGGTGGGATTATATAAAGGGCGCAGTGTGCATTTAAGCCGGATAGCCAGTCGAATTCCGAGTCGGGCGCGGAAGGTGTACCACCGAACGCTTGCGGCGTTTTTTGAGCAATGCGGCGGTGCGAGTCGAGGTCTGGTATGCGTCAACGACACAGGTGTTAATCCAGCGGGCTGCCGTGAGCGGATGGGTGC
>JBBPYR010000279.1:0-24480 GCA_038199755.1 Ktedonobacterales bacterium | reverse complement strand
TGAGCGGAGGCAGCAGATTGGCAGCATCGAAGAGGGTGCCCATCAGCATGCCGAACACCACCCACTTCGTCTGTTGTCGCTGGATGGCCGTGGAGACGCGTTGGTAGCGGTAGAGTTGGGCAAAGCCACAGGCCAGGATCAGGCAGAGGAGGGGAAAGGCGAGCAGCAGTGGAGGCCAGTGGACAAGCGAGAAGGGCGAGGTAGATGGCAGGCAGAGCGGCACTTGCCACGCCAGGTAGACCAGGGTCATCCAGCGCGTCCAACCGGGGACAAAACGCCCATCGGGGAAGAGCGCGAAAAAGAAGATGACCTCGTTGCCGGTCGTGACCTCACCAATCACTTGCATCCCTGGGACCGATTCTAGCAAGGCACGCAGCCCATCGCGAAAGAGCGGATGGTCATCGGCAATCAGCAGGCGAATCGGCTCCATAGCTCCTCTCCTTTCTTCCTGTTGACCAGTCGCGCTGGTCAGTCACGCTCACTGGATACGTAGGAGTGCCCGTGTGCTCCCTAACTCTTCTCACCGCTCGCACCGGAAAACGCTCTTCCCTCGTTTCTGAATTCTTTCTTCCGGTCCGGTTGTTCCATGGCAATTGTACATCATACTTGTCTCTTTGTCCGTACTCCTTTGCGAGTGTGGTTCCAATTGCGCGTAGGCGAACACTAGCGAATCTTGCCCACCGCTATAGCTATGACAACGGCACCAATTCCCACCAGGATCACACCTGCTATCCACATCTGCATGACGATGAACCCTAGACCAATCAGCCCCCCCACTATTCCCATCACCCAGTCGACTCGCCGTATCATCTCATCCGCTTGCGCTGTGGTCCTTCCTCTTGCTACCAGCGTCCACTTCAGGAGCGTGCCCCCATCCACTATGGGCACAGGGAGCAGGCTCAGTATCAAGAGGAGTCCATGCCCTCCTGCCGACCATGCCGCTAGCTCTCTTGTGATGGCATGGCCTGATGCGACTGCATAGACCCCTGCGCTCAGGAGCAATCCTACCGCGTTGAAAATGGGACCACCTAATGCGCGTATCCGATGGACATCCGGTGAAACCTCATTGTTCCAATAGAGGGTTCGTGGCATACCCGCTGATATCAGTATTTCATCCATTGGTGCCCCTGCATAGCGAGCACTGAAAATGTGGGCGAGAGCATGTCCAAAGTCCGCAGGCATGAGAAGAATGACGGTGACAAATCCAATGAGGACACCTTGCCAGAATCCACGTTCTGGATGCCAAGAGAACCCTAACCAAGTAACGCCTGCCCAAAGAGCGATGATGGGGACCAAAACCGTTAGCTTTATCTTGACTGGGGTGCCGAAAATGCTCAGTGAGACCATGGTTGTTCCTTTTCTTCCGAAAATGAGGCAGGTGGGGCAGGGAAGAACAGCCTGCTGTCCTGTGTATCTGCTACCAGTGTAGCAGATGCCGTGTCCCGTTGTCATGAGGCATGGTCCCGGTTTTGTCCCGATGCTTGTCCCGATTGGGCAGAGGAAGAAGGAAAGCTCATATCTTCCGGCTAGAAAGGAGCACCAATATGCAGGAAGGTTGCGCTCCCCTTCCATTACGTACGAAAAAGGTCAGACTGTCGCATTTTTGGGAACAAAAGGATGCTCATGCACAAAATGGCAAGGATCTTAGCCCCCCCTCAACCATGCTCAAGCTGCGTCTGTGTCAGGTAGCGTGCCTGCCGAAATTCACCACCCAATCGGCGAGTGAAATCGCTCGCACGGCTGGTTTTCAGTCCCCGTTCCACTTCTCTTGGCAGTTCAAAGCCTAGAGCGGGATGAGTCCTATGGCGTACAGAGAACACAATCGGACAAACTTTCCACAGCAGAGCATCCTTTGACCTCTTAGGCTAACATTGTTTACCGCTGATTTGACAACACTCAGGACTCTAGGCTAATGGGGAGGTGTGTCACTTTGGGTCCTCTCGTGCTACGAAACCTGCTGGGAGGCAGGGGTCTCTTCACAGCGGGGAAGCCAGACCCGAAAACAAGTACCTTGGTTGACAACACTTTCAACAGTGATCGTCCCCCCATGAGCTCTGGCGATGTGCAGTGCAATAGAGAGCCCTAGTCCGGAGCTCAGCTTTCCACGCGCATGCGAATGGTGCGCACGATAGTGACGCTCAAAAATGTATGGTACATCGGCAGGTGCTATGCCGGGACCAGTATCACGAATTTCCACTAATGCCCAGTCGTCGTGCGGAGTGCCCTGCACTTGCTCCAGCATCTCAGCAGCGGGTCTGGTGCAGGTCAGGTTGATCGAAACCTTCCCACCTGATTGCGTATAGGTCAGGGCGTTATCGATCAGGTTGAGCATGAGTTGCTTGAGCAGATCGGCGTCACCCGCCACGCTCGTTTGCTGGAACTCGCCCAGTTGCAAGATCACCCCCCGGCTCAGGAAACGGGCCTGTCTGGCCACCTCAATTACCAACGCATCGAGTTCCACTAGGTGCATTCGGTCCGCGAAGACCTGCGGCAGAACTCCAGCTTCAGCACGAGCATTCGTGAGCAAATTATTGACGAGGCGCGAGAGACGGACGAGTTCGGCGCGTATGCTCTGCACGTCGCGATGCACCTCACTGTCCAGCGCAGGATCCATCAATAGAACATCAATTTGCCCGCGTAAAGAGGTGAGAGGGGTCCGTAATTCGTGTGAGACGTCGGCAACGAATGTGCGCTGCAGCGCAAAGCTAGCCTCCAAACGCTCCGACATCTGGTTGAAGGCATCAGTAAGTTGCTGTATTTCGGTACTCGATTGACGCGGGGAGAGGTGTATGCCCAGCCCTTGAGCACTCAAATTGAGCATTGTTGCGCTCAGCACGCGCAGCGGACGCAATTGGCGGCTGGTGATCCAGAAACCCACACCATAGGCGAGGATGGCTGCGCAGAATCCCCCTATTACCAGGACAAGTGCCAGAAGTAATCTGACCTGCTGAACCGATGTCAGCGACTGGCTGACCTGGGCCACCACCACGACGTGCTGTTGCGCGTCGCGCAATGCCAGGGTCAGAATCCGCACCTGTGGTCCACCGTTGTCTTGATAGGTATGAGGGGGAAGCTGACGCTGTAGTGCGGCAGTGAAATCGCTGAGGATGAAGGGGAGCCGCACTTTTCCTAGATTGGGTGAGCGGCGCAAGATATGCCCATCACGCGGGTCTAAGAGCTTGACATACGGAGCATTGGGCGCGAATTCGTCACCCCTGCCCGTTTGAAGCAACTGATCAAGGAAACTCGCGTCGAAGGCATGACCGTCCAACTGCCACAAGTGCGTCGTATACTGCAGTTTAGCCGCCTGTATCTGCAACTGAGCATCGACACTGGCCATCAATTCGTTGCTGACCACAGCGTAGACGATGAGTTCCAGTATTGCTAATGTGAGAAGCAGTACCACAATGTTCCAGAGCACGAGTCTTCCGCGTAACGACCTGGGAAAGCCTGGAAGTCTCCTATATCTGTGAGCGGTGCTCTTCACTTGTGTCAAAATCCCTTCCATGTGTTCCTTATCACCTAGACAGCTAAATACTATGCTCTTCTTTGCTAGCCAAACCGTTCTTTCTGCCTGCTGCAAGTGGGCAGGCACGATCAGGCTTGAGGGTGTAGCCGATTCCACGTACAGCGTGAATCAAGTCCGGTTTGTTCTCACCATTGAGTTTCGTGCGTAGATAGTTGATGTAGACTTTAATGACCTCTAAGCCTGCTTCATTGTCATACCCCCAGACCCGTTCAAAGATCTGGCTTTTGGTCAAGACCTGCCCTTTGTGCTCGGCCAGAAGTTCCAGCAGATCGTATTCGCGTTTCGTCAGATTCAGCAGGTGGTCGTCTCGCCAGGCCTGCCGCGTGGTGACATCAAGAAGCAAATCCCCTACCTGAATCCGCGCGGTCAGACGTGGAATGCCTTCGCGTCGGCGGAAGGCGGCGCGAATACGCGCAAGGAGTTCGTCAAAGTCAAAAGGCTTCGTAATATAATCATCCGCGCCAGAGTCCAGGCCCGCGATTTTATCGGTAACCTCGTCTCTGGCCGTCAGCATCAGAATGGGCAAGCCAATCTCTCCGTTACGGCGCAGGCGGCGGCATACTTCGAACCCGTCGATATCCGGTAACAGAACGTCGAGCACAATCAGGTCAGGTAAACACTCCTGCGCATACTCAAGTGCCTCGTGGCCACTGCACGCCGTGTGAACTTCAAAGCCTCGGTACGTCAATCCACGCCTGAGAAACCGAAGGATCTGCGGTTCGTCTTCAACAACAAGTAATCGTTTCATGCCCTTGCTCCATCTTTTATCTATGATGACTGACTATCCATCCATAATCTCATCTCTATACCTTATCCGCATGAATACCTGTAAAAGGTTACTATTGCTAAGCTTATTATTCTCTTTTACTTTGTAAGTATACATGATAATGGGCTATTAGTCAATAATAACAGCGCGTCGAAGCACTGTAGCTCCGTTCGATGGCACCCCTATGAGAACCTAACGCTCTAATCTACCATTCTCAAGCAGACGTTTGATGAACTCCAGGTGTCGTAGGATGATCACCCGGTCGCTGCCACCATTCTGATACCACTGACGTAACCAGGAGAGCGTGAGCACTTCTTCTGCGGTAAAGCCACTTGCTCTCTCAACAACCGCGTGTTACTGAGAGAAGCCTTCATCCAAAGTGTAGCAAGAAAGAGTAAAAAGCTGGTTAGAAAAGGCATGTGTTGCACATCTCTTGAAAGGAACTACATGCAGCAAACTCTAACCATTCTCTAACCACATGCAGACAAACTAGTTACAGGTGCTTCCGCACGGAAGAAGTGGGGACCGTAAGCAATAACTACCAAGAAACAGGGAAAGAATATGCAACAGAAGAAGAACGAGGATTCGCGGGCCAAGGGAACGCCAGAGGGCCCGACGCCACAGTCAGTGGGAACGGACTCGGTGAGGCCCTATACCTACTCTGATATTTCATCGCACTTCTGGATCAATGGGAGTCCACCTACAAGCGAGGAATACAAGAAACTTGCCCATCACGGCTTTAGAGACTGGTCGCTTCTCGTGTACGGTCTGGTCGGCTTCTCGCTTCAGCTTTCGCTCCAGGACATCCGCATGCTTCCTAAGCATGCTCACGTCATTCCGCAGAACAGTGTCTTCACCTTATTGGAGAACGGAACATGGACAGGTGTCCCCTTGGTTGAAGTTTTGAAGCGTTGTGAAGCGTCGCCTGAAGCCCAATATGTCGTTTTTAGCACGTATCAGCTCGGGCAATATAACCTTGCCTCCACTGAAGTCGTGGATCGCATGTTGATAGCCCACACACAGGCCATTCTTGCCTACGAGGTTAACGGCACCCCTTTATCAATCGAGCAAGGGGCACCCCTCCGTTTACAAATTGAAATACCATCAGGTCTGAAGGTGGTAAAATACCTGCGCTCGATCGAACTTACCGCAGACGATCCGAGAACCCGATAGCTGATACCAGGTGCATACCTAAATGCGGAGAGTAAGTGATAGAACATGGAGCTACCAAATCCTTGATGCTGCAAGCGAATCCATCTTTCAAACTCAGATGAAGTGCGTTCCTCTTGTGGATATGAACTTCAAGGATTTGGTGACCATAGCAATAGAGCCAGTTCTATGACTCGCCTGTGGGGAGAGCTGCTAACGCTGTCTCCGGCTCCACGCGTCCCAGAAGGTAGTGCTGTAAGCGATCCTCGCCGCGTGGGCTGACCAGAAACATCACGATATCCCCAGCGAGAATCTTTGTGCCACCACGCGGGAAGAGCAATTCCTCATTTCTGCGAATAGAAACGACCAGACACTCGGCGGGGAGTTGAGCATCACGCAGGTCGATTCCTGCGAGGCGCATTCCGGGTTCGATTTTCGCCTCAATCATCACCGTCCCTTCGACAAGACCTCGCATCCTGCGAGAATCTTTTGCCAGAGTTTCACGGTATGCCCGCACGATAGTGGAGGCCGAAAGAATGCCAATCACGTATGTATCACCTACAGTATGTTCAACATCGACAACCGGTGCCCAGCTCACCTTGTGACTTGTCAGCTGTTCGAGTGACTCATCGAGGGTATCGTCGGGATAGACAACCAGCACATCACGATTCATAACCATTTTCACACGCTCCAGTGCACGTTCCACCACCGGCA
Source organism: Ktedonobacterales bacterium (assembly GCA_038199755.1). GTDB lineage: Bacteria > Chloroflexota > Ktedonobacteria > Ktedonobacterales > Ktedonobacteraceae > JBBPYR01. The sequence goes on along the minus strand of JBBPYR010000279.1, from coordinate 18,322 downwards.
CACGCTGTATATCAGCCAGCGTCAAGACACCGAGGAGCTTCCCCTGTGCATCCAGCACTGGTGCCCCACTCTCCACATGGTCGGCAAGTAGTTTTTCAGCCTCCTCCAGTGTTTGCTCCTGGGAGAAGTGCAGGCCGAGTGCCGTCATCGTTTGACGAACCGCCAGCGTTGACAGCAGCGGAAAAGACATTTGCAGGCGATGGGCAGGTGAGTCTGCACGCGTGTCCACTTGGCTGGTATAGATTGTGGCTTTGCCTACGATGATCGAGGCGATGCCAACGGCAATCATGGCCGGGGCCAGCATCGAGAGGTTACCCGTCATCTCGGCAACCATGAGCATCACTGCGAGGGGGGCGTGTGCGATGCCACCAAAGAGAGCCATCATGCCCACGATCACAAATGGGGCAGGCGTGTCCGGAATACCGGGGAGAACGTGATAGGTCAGTCGCCACACTAAGGCACCGACCATCCCTCCAATGACCATACCAGGGCCGAAGATACCACCTGAGCCGCCCGAGCCAATCGAGAGGCCAGTCGTGAGTATCTTGACAAAGGGCAAGAGGAGAAGAACCCACAGAGGAATAGAGAGCAACCCTTGCCCCATTCCTACCTGTACCCACCCGTATCCCATCCCTAACGCTTGTGGCAGTGCTAATCCGATCAGACCGACGAGCAGACCCCCAATTCCAGGCTTGATCCAGTTGGGAAGATGCAGACGATGAAAGACATGCGTGATACCGTAGAACCCGCGTGCGTAGAGTAATCCCATCAGTCCACACAGCAAGCCGAGCACGACATAGTAGCCCAACTGAAAGGGGGACGTGAACGCCAGATTACTAGGTGTCGCGAAGATCGGACTCCAACCCGACCACGCCCCGAAGACACTGTAACCAATGATCGACGCCATGAGCGCGGGAATGATCGCTTCGATTTCCAGATCATTTTTGTAAAGAATTTCTGCTGCGAGAATCGCCCCACCAAGTGGAGCACGGAAAATAGCTCCAATACCAGCCCCAATGCCTGTGGCAAGCGCAATGCGTCGATCTTGTATATCTAAGCGCAAGATCGACGCTAGAATTGAGCCGAAGCCCGCACTGATCTGTGCCGCAGGTCCTTCACGGCCTGCGGAGCCGCCTGTGCCAATGGTGATCGCGGAAGCCACGAGCTTGATAAGGGGGATGCGCGCACGTATAGATTTGCCCTTGTGGAAAGCATCTATCGCGGCATCGGTTCCATGTCCCTCGGCTTCTGGAGCGAGCGTAAAAACAATAATACCAGCAACTAATCCGCCAGCCGTTGTGACGAGAGGCAAGAGCCAGGGACGTGCCGAGGACCAGAACGACATGACATGGGTGCCTCCGCCTTCCCCCGCTGGATCGGGAGGAAGATAGCCAACAATCTGGCCTAAGAATGCCCCCGTCGCGAAATGGATGGCGGCATAGAACGCGATAGCCCCCACACCAGCAACGAGACCAATAAGTGTGCTGATGAGCAACCATTTGAGCAGGTAGCGTGGGCTTTCAAAGCTTCTCTTGACACGGCGCACGTGAAAAAGGCGGCGTAAAAAGGTGACAAGGACAGTCACATTCATTTGAGCAACTCCTGACTTCCCGTATCGAGGTGGAACCAGGATACGTAAAACCTCTCTTCTAAAGCCTTTAAGCGGTAGTGTAGTACTCCGTTTACCCTTCGATGAGTTCATGACATGTATTGAGCCTGGTATCCCTCAGCAGGCGGTACACCGTTACCAGGAAAAACGGTGCAATAGAAGGCGATAGCGTTTTCCGCCTCATCAATGGGTGGGCAGACATTCAATAAAGGGATAAAAAAGGGAGCATGGCTACACGCTCCCACCGATACCGCGCAAGATCAGTTGCGCGACTGCTTCGGCCTGTTGGTTGATCGCCTGCTCTGACTGACCGAGCACACGCGCTGAGAGGACGAAAGACTCGGTTAAGGAAAGGATCATTAAGGCTGTCCCTTCAATATCGCTGCAACATAATTCACCACGGGCCCGACCCTCTTCCAACACCAGCGCAATCACTGTTACATAATCACGCAACAACTTTGTCGCCTCGTTCTGAAATGCGCGATTGACCCCGTAGAGCGCACTCATATAGACATTGAAATGGTCGCTTTCTTCTTCTGCAAGGCGCACAAACGCGCGAAAGAGCCGCTCTAAACGTTGTTGTAACCGCCCTTCAGTAGCCAAAGCGGTGCGAATCGTTGCCAACTGGGACTGTGCGATGTAGCGTAGCATCGCCAGAAACACCTCACGCTTATTTTCAAAATACAGGTAGATAGTGCCCTTGCCAATCCCCGCTTGTTCTGCGATGGTGTTGATGTTCGCTTGATCAAAACCCAAGCGGGCAAACTCGCGTGCCGCCTCATGCAGGATATGGAGACGGGTTGCCTCGCGCATCTGTTCATCCACAATCTTTGGCATAACTCTCCTCGAAAAACAACATCTTTATTGGGCATCTAGTCATATACAACTGCTTTGAGTATAGCGCGTCTCACCCTTGCTGTCAAATCAATGTACTCGCCTACTGTGTTGGGAGTACATAAATCGTTGACGAGATGAGGAAAACAGCCAAGAAAAGACAAACAGTTCAGACATTCTGCTTGTCAATCGCAACCGTTTCAGGCAACGGTGTATTCATACTCCCTTACTTCGTCCTGACTCCCTCGCGCTTGAACGCGCCATTCGCCGGACGATAGGGGCGTAACATCCAGAGCGGACGACGTAGCCCATCGGGACGCTGTGTTTGTGGGCGTGTCATCGCCATCCACTGCTGATAGACCTCGTGAGCCTTTGCAGGATCGACGGAGATGTCGGCATAGCGATCACCCGCTTGAGCAGGGGTGACCGTCACTTTTTGATGCCAGCAGTGCATTCCGCTCACTGGGTCAGGATGTACCGGAAACGTCAGGTTTTGATGCACGCCGGACTCGCGCCAGAAGATGCGCGCTGAGTCGGGGTCTTTACTCGCGTAGGGACGTACCCCTTCGGTCTGCCGCATGTGCCAGATGCCATCCTGTCCTTTCCCCAATACCACTTTCGCCGATGCCCAACGGTCGGTACCAACAGCGGTTTCGAGCCGCCAGCGTCCCATGTGGTGTGAGCAGGCAACGACACCAGGCCGAATCCCCTCGGTCACCCAGGCGCGGTTGACGTAGTAGCCGATGTCAGTGGTCACGCGCAGGAGGTCGCCTGTCTGCACGCCAATACGGTGCGCGTCGATGGGGTGTATCCACACGGGATTGGCGTTGGAGATTTCACTGAGCCACTTGGCGTTATGCGAACGCGTGTGGATGAGCGTCGGCAGACGGAAGGTGGGGATGAGCAGGTACTCGCCTTGTGCGTGGTCGATGTGCGAGGGGTGAACATGACTCCGCGTATAGCTCGGCACCGACCCTTCGGGCCAGCCCCACTCTTTCATCGTCGCCGAATAAAACTCCAGTTTGCGCGATGGGGTGGGGAACCCTTCACGTGCCACCCCGTCAATCATCACGCCGATCTTCGTGCCATCACGACTGATGACCGCGGTGTGTTCATCGACCTCGGCTCCCTGAAGTAGTTCGGGCTTCACCGCTTGCTCATTCAATTGGAAGACGGGAGCCTTCTCTGCGGGTATCGTAAATGCCCCATACTTTTGCATGTAGGCGAGCGGTGACAATCCTTCTTGTGCCGCCGCTTCTGGTAGTCCTGGCACGCTGTTCTCAAAAATCCAGCGATAATATTCCTCTATCGAGAGCTTCTCACCGGGTCGATACGGCGACTCAAAGTATTTGCGAATGCCGAGACTGCCATCGGGATCAATGCGCCACGATAGCTCGATCCAGAACTCGTCCTCTTCCCATATCTCGCCGGGGTTCGCCTGATAGGTGTAGCGGCTCGGCTCGCCATGTCGCTCCTGGTAGACGCGCAACACCGGTTGGCGGAAGCCAATCCAGCGTGCGGCGTGCGTCTCCTGACTCATCAGATCGTGTCGTTCGCTCGCCAGCCCCATGGGAAGGACATAGTCGGCATACCATGCCGTCTCGTTCCAGGTGGGGGTGAGGGCGGCATGCAACTCCACCTGTTGCTCATTGGTCAGTGCCTCGATCCATGCAGTGCCATCGGGATTGGTCCAGACGGGATTGTAGACGCGTGTGAAGTAGGCCGAGAGTTTCCCACGTCCCTCTTTCAAGAAGTAGGGAAGGAGAATGCTCATTTCGTAGTTGGCAAGCGGATACTCGTCTGGGAAGAGCAGTTCGTTCCAGATCTCAGAGGGTTTTGGCTTGAGGAAAGGCGTGGGAACGAACTTGTTCCAGGTGTAGGGGGCGGTGCCACCCGGCGTACCGATGCTGCCAGTGAGAACGGAAAGAAACCAGAGGGCGCGTGGCACTTGCCAGCCCCCCAGGTTGCCTGCACTCGCCGCTCGCCAGGTGTGTGCGGCAAAGGCGGTTCCGGCATGCCCGATCTGTCGCGCTAGGTCAACGATCATCGCCTCCACGACTCCACTCTCGCGTGCGGCAAAGGCAGGTGTGTATTCAGCATACAGGTCGATGAGCACCTCAATGAAACGCTCGAAGGTCTGCGGCTCGTTGGGGTGCTCTGCTGCCAGATATTCCTGCCAGTTGACCCAGCGTCTCATGTACTCGCGGTTGTACAGCTTCTCGACGAGAATGATACGTGCCATAGCGAGGAGAACCGCCGCTTCGGAACCCGGCCACGTTGAGAGCCAGTAGTCTGCCATGCTCGCTGTGTTCGAGAGGCGAGGGTCCATCACAGCGAGCTTCGCCCCCTTCATCTTGCCCTCAATGATGCGCTGCGCCTGCGGATTGAAGTAGTGGCCTGTCTCCAGGTGTGAACTAATGAGCAAGATAAAGCGTGCATTGGCATGATCGGGCGAGGGGCGGTCCGAGCCGCACCAGATATGGTAGCCAAAGCGTCCCGACGAGGAGCAGATATTGGTATGGCTATTGTGTCCATCAACGCCCCACGCACCCAGCACGCGTTCCATATAGCCATCGTGTCCAGGGCGACCAACGTGATACATCACCTCGTCACGGCGATTTTCGACGATGGCGTTGCGAATCTTCGCGCCAATCGTCTCTAACACCTCATCCCAGGTTGTGCGCTCCCATTTCCCTTCGCCACGCTTACCCGCACGTTTCAGAGGATACAGAATACGCTCAGGATCGTGAATCTGGTTGATCGTCGCGGGTCCCTTTGCACAGTTGCGTCCGCGACTGCCTAGATGATAGGGGTTGCCCTCGAACTTTTTGACACGCCCAGTCTCTTTATCAACGTATGCTAACAGACCACAGGCAGCTTCGCAGTTAAAGCAGATGGTAGGAATCAGCTCATAATGTCGCTCGACCTTGCGTGGCCATGCTTTCGCATCGTACTCCATCCAGTCCTGCCAACGCTCTGGTGGCGGACACGAGGCAAGATCGCGTATCGTCATTGGTTCACCATTTGGTGCGAACTGTTCACCTTGTGGTAGAGGAAGTTCTGGCATGCAACGCTCCTTTTTCTCCGTTTTGACTAACTCAACGCGACCGCTTGTCCGGCGACAACGAAACAATGCTCATAGGCGAACAGGCCGACCAATGCAAGCACCCCTGCCAGGGCGAGCAGGGCAGGTTGTGTACTGGGAACGAGCAGGGCAAACACCAGCAAGACTAGGGGAACCAGCGTCCCAAGACCAAGGAAGAGACCTTGAAAGATGGAACGCAGTGGACCGCTTGTGATGGCGTGCGCGGCAGCCGCGACGTGACTATTGCTATGTGAACCAAAGACTTCCATGAGGATGAGCAGGAGATGAACTCCAACCGAACTCAGAAGTGTGATGGTCAACAATGTGAGCAGCTCGCTGCCCGCGCCCAAAAACAGGGCGCAGAGGCCAAGCATAGCCGAGCCAGCTAGCACTGACTGCACCAGCAGAATGGGAAGGAAGAGTGGACTTTGCCAGAAATCGCGTCCCTCGGCCTGTCCAAAGAGGAACGCGCTATAGCCAGCCGCTGCTGCGCCAAAGAGGGCCGCTGGAAGCAGCAGGATGCGCAACAGGCCGAAAAGACCGAAAATAACTGCGCCAAACCAAGCCACCTCGATCAGCCCGAAGATACCTAGAATATAGCCACCCCACACCAACCACGAGGTCGGATTGGCTTTGGTGAGGAGAAAGAGCGCACGGTCAGGCCGCTTGAGATCTGCAACGAGGAGCACGAGGGTCGCCGCGATAAAGAGACCACCGATGATCGGTGCTGCGATACCCAACAAGGCGTTCAAGGATCCACTCAGGTTGCCATGGAAGCCATAGAGGGCCAGCGCAAAGGCCGCAACCACCATAGCACCCGCTCCAATCGACTTTGTGCCCAGATAAGCCGAAACCATCCAACCCCACGGCGCACTGTTCTTAGGTGCGTCGTACACCACGTGCGCTTTCGCGGGGTCTCCTGCCGGTTGATAGGGTTTGAGTGGATTGAGCGTCACAGGCTTGCGTCCAGCATGTCCATTAAGAGAAGGCGCAACGGTGGTCACGCTGGCAGGTGGAGTTTCATGAGCATTGTTCTGTGTACGCAGCGACAGGCTGGGGTCAAAGGTGCGTTCATCTTCATGATGAGGGCGTAACATCGTACTCCACATCGTCATATGTGGCAACTCTTGCACGGCGGCCTCAGGGTTAATCGCGGCCTCATCTGCACCCAGATAGTAGACATTGGGTTTCGTTCCTTGTTCTGGCTTGCGAACACGCACCGGTTCGCGCGCGATGAGCTGCGCAATCTCTGTTTTCGGGTTGTGCATATCTCCGGCAATGATGGCATGTTCGGGACACACCACAACGCACGCAGGCTCCAAACCTTGCTCGGTACGATGAGCGCAGTAATTGCACTTCGCCGCTGTGTGATTGTTCGGGTCGATATAGAGGGCATCGTAGGGACACGCCTGCATACAGGATTTACAACCAATGCAGCGCGTGTTGTCGAAATCCACGATGCCATCGGCACGCTTGTATAGTGCCTTCGTGGGACAAATCTTGACGCAAGGTGCGTCGTCGCAGTGATTGCAGCGGTTGACAAGGAAATAGCGGCGCGTGTTGGGAAACTCGCCTTTTTCAATGTACTTCACCCAGGTGCGATTGACCCCAATTGGCACGTCGTGCTCGGCTTTACAAGCAACAGTGCAGGCATGACAGCCGATGCATTTCCTCTGGTCGATGACAAAGCCATATTTCGTCATACATAACTTCCCTTTCAGGTTTGTTCAGGGAATAAGTCGTCTTGCTGAATAGTTGAGGCGAGAGGCAATTATTATGGATGAGTGTGCGTAGCGTGATCATGTCCGGAGACGTGCGGTGTTGCCTCCTCGCCTGTGAGAGTGGGGAAGCCTCGCTCAGTCCAATCCAGGACACCGCCTTGCACGGCAGTCACCTGTCGCCCGGTTGCCGCGAGCATACTTGCGGCGATTTCGGCACGTTGACCACTCTGACAGACAACTGCAAGAGGAGTATTTCGTGGAACCTGATCCAGGTGCTGAGGCAGTTCGCCAAGGTGCAGGTGCAACGAGTCAGGGATATGCCCATCGCGCCACTCGTCATCGCGCCGTACATCAACAATTGCCATCTGCGTGTGCTGCGACCAGCGTTTATAGAGCGTGTCGATATCGATACGCTCGAAACTGCTCGTGGGGAAGGCTGCTGCCTTCCAACCTGCAATGCCATTCTCAACGTACCCTTGCGCCTGTTCATAGCCGATACGAATCAGCTGCACCACCGCCTCGCGTCGTCCCTCCTCATCCTCAATCAACACCATCAGTGGTGTGTTGAAGGGTAATATCCAGCCTATGTACGTGCTGAATGAGCTATCCAATTCAACATTCAACGAGCCGGGTAGATGTTCTTGCGCAAATGCGTCACGTGAACGCGCATCGACGAGCGGGATACCAGCACGCATACGTGCTTGCACCACCTGCGGTGAGAGAGCCGCGAGTTCAGGGAAATCGCCGAGGATACGAGGTCCATGCTGGTTGATGTCATGCATGTAGGCGTAATAGTTTGGGTAGGCTGTGTAGCCAGCAAGCTGGCGGTGGACAAAATCCTCCTCGGACGATGCCTGAGCAGCGGGGCTGATAACGCGTTCTTGAGCAATAGTGCTGCTGCGCGTGTCCGCAACGGCACTGGCGGTACAAAACGAGCCAGCACCGTGTGTCGGATAGACGAGAACGTTGCCGGGAAGGGTTTCGAGCATGCGGCGCAGCGAGTGATACTGCTGCCGCGTCAGGGTGAGCGTCATTGCGGAACCGAGCAGGTCGGTGCGCCCCGCGCTGCCGACAAGCATGCTGCCACCACTGAAAACGGCATGCGGCTGCGCACTTTCTGGCTCATAGAGGACATAACTCACATGCTCAGGGGTGTGACCAGGCGTTGCTATGACCCGAAAAGTCATTTCGCCAGCAGCGACGGTATCACCATCTCGAACCGCCTGGTGCTCGTAAACGATGTGACCTTCTGCACTTCCAACAATCGTTGCCCCAGTATGAGCAGAGAGTTCCCGCGCACCCGTGACATAATCGTTATGGATGTGCGTCTCCAGGATGTGGGTGATACGCGCATGCGCCCGCTTCGCCTCTTGCAGATAGATATCTACATCGCGTCGGGGATCAACAACAACGGCTATCGCGCTTTTTCCATCAGCTACGAAGTAAGATTGGTGTCCCAGTCCTTCTAAAAAGAATTGCTTGATCTGCATCATTGCACCTCATACCGCCATCTTTCTGTATCTCAAGGCTTGCTTTGCCCCCTGCGACACATGCACCTGGACGCGGCGGTATCTTCCAGGTAGGTACGACTTCATTGCCTTCCCATTGTCTGCATATGCTTCTTTGTAAGTATAGTTGGGAGTCATTACTATGTCAACATGTTATCATAATAAGTTAAGAACCATGTTGGGCTTATTCAAGCGTACGCGTGCAAAGAAGGCGCGGTTGCCATAGGATAGTGTTTCCCTTATTCCATCGATAACTGGTGTAAACGCCAGATAGACGTTCCTCCGGTTACATTCACAATCTGTTCTAGTCCTTGCTTCTGAAGGAAACTAGCCGCCTGCATACTCCTGTGACTACTCTGGCAGATGAGCAATACCTTGCGGTCATGTGGTATCTCGCTGACTCGTTGCTGTATTTGGCTCAAGGGAATATTCTTTGCTCTTCTTGCATGACCGTTTTTATATTCATGGGGTTCTCGAACGTCTATCAAAATTGCTTAAGCATCTTTTTCTGTTTCCCCAAACGTGTTGCCAGGTATGCGCCTACCAATCCGCCCGCGATACCGCCGACAATGTATTCCGCCGCGACTAGCCAGTTCACCAGGCCCGAGAGTGCATAGGTTGATGGCGGTGGTCATTCCAAAGGTGCCTACGGAGACGAGCGAACTGCCCACGGCACTCAACAGCGGCATGCCTGTAGCAAACATGAGTCCAGAAACAATAAGAAATCCTCCTCCAATTCCGAAAAAACCTGAGAGTAGGCCAACCAGGAAACTGACTGGACTGTCCGTATGAGGAGGGGCCAACCAGAGAGCATTGGTCTGCTTGAGGTATCTCTGCGCGGACGCACCATGGAGATTGCAACAACGATCATCAACAAGGCAAAGAGAAAAAGCAGTTGTTTGCCAGGAAAGACCTTCCCTATTGCTGCCCCGACGGCCCCTGGCAAGGCGAAGGAAAGGGCCGCTTTCCAGCGCACATTACCAGCGCGCCAGTGCAGAATCAAGTTGGCGAATGCCGTCAGAGCCACGGCCAGTGCGGTCGTGCCAATCACGACATGGGTATCGCGATAGCCTACGAGATAGAGAAGCAACGGGACTGCCAGTATGGACCCACCACCGCCGATCAAGCCAAGAGAAAAGCCTACGATCACACCTGAGCCTACTGCCAGAAGTTGCTGAATGAAGGTAACTGTCATGCGACCCACGTCCCATTTTCAACCATACAAAAGAACCGTCTTCGATCCTCTCTTCTCAACATCGCGATTTCCTTGCGCTCCATCTGTGTAGAGCGAAAACGCTTTTCTCCCACTATATAACACCAAAAATTATTATGTCAACATATCTTAATAAGACGACATGTTGACATAATAAGTTAGGGTCTAATGAAAGACACGCGGGTATTGCATGGAAGAGCGGAATACTGTTTTCCCACGAAAGATTGCTCACGACTCCCTGATAGGGTATACTACAACAAAGAGCACATATCAACATGTCGCCATATCAAGTACTTTCGTGAGGCATTTCAATGGTATCACAGCCTTTGCTTCCAGGCCCCATTCCATTATATTATCAGCTCAAACAAATTATCCGCACGGAGATCGAGCGTGGTACGTACCAGTCTGGAGATCGACTTCCAGCAGAGTCCGAATTGATCCAGAAGTACGGAATTAGCCGTATTACCGTGCGGCAGGCACTTGATGAACTAGAGGCAGAGGGATTAGTAATACGTCGACACGGGAAGGGAACGTACGTTGCCGAAAAGCGCATCGAGCAGGATTTGGTGAGACTCACCGATTTCGTTGAAGACATGGAAGTAGCTGGGCTCGCTCCTTCCTCGCGGGTCCTCGCGATGGCGCACGAGTTGGCGAGCCAGGAAGTAGCTGAAGCACTTGCGCTGTCCAAGAACGAGGAAGTGGTCCGTGTGGATCGGTTGCGTCTCGCTAATGAACGCCCTATCGCCTATGATACCACATGGCTTCCTCTACGTTTCGGCTTACTGGTGTCCGAAACCGCCCTTGCCTCTGAGACCATCTATCACATTCTTGAGACGCGCTACGGCATTCTTGTGGAATCTGGCACGTTCCAAATCACGGCGGCAACCGCTACATCTGAGCAAGCCAGGCTGCTGACATTGGCTTCAGGAACGGGATTGCTCCTCATCCGGCGTATTTCGTATACAACGGGGAATATCCCCGTGTATGTACAGGAACGCTACTATCGCCCCGACCGCGTGAGCTATCGCGTGTCACTACACCGTCACGGAAGTGCGGCGGGCGGTATGACAGCTATCAGGGAACTGCGCCCCATCTTCATTGAACCAATTTCCCCACAAGAGGGAGCGGAATGATATCATCCTTAAAACAGCTATCTGTCTTCAACTTCTTTCTCTGCAAGTTTTTCTTTGTCGAGCCTCCTCAAAAAATTCGATTTCACACGATCACAGCTGTAACCCACCGTGCAGTAAAGCCAAATACGTGAAGTATCGAGAAGACTTTAACATGTGAGGGTATGCTACAATATGGGTGTGAAGGGTGAAATGTTGTAAGGTTTTCTACCAGCAACTCTCCGCGCTTTAGTTAGTGCATTTTGAAAGGACAAAACTCAATGGCGATACAAAAGGTTGGTGTCGTTGGTGCTGGCCTAATGGGAAGCGGCATCGCGCAAACCTGTGCTCAAGCTGGCTATGAGACGCTTGTGTGCGAAGTGAAGCAAGAGTTTCTCGATAGGGGTATGGCACGCATCTCTAGTGCCTGGGACACGATGGCGAGCAAAGGCAAACTGACAACAAGCCAGGTTGCTGAAAATAAAGCGCGTTTGCACGGCACGTTGAACATGCAAGATTTTGCCGACTGCGATCTGGTCATAGAGGCAGTCATCGAGAATATGGAAGAGAAGTTACGACTCTTCCCAACGCTTGATCGCGTCCTTAAATCAGGGGCATTGATTATCAGCAACACGTCATCGTTGAATGTCACACAAATGGGAGCGGTCACGAAACGTCCCGACAAAGTGTGTGGCTTACACTTCTTCAACCCCGCACCTGTGATGCAACTGGTCGAGATTATTCAAACCATTGCCACGTCGGAAGACACGATTGAAACTGTGCGGCAGTTCGCCCTTTCCCTCGGGAAAAAGCCCGTGTTAGCAAAGGATACCGCGGGTTTCATCGTTAACTTCTTGTTAATTCCTTATTTAATAGCGGCGATACGCATGCTGGAGAATGGGCAGGCGTCTCGCGATGATATCGACACCGCCATGAAACTCGGCTGCGGCTATCCGATGGGACCGTTTACCCTGTTGGATTATGTCGGCCTTGATACCACGCTGTGGGCAGCAGAGGCGATTTACGAGGAGTACAAAGACCCGCTGTACGCTCCACCGCCACTCCTCAGACGAATGGTCATTTCAGGGATGTTGGGGAGGAAGAGCGGCAAGGGCTTCTACGAGTATTAGCATTACAGTATCCGCTCAAAGCACAAAAAAGAGGAACGATTTGATGGTTCCTCTTTTTTGTGCTTTGAGCGGGGGCTTGCTTATTCTGGATTGGTCGCCCTCTTAGGAAGAGTGCGCCTCGTTGCATATGACTTGCGACGCTCTCCCACATACTTTTGCGGAATTGGGCGCACTTCATCACGATGATAGGAGCCACTCGCATCGGTATTGATACCAGGGAAATTGGGACCATAGTTATAGTGACCAGTTTCCGCGGGTGATAGTGGGCCACTCGCGAATTGCGCAACGCCGGTTGTGAGTGGCGCACCAAATTCTGGCGCATCGTCATAGAGATCATCGGGAACGGTGGTGAGCCCCTTGCTTACCAGTTCATCTTCGCTTACCAGGAGAAGAACAGCATTCTTTTGAATATTGCTTCTGGCGAGGCTTTGTGGAACATAGTATGTTTTGACGAGCAAACCGCCGTGTTCAACTAGAATATAATTATCCCCAAAGCGGGCCTGCACTTTGCCCAGATAAACACCATCTTTATCAATAACTTCTTGACCAATTTGAAATCGCGCTGAAGCACCAGTAGAAACGATATCAAAGTGCCCCTTCATCGGCGCCATCGGATCTTCCAGTGCCCACCCCAGGATACCAACGACGACAAACGGAGCCGCGATGATGGTTAACCAGGGATTAGCAGGGATGAACAACAGACCAGTAATCGCCAGAATGACAGCAACACTTAAAATAAGTGGCCACAAGCTAGGATTTGGCAGATGGATATGAGGCTCTTCACCCTGGCCATGTGCTGTATCCTTATGCTCTAGCGATCCTTGTGTTTCCTCTGCGGTGAGATTAGCACTTTGAAGAGAACTATCCATAAGCTTCTGCTCTCCTCTAAAGAATATTTAGACTATTTTTGAAGACAAATCTTCTCTTTCAATCTTCCTTACTAGCATACCAAATATATGGCCGCAGTGCAAGCCATAGGACCTGAAATCCGCTCATAACTCTTCTGCTGGCCTACGGACCACTTGTTGGGAGGTGGTGTTGCGAGGACACCTCGCGCTCCGGCAAGGGACTGCATCCCCTGCACCCCTCTTTCTGAGTGGCCTTCAGATAGGACTGACTCTACTTTTCGAGGGATGGAGTTTCTAGTTCGCGCAGTAACAGTCCTTCTTCGTAGATGCGACGGATGACATCCTCTATCTCAGGCTCCTGAAAGGTGACATCGCGCAAGCGATAGCGGGCACCCAGCAGAGCGACAAGTTCGTGCGCGGGAATACTATCACGCCCAAAACCTAGCCAGAAACGCGGCCCCTCATTGCGCACCAGACGCACACCAGTTGGCAGGTCGGCAAGCACAAACTGCTCCGACTGCTGGGTAGCGCGTGCCAAGCGTGGCAACTCAGCTGGATCAAGCACAGCAATCAGCGTGCGCTCACCACCGAAGCGTTCGCGAATGTTGCTCACCGTACCATCGTAGAGCTTTTGGCCGTGGTCGATAATGACCATGCGCGGACACAAAGTCTCAACATCATCCATATCATGCGTTGTCAGCAACACCGTCACGCCCTGCTCGGCATTGATGGAGAGCAAAAACTCGCGAATACGCGCTTTCGCGACGACATCCAGACCGATTGTCGGCTCATCGAGGTAGAGCAGTTCCGGCTCATGCAAGAGGGCAGCCGCAAGATCGCCACGCATACGCTGACCAAGCGAGAGTTGGCGCACAGGTGTATCGATGAACTCATCGAGATCGAGCATCTTACGTAAGCGTGCCAGGTTGTGGCGGTGACGCTCCTCCGGTACGCGGTAAAGGTGGCGTAACAACTGCAATGAGTCAATTAGTGGTAAGTCCCACCACAGTTGTGTGCGTTGACCAAACACCACGCCGATACGCGCCGCTAATTCGCGCCGCTGCTGCATTGGCACGAAACCAGCCACACGCACCGTGCCATGAGTAGGAACTAGAATACCCGTCAGCATTTTAATAGTGGTGCTTTTCCCTGCACCATTTGGCCCCACCAGACTCATCATCTCGCCGCGCTCGACCCGCAATGAAAGATCGCGTACGGCCTCTACTGTGCGTATATCTGGATTTACAATGCTGCGTAACCCACCCACTATCCCTGGTCGGCGCCGTGCGACGCGAAACGACTTACCTAACAGCTCGGCCTCAATCATGAAAGACATAGTAATTTATTCCTTTCAGAAGACAGTGTTATAGAGATGAAATTACACACGAGCAAGCAAATAGGAAAAGTACGGTGACAGAGGAACAACATAGTATCGCTACCATAACGACGAGGTAGTGCAACGGACAACACAAAAACCCAGTATCCGTACGACAGGGGATACTGGTTCTCTACTTTGTCACACAACACAAGAGACACGTTCAGACATGACAAAACACACTCCCAACACAAAGGAGTGCGTGAATACTATATCATAGTGCTATTGTGGAAGTCAATCGGAAAGAATAGGTGTATGGCGACCCAAGGCTTCCTTGCATCCTGCCTGAGCGAAGCTAGATGCGATAGCATCGTTGGCAGGATGAGTAAGGAGCAATCGCCATGCTCATATACAAAATGTAACGCGCACGCGGAAATACTGAGCACAATTACTCTTTGATGCGGCCTTCCTCGGTGTGGAACGAGGTGGTGCTGGCAGAAGAGAGGCTTTCCGCGTTCGGGGCAGATGGATGTGCCTTCTCTGGTGGCAACTGCTGATGATTAGAGATGCGACGAGAGAGGAGGGCATGATTAGAGGTCATGGCAACCTGCATCGACTCTATTACGCGCTCAAGATCTTCAATGCTTAACAACACATCTTGCGCATTGTTCAGTGTTCCATTATATACCTGCGCTTGTCTGCGTAACACTTCCTCACGCAGCTCATAGAGGCGAACGGAGAGGTGTTGTTCTATAGTCCTGATGGCACCTTGCAGCGACTCATTGAGCAGAGATAAACGATCATCCAGGGCTTTCCCCATCACCTCTGCTAAATCTTCCCAAGAGATGTCGGTTTGCACTTCTATATCCGCCATATTTTGCGGTTGCTCATCGTCATATGGTGCTTGCATGGTATCATTAGCCGCAAGGACATCATCAGTGGCAAAGGGAAGATGCTGTTGTAGGAGTTGCTCCATCGCTAATAGCTGTGCCGCAAGCACATTTTCTACAAACGACTCAAAGTGTTGCTGTTGCTGCTGTTGGTTCTGCGCAACATTACGGGTGACCTCATCAAGCAAGCGATTTTGCTGCGTGTCTAAGCGGTAGTTCAGGGTATTCGCCAGTTTCGTCTGCTGATCCGTGAGGCGTTGCGCGAACAGGCGCGCCATGTCTTGCTGAGTAGAAAGCATGCGTTGCTCAAAATCGCGGCGCAACCCATTCATCCGTTGGTCGAGACTACGTTCTAACTCACGACGATGTGAGGATAAGTGTTGCTCCATGATACTATGGAGAGCTTGCAATTCATCTTGCGTAAAAGACATGTGGGTTTTACCTCTTCTTGCGTAGTCATACGCCCTCAGCGAATGATTGCTGTAAGTAGTATAGGAACCCACTCATGCCTGTGTCAATGAAAACGCCCAAACACCCCCAAGAAGGCTACTCGGATGAGAAATTCATGTGGGCAATGGGGGTGTGAGCTAACAATTTCTGCCCATTGCGCCACATCAGTTTTGCACGCACCTCGGGCTTGAATTCGATCTTTACTGACTCAAAATCCTTCATCCAGCGTTGCGGCGTAATAAAGGGATAATCAGAGCCAAACAAGAAACGGTCTTGCAAACGTGTCGCGGCCTCACGTAGCAGTGCTTCAGGAATGTAACGGGGTGACCAACCAGAGAGATCATTGTACAGATTGGTTTTATGCTGCATAGCGGCGATCATCTCTTCATGCCACGGCCATGAAGGATGGGCACCAATAATTGTCAAGCCTGGAAAGTCTGCGGCCAACGAATCAAGGTAAATTGGCCGGGTATGATCGAGTTTAATACCCATCCCACCAGGAGTGCCAGCCCCCAAACCGTTCGTGCCTGTATGGAAAAGCGCGGGTATCCCCAACTCTTGAATTTTCTCCATCAAAGGATAAAAAGTGGGATCGTTTGGATAGAAGGCTTGTACGCCTGGATGGAACTTTGCTCCGGCTAGTCCCAGCTCCTTGACAGCGCGTTCAATCTCTTTGACGGCCCACTTTCCCTTATGCGGGTCCACACTGGCAAAACCAATGAACTGCTGTGGATAGCGATTGACGATGGCTGCCACATAATCATTTCCCAGCGGAGGAAGCCCCGTCGCCGTTTCCGCATCCCACGCCAGCAGCACGCCGATCATATCGAGTTCCGCGTAGTCAGCTGCAATCTGCTCCATGTCTTTGAGCTTTACCTCTGTACGAAAGAAACGCTCTGCAGCCTTCGCATAGGGACCCAATGTCACTTGCATGAACTCAGTCGTGGGGAGATGAACATGAAAGTCTATAGCGCGTGGCATACTATTTCCTCCAAAGCGATACGGAAGTACAACATTGTAACTTCACATATTGTACTACATCGCATACATAAAATAGCTTATGCACTGGTAATCATGGAAAACCCCATCCTTAGGGGCCAGCTTTTCTCTGTCGGGACGATCACCGCTTCGTTCTGCAAGCCATCACGCGGCCCCACCTCGACAATCTCGACAATATTTGGTACCTGCATTAGATGACTCCTTGTTCGGTCAGCTGCGCTATCTCCTCAGCCGAAAGGCCGAGTAGCTCACCATAGACTTCCTGATTATGCATGCCAATGGCACCACCATACCAGTCGATGCCCCCCGGCGTCTGCGCAAGTTTCGGTACAAGGCCGGGCATGGCGACGGTGCCAACACCCTCGATCTCTGCCGACAAGATCATCTCGCGCTGTTGATACTGCTCGTCTTTCACGATGTCAGCAATTGAATAGATGGGACCAGCTGGTATCTGTGCCTCTTCAAGACAGCGTAATATCTCGTGCAAGGGGTATTGCCGCGTCCAAGCATCTATGAGTGTATCAAGTTCTGCGGCGTGTTCTGCGCGCTCTTTGTTTGTGCGATAGCGTGGACTCTCTGCCAACTCTGGTTGACCGATCACGCGCATCAGACGCTTGAAAACTGTGTCACTGTTGCCACCAATCACAATATATGAATGATCGCATGAACGATAGGTGTTGCTCGGAGCAATGCCGGGCAGAGAGGTGCCAGCACGTTCGCGGATAATGCCCGCAACGCTATACTCTGGCAAGGTCGATTCCAGCAGGCTGAACACCGCCTCATAGAGGGCCACATCAACCACCTGACCCTTCCCCTGGATGCCTTGAAGATCACGAGCGCGCAGTGCCATCAGAGCACCGATCACGGCGTAGAGGGCAGCTAGCGAATCACCGAAGCTGATGTTAGGGCGCACGGGCGTTTGGTCGGGTTCACCCGTGATATAGCGGATACCACCGATGGACTCACCCACACTGCCAAAACCGGGTTGGTCACGCAAGGGTCCCGTCTGGCCGAAGCCTGAGACACGCACAACGATCAGACCAGGGTTCACTTCCTGAAGTACCTGTGGCCCCAGACCGAGCTTCTCAAGCGTGCCAGGGCGAAAATTCTCGACGAGAATATCGCACTCCGCGAGCAGGCGTTTCGCCAAGGCAAGACCTGAGGGTGGCTTGAGATTGAGGGTGATGAGCTTTTTGTTACGCGATTGCAGTGACCACCATAGCGATGTGCCAGTGTGTTTGTCAACATAACGCCACGTCCGCAGCGGGTCGCCCTCGCGTGGAGTTTCAATCTTAATGACCTCTGCTCCGAACTCGGCCATCAATCTGGTGGCAAACGGTCCAGCGATCAGGCTTCCCAGTTCGAGGACACGTAGCCCTTCCAGTGGTCGTTTCGTATGGCTGCTATCCTGTGGCTCTGGTGAAGTTGGAGCATCTGTCATGCATTTTTCCTCTTCGTGTATCATTTTTAGGCAAAAGGAGGCAGGTAAATGGACATTACTTTGTATTTTTTCCAAGCTCATGTAAGGACAAGAATCTAGTGACGCAATCAAAGACTATTTAGAGCTTGATTGAAAAAGGATCGCCCGCAACTGGCTCTGTTTCGATCCAG
>JBBPYR010000278.1:0-21049 GCA_038199755.1 Ktedonobacterales bacterium | reverse complement strand
ACCAGTATGGGATGATGAACGGAACCAGCGATGGTCATTCGTTCATTGTCGTGGGGCCTGATGGTCGTATCCGCTGGCGAGCAGACTATGGCGGCGCACCCAACTACACCATGTACGTGCCCATCCCAACGCTCATTGCTGACTTGCAGGAGGGACTCAATGGAAGATCGTCATAAATGCACGAGCATCTTATTGCTCACACAGGAACACTGCGGGTTCTGTGAACAGGCGCAGGATATTCTGGATCGTCTCTCAAAAGAGTACTGCTTTGGTTCTACTGCATCGCCTCATTGATGGCTTTTTCCATCACCGCAAGCGGCGGTTCTACTCCTGTATAGAGTTGGAATTTGAGCACGCCTTGCCAGAAAAGCATACGATCGCCATAGACGATTTGACAGCCTTGCTCTTTTGCTTCTCTGAGCAGTCTTGTATCTTTTGGGTGAGAGATAATATCCATGACGATTAATTCTGGTGCTAGTATCTCTTTGCTCACTAATGATGCGTTGGCAGTCTGCCCCATACCGACGGAAGTGGCGTTAATGACAATCTGAGCATCTTGTACCGCTTGCTCCAGCTTCTCTATGCTTTGATGTTTGCAATTGACTGCCTTTGCCAATGCGACCGCTGCAGCGTTCGTCCGATTGACGATCACGACACTGCCCCCCGCATCTGCTAGCGCGAATGCAATGGCCCTTGCGGCCCCCCCAGCTCCCAGCAGCAGCACGTTCTTGCCAGCGATGGTCGTTACTTCTTGTAGTGCCTTCACTGCCCCTTTGCCATCGGTATTTGCTCCCAATAGCGTGCCATTCGTATTGAGAATAGTATTGACAGCACCAATTCTACTTGCGTCACTATCTAACTCATCAAGATACGGCATAACCGACATTTTATAGGGTATGGTTACGCCAGCTGCTCGTATGCCCAAATGACGGATGCCTGCAATCGCTTTTTCTACATCATTTACGACAAACGGAATATAGACATAATTAAGCTCAAGGGCTTCAAATGCGGCATTGTACATAGCATACATCTTGCTGGTCTTGTACGTTGCCCCCAAAAAGGCCACGATTTGCGTATCGCCATTAATTTTTGCCATAACTTCTTAGTTCCGTCAGGATGGTAGTAACGGTTTCCTCAGCAGTTCCATTACTGCTATCAATCGTGATATCAGCGATGCTTTTATAGACAGGTGCTCGTTCTGTTAATAACTCATCAAGAGACCTGGCGGGATCATCCTGATAGGGAAAAAAGGCAGGAATGCCTTGCGCAAGGATACGCTTTAGAAGCACTCCTTTCTCAACCTCTAAAAAAATGATGGTGCCTAGTCTGGCTAAAATTTCTTGATTTTCCGCCAGCAGAGGTGTTCGTCCTCCACACGCAAACACAAAGTCTCTGCGCGCAAATTCTTTGGCAATATTCCTTAATGCTTGCGTGTCCAGCACGTGAAAGTGTTCATCTCCATACTGCTTAAATATCTCACGAAAAGGAAGCTCTTTGCCACTTTCTTGTGCATACGTTTTTTCAATGTAGGCATCCGCGTCAATAAACGCTACCTGCATTTTTTTTGCCAGCAAGCGCCCTATGGTGGTTTTTCCACATCCTTTCATGCCTACAAAGATCACTCTCATGCGCTTGCTTCCAGCAGTTCAAAATTTGCCCCGACTTGTATCATATCTGGAATGAAGTTTTCAAACGATTTCTCCACAAACTGGGCGTCAGAAATGATCGTTTCGCCATCCACTTGCATGGCGGCGAGCGCGAACGATAGCACCATTCTATGATCAGAATAGCCATCGATGTGAGCAGCTTTCAGTTTCCACGTGCCATCTTGATCGATGACCAGCCCATCCTCTTTCTCAATCACCTTCGCACCCATTTTAGTCAACTCGGTGTAGACTGCAGAAATTCGGTCGCACTCTTTCCAGCGAGCGGTTAAGGCGTTCTTGATAACGGTTTTGCCCCGCGCAAAGCACGCCGCGATAGCGATGGTGGGAACCTGATCGGGTAAATCGTTCATATCAATTTCAATACCATGAAGTTGACTCGTTCTGGCTGTTAACGAATCGCCCGCAAAGGTGATATCCGCACCCATCTTTTGCAGAATAGGAATAACCTGTTTATCGCCATACGGGTCTTCCCAATTCATCCCTCGCACAGTTATTTCTGAGTCAGGGGTCAGTATGGCTGCGAGCAGGGGATAGGCAGGGGCAGACCATTCAAACGGTATTTCTGTGTCAAAAGCCTGTGGTGGCTGATTGCCAGGAAATTTGTAGTGTTCATAGTTATTTTCAACGTTTTCATACTGTAAGCCCACCTTGCGAAACCAGTATAACAAGAGGTCGATATAGGCCTTTTCACCAGGATTTCTCGCGAATATTTCAACGGGCTTTTCGGAAAATGCAGCGGCAATCAGGACACTAAAAACTGGTTGACAGCCAACCCCGTCCATATGAGCGATACCGCCATTGACTTTTCCTTTGATAACCAGTGGGGCCATACCGTCGTTTTTGGTCGAAATGATCTCGACGCCTAATGCTTGAAATGGTTCAAATACATTTTTTGAGATTTTTCTCAGTGTCCGTATGGACTCATCACCGGTAATCACTGACCAGCCAGGGCAGGCTGCTGCCACCCCTGCAATGAAGAACAGCATCGTTCCAGAATTGTTGACGTTAATGACATCGGCTGGCGTCTGTAAATTGCCGCCCACACCCTGCACGCGGAAAACGTGTTTTTCCATCTCCTCGATAGTTGCGCCATACATCCTCAATGCTTTTACCGCTTCATGCCAATCCCCACTCAGCTTGGGATTTCTGACATATGATGTGCCATCAGCGAGGGACGCTAGAATTAACGCGCGGAAAGAATGCGTTTTACTCCGTGGCATACGCACTTCTCCTTGCAAATGCTGACTTTTAGAAACTTTGAGCAATCGGCCTTCGTGCTGCATCTTTAGTTCACCTTTAAATACGTGCTTAATTTCTTGAGTGCTTCATAGTAACTATGCTCTTTCAGCCCCACGACTTGCTCAATACGGACATCATCAAGCACGTTCACTGCTGTATTGACGCCTAGTCGATGAATATCAGACATATGTACCTCGATCAGGGGCTTGCCCAGATCAACGCATGCTTGCCGCAGGCTATAGCCATAGCGCACAAGTGCTCCCGGATTAATGATAACACCCGCAGCTGCCCGCGAGGACTCTAACTGGAGAAAATCTATGATGGCCCCTTCGTGGTTTGATTGAAAAAATGCTAGTGCGCAACCTAATTCAGTGGCCAGCAGTTCCAGTTGCTGATTGATAGCAGCCATCGTTAATGTGCCATATTTTGTGGGGTCTCTTTTGCCTAGCATATTCAGATTTGGCCCATGTATCACCAAAATTTTCATAAATTCTTAGCTTTCCCATACAGTCGTATCACGCTATGCCCTCATTCACCGTTTTCTAATAACGTCCAATATAGCACGAGCAATTACAAAAGGCAATGTTGAGTCTGAGAGATGCTGGTCTATACAAACCCATAGCTTCTAATGCATAATGAAGAGTAAAAAAGGAGATCTCATTGGTTGATAAACGTCTCTCATTGCAAGAGGCCATTGCTACATATGTGCAGGATGGCCTCTCGGTGGCCATTGAGGGCTTCACCGCCTTCATTTGTTTTGCCGCTGGACATGAAATCATTCGGCAGCGGCGGCGCGATTTGACGCTGATCCGCATGACGCCTGATGTGATTTATGACCAGATGGTAGCGGCAGGGGTGGCCCGCAAGTTGATCTTCAGTTATTTGGGCAACCCAGGCGTTGGCCCGTTACACTGTCTGCGCCGCGCCATTGAAAAGGGCATTCCGACGCCGCTAGAGATCGAAGAATACTCCCATTATGGCATGGTGGGACGCTACCTCGCGGGTGCGTCGCATCTGCCGTTCTATCCCTTGCGCAGCTACGTGGGCTCAGAGATGCCCCGTGTCAATGAGCAGATCAAAATGATACAGAGTCCGTATGGCGATGACGTCGTGGCCGTCGTGCCACCGCTCAACCCGGATGTGGCGATTCTGCATGCGCAACGTGCCGACCGACATGGCAACACGCACGTGTGGGGTTTGCTCGGAGTGCAGAAAGAGGTAGCCTTTGCAGCACGTCGGGTGATCGTGGTGGTGGAAGAGATCGTGGACGAGTCGGTCATTCGCGCCGACCCCAATCGCACCCTCATTCCCGGTCTGATCGTGGATGCGGTGGTGCATGTCCCCTATGGAGCCCATCCCTCCTATGTGCAGGGCTACTATGATCGCGATAATGCCTTTTACCTGCAATGGGATGTCCTCTCGCGCCATCCTGAGCAGGTGCAAGCCTGGCTTGAGGAATGGGTCTACGGCCTCTCCAATCACTCTGCGTACGTTCAGAAGCTGAGCCAAGAGACATTGGAACGCATCACCCCTGGCCCAGCCCTTGCCTCCACCGTAGATTATGGAGCCTATCTATGACTGATCTCACACTCTCCGATACCGTTGCTTATACCCCCGCCGAAATGATGGTGGTGGTGGCGGCAAGAGCCCTCGTGGGTATCCGCACTGTCTTTGTCGGGGTCGGCTTGCCCAATCGCGCCTGTAATTTGGCACGCTCTACAGTCGCACCTGAGCTGGAACTGATTTACGAGTCCGGGGTCTATGGCGCACAGCCTGCTCGCCAACCGCTCTCGATTGGCGACCCGACCCTGGTGACCGGAGCCACCTCCGTCATTTCCATGGCTGACCTGTTTGGCCTCTATTTGCAGGGTGGCCGTGTGAATGTGGCGTTATTAGGGGGAGCGCAGATTGATCGTCACGGCAACCTGAATAGCACGGTCATTGGCAGCTATACCAACCCGAAGGTGCGCTTGCCCGGCAGTGGTGGTGCCTGTGAGATCGCTATTAACGCGCAACAGGTGTACATCATTATGCACCTCAAGAAGCGCGCCTTCGTCGAAAAGCTGGACTTTATTACCTCCCCTGGTCACTTGCAGGGAGGTGCGAGCAAGCAACAACTCGGAATCGCGGGCAAGGGGCCGCAACTGGTGATTACCGATAAAGCCCTCTTTGATTTTGCCAATGCTGAACGCGAAATGCAACTGATCTCGCTCTATCCCGGCATGACGCAAGAGGTCATCTTTGCCGAGATGGGCTGGCAGGTGCGCGTAGCCGAGACGCTGCGCGAAACGCCAGCACCCACCACTGATGAACTGACCATCCTGCGCAAACTGAGTTCTGCTAGCGCGGACGCGGGTGAGGGGTAGTGCTTACATCACCTTTTGCTGCTGAAATTGCAGCCACTTTTCTTTCAGGGAAGTGATGGATGCCACACCTTCCTCCTGCCGCTGCTGTGGTGAACGCCAGTTGCTATTGCCAGTGCGCTCCACCACACCAGACCACAGGACTTGCTGAATCACACGCCGATAGTGGTCTGTCTGTGGGGCAAAAAGCAACGCGAAACGGCTATCTTCCAGGTAGAAGTACTGTCCCTGGGTCGCATACCATGCACGAATGTCGTCTTGTGAATGGACAACCAGATCATGCAGCCCCTCAGAAAGCTGATAACGCGTCTCCCCAAAAGGGAAACAGTGTAGGTGGGCGTGAAAGACGGTCTGATGAAAGATGCCATGTTCCCAATACACTGGTGCGGCATAGAAATCAAGAAAAAAGGCGCGCACCTCCTGTTTCAGGGCCAATAGTTCGGCATCCAATGTCGCAGGTACCGTCCCATAACAGGCATAGTGCTGCTTGGGAATAATCAGCAGGTGGCCTTCTAGCAAGGGAGCATGATCGGCGATGATATGAAAATTGTCTGTTTCTTTAAGCATGTAGGGTGAAATGGTCGTAAGCTGGCAAAACTCACATGAGTCCTGCCACTTCTCAGTACCAGAATCGGTACTGTGGCTTTGCTGCATGTTGCTCGACTCCTTGTTCGTCAGATGGCTTAGCCCGCGTGCCGGAAGCCCGCCTCGTTCATCGTCAGCGGCTGCCCTTCCGCCAGAATACCCACGTCGATGACCTCGGCGATGATAACCGTTGAATCACCTGCTTTTACCGCTTCGCGCACATCACAGGCAACCCAGGCCAGTGCGTCGTGCAGGATGGGGTAGCCTGCTGTCGGAATGCTATATGCAATGCCATCCAGCTTATTTGGCTGTTTCAATGCGGATTTTCCTAACGCACCAGCCAGTTCGCGCTGACCCGAACGCAGCACGTTCACCGTAAACTTGCCACTTTGTAATATCATGGGCAACGACTTCGTGTTATTTTCGACTGACACCGCCAGCAGAGGTGGCTCAAACGAAACCTGTGTCAGCCAGTTGGCGGTGAAGGCATTTGCTTTTTCGCCATCATCGCACATCACGATATAGAGTCCATACGTAAAAAGGCGCAATGCCTGTTTTTTTGTAGCGGGGTCCATGTGCTTATCCTCTCGTTCTGCCTGTATACATCTGTACGCGTCTGTAGTTGTCTGGATGCGTATCTTATTTGCGCTTGGATGGTTCTTTTCCCAAAAGAACTATCGTGCATAGTTCATTGTAGCTTCAGAAAAAGGCAGAAGTAAAGAGGAACATTTTGGGGAGTTACAAAAAGCGTCAGCAAGCGTGGAGCAGTTCGCTCCACGCTTGCTGACATAGCGCAAACGATGCACGTTTGCTAGTTTCCTAGCAGTGTTTTCACCATCACCGCCGCGGATGGCGGGCCACCAGCATTATTAGCGGCCTCAAGTATGACAATCCCTTCTTGCGGACCAGTGCTGCTAGCACCTTGCCATCTCGCACCTTCTACGCTGGCATCAAAGGTAATAGTGGTCGAGAAAGGCGTGTTGCCCATGCCACCACCTCTGGCAGTTGTCTTTCCTATAGTCTTATACTGTGTATCAAGCACAAGTAGAGGACCAATCACCGCCTCAAACGCATTTCCCGTTCCCGTGACGGCCAAGGGGCTGCTGCGGCCTGTGAAGGAGAGAGACATACCGTTCGTGCTAACGGAAAGGGCCTCCCAGATGCCATCTTTCGTGTTGCCTTCGAGCCGCGATAGCTTGACCATAATGCTGCCTATACCAGGCTTGGTGCTTTTTACCTGGACCGTGGCGTTGACATCGTGTGCGCCACCCCCACTGATGATCGTTGTTTGCGCATCGCTCGGCCAGAGGAGCATGGTGATGGCCAGTGTCTTTGCCACCTGGGAAGCATCTTTTCGCCAGCTTGATGTAGCACGGTTGGCTATGATTTGGCTAGCCTCGGCTTGATAGCGCGTCATATCGGGGTAGAGTCCAGGGAAAGCGACAGGCACCAGCGTTCCAGCAGCCTCAGCCCACTTAAACTCGCGAAAAAGATCAGGCGAAGTGGCGAGTGGAGCAACTTTACGGTTTATTTCGGCACTGATAATGGTGTTGTAGGGGCTGAAGCGTGCATCACCTGCACGCAAGCCAATCAGCAAGAAGAGGCGACTCGGAGCAGACGCGGTAATGTTGGTGTAGACATAGGCATCGAGATCAGCCTTTATATCATTAGAGCGCACGGTGATGAGGGCTTGTAGCGATGTATTGCCCAGAACGTGGGCGCATTGAACGCGCTCCACGTGATTCTTGCCTGTCTGCACGCCAACAAGCTGATCCCAATAGCCGGGTGCTTTCACCTTGTTGGGGCAGGGCTGTGGTCCAGCAGTGACGAGTTGTGCATCGGTATTTGTTGTGACCGCGACAGTGTTGCTAACTGCTGTGGGCTTGATACCCTCCTGACCACAGGCAGTCAAGAGCAGTAGCAGAGAGAGGCATCCAATAGTAGTGAGCAGAGAGAGGAGACGTGACGATAGTTTCATAGTAGACCTCTTTCATCATATAACTCGCTATAAACAGAGAAGACAGAGAACAGAATAGTGAACAACAGTGATACATTGCCAATTGGTAGTTTAAGTGTAAGCCATGAATACAGAGTGTACATCAGTAAAATAACCTATCTTATTACCTGTCTTGTCAACCTATGCTAGTGAATGCTCCAATGCGTAACGTGTGGCTTCACTACGTGACGATATATGTAGCTTGCGGTAGATCGCCGTGAGGTGTCCATTGACGGTGCGCGGACTAATAACGAGCTTTGTTGCAATTTGCACGTCTGACATGCCGCTTGCAAGCAGACGTAATACCTCTTTCTCACGCGCTGTTAACTGATCGTGGAATGTCGTGGTGGAGATTGTAGGAGAGGTTGTGGGAGAGACTGTGGGCGTGCTTGCCAACACTAGTTGTAGTGCATCTCGCTCTTGTTGATAGGTGACAATTGCTTGTGTATCGCCGATCTCAGCGAGTAGGGCGATACTCTCTTCATACCATTTGATTGCTTGCTGATACTCCTTTTGCTCTGCGGCGATTTGCGCTTTGAAGGCAAGCGAGATTGCGACGCCGCCTTTGTAGGTCAGCTTTTGAGAAAGAACCATGCTCTCTTCTATGAGAATATGAGCTGCTTGGTTATCGTGTTGCGCTAATGCGATACGAGCAAGCTGCAACAAAACATAGGCAGTACCCCAAGTGTCATCGTTTGCGCGGAAGAGTGCCAAACTTTTTTCTGCCAGCAGGCGAGCTTGCTTCTGCTCTCCTTGATTGTGCGCGATATACGAGAGGAGGAGGAGGGTATCAGCAACGCCTCCGCTGTCGTGTAGCTCCTTGAAAAGGGCGAGAGCTTGTTGGGCAAACGTTTGTGCTGTTGCATATGCTTGCTTAATCCAGGCAATACGCCCCAGGCGCCAAAAAGCGATAGCACACCCTCTATTTGCATGCAGTGCGCGGAACAAGAGCAAGCTTGCCTGACAATGCTGTTCGGCCTGTTCATAGTCGCCCTGGTGGAAGGCGAGGTCGCCTGCACGATCAAGGGCAATCGCCCGTAGTGGCGGTGAAATGTGCTCCAGGTTGTGCAGTACTTGTTTGAGCCAGTATCGCCCTTCGCTGACTGCTCCACTGACTGACCAGTACCACCACAGCGCAATACAGAGGTGTGTTGCCTCCTCAATTGTTTGTTGTGCCAGCGACCACTGTAGGGCTGCCAGAAGATTGTGATAGTCATTTGTCAGTTGTGTGAACCATGTTCCGGGTTGATTATTGCTCAAGTGGTGCTCTGCCTCTTGTGCTAACGCCAGATAATAGCTTGCGTGAAGACGCTGCATGGCGGACAACTCTCCGCACTCTTCCAGACACTCCAGACCATATTCACGCATCGTCTCAAGCAGCATGAGTCGTGGCTCGTCTCCTTGCGAAACTTGTTGCAGCATATTTTTTTCGATGAGTGCGCTGATATGGGCAAAGCATGCCTCTTCATTCAACGTATCGGTCAAGCCATCGTTGACGCTGAGTGCTTGTATCGCTGCCAGGGAGCAGCCATGGGCAAAGATTGAGCAGTAGCGAAAGAGGCGTTGCTCCTGCTCTGTCAATAAATCATAGCTCCACTTGATGGTGTTGCGCATCGTTTTTTGTCGTGGTGGCGCGTCTTGCGCTCTGTTCGTGAGTAGTGGTAGACGGTGTTTGAGACGAGCCAGCAATGCTTGTGGCGGTAAGACCTTGATGTGTGCCGCCGCCAGTTCCAGGGCAAGCGGTATACCATCGAGACGAATACAAATGGCGGCAATGGTTGCCGCGTTGCTGGCCGTCACCTGAAAATTGGGCTGCCTTGTCTGTGCATAGTGGACGAAGAGTGTAACGGCGTCACTTTGTAGCACTTGCTCTACCTGAACGTGTTTTTCTACGGGTACCGCGAGCGGCGGGACTGGAAACTCATATTCTCCACGTACGTGTAACGGCACACGACTGGTCACTAGTATCTTTATGCCAGGGCATGCCAGCAGAAGCTCCACGAGCGCAGGTCCAATCGTAATCACCTGCTCAAGATTATCAAGGAAAAGCAATTGTTGTTTTTCGCACAGGAGTCGTGTGAGTTGGGTCAATGCTGGCATATCTTGAATACTACTTGCGTTTAACGTTTGCAGCAGTGCGGTAAGCACAAGATGAGGTTCTTGGAGCAAGGCAAGACTCAGGAAGGTAGTACCATCTACGAATGCGGGTTGTAGTTGTGTAGCGATGTGGGAACCCAAACGTGTTTTGCCAATTCCACCAGGGCCGGTCAAGGTGAGCAGACGAATATGTGGCTGTTGTAAAGAGGCACAAACAGCCTTGATCTCCTGTGTACGACCAATGAGGGGTGTCAGTGGAAATGTAAGTGCCATCTGTTTTCTCTTTTCGGGGAGCTGATGACCTGTCTTCTGTCCTTAATCAAATAAACGGATTGGTAGACAAAATATCTCACTCAATTCTTGCGTATGATTCTTACAAAAGTAAAGAGGACATCCTTGAATAGGATGCCCTCTTTCTTAGACGTTGAAATGCTTATTCCTCGGTCGCTTCAATGGGTTGTAACAGATGATCCAATGTGCTTTGGCGAACACGATAGACGCGCCGCCTGCCTTGGTGTGGTAAGGAGATAGCTTCAAGCGTTCCCTGCGCGATCCAGCGGCGAACGGTTGTGGCATCAACACGGAGGTGGCGTGCAACTTCGCTTACCGTGAGCAGAATATCATCAGAAGACATTGGGGCAGTGTCGTTTGTGGGAGAAGCGACAAGTGCTTGTTGAGACATACAATACCTCTTTCTTGAGAAGATTGAATAGAGAATAGGTATAGGAGACAAGGACGCAAAAAACCCATCCTTGCTCTATATGTTGGTAAGACGCCAATTACCGAGATTTTGTCACATGATACACTATCTACATCATAATTTGTAGGAACACATGATAACCCACATGATGGTGTTTTTCTCCTATTCAAAGATGGTGCCCATGTTTTTGAGGTGTCGCAAGGGTGAGAAGAAGAGCCAACCTGTAGAGAGCAGTATGCCGAGCGCACCTATCAACAGTGTGGTGCGTATACCAATATAGCCACTCAGTATGCCAGCCAGGAGTGCTCCCAGAGGTCCAATCACCCCCACAATGACATGCATAGTAGCGTTTACGCGCCCTAGAAAGCGATCAGGTATGATTGACTGGCATAGGCTTACCTCGTTGATCGCATAGATCGCCATGCCTGCATCACCTACAAGCTGTGTGAGCATGAGGATGCCCATCACTAGCAGCTTTCCACCAGATGCAAGGGGTGTGCCAAGGGTCAGGATACCATCAAGCAAGGCCGCTCCAAGCAGTGCGCGCCCTATACCGACGCGCCGTACGATGCGTGGCGCGCACAACGCGCCAAACAACCCTCCTATTCCACCCATCATGACCAGGATGCCGTATTCGACTGGCTGCAAGTGGAGCAAACGCAGCGTGTAGAGAGCATAGAGAGCCGCGAACGCACCCCCAAAGAAGTAACGCATGCCCGCATACATGGCCAGCGCGCGTAGCAATGGATTGCTGAATAGGACATGCCATCCCGCAGAAATTTCCTGCCATACATGAACATCTTCTTTTGGCTCATCGTCAGGTTGCTCGCTCACACGAATTGAGCCTATGCAAAGAGCGGAGATCACGAACGATAGCGCATCGAAAAGGATAGCAATGGGAGCCGTAATCAATTGCACCAGCAGACCCGCAAGCGGTGGCCCTGCAATTTCGGCCAGCGCGCTACTGGTCTCAAGCTTGCTATTACCCGCGACAATCTCCTCTTTTCGTAGCAACGTCGGTAAGAAGGAGCGGTTCGCAATCTCAAAAAAAACGGTCAGAGCACCAACAACAATCGCTACAAGGTAGAGCACCTCTATACGAAGCAGACCTAGTAGAGCGGCAAGCGGAATAATACTGAGCAGAAGTGCGCGGCCAATGTCTGCCAGTATGAGAATGGGGCGGCGTGGCAGACGGTCCACCAGCACACCCGCGAATAAGCCTACCAACAGGACAGGAATAATATCTACTGATGCCAGCAGACCCATTTGTAGTGGTGTTGCCTTCAGGACGAGTATGGCTGCGATAGGCAAACCATCACGGCTAATATGCGAGCCAAAAGTTGAAATGGTTTGGCCGCTCCAGAGCAAGGCGAACGGGCGATTGAGCAAAAAGCGGCGCATTTTCCGAGATGCGGAAGTAGACACAGAATGAGTATCTGGGGTCATACAATTTCTCCGTAGGCACCCATAGGAGGGGTGTACACTCACGAATAGCAGCACAATACGTTGCAAGGAGTGCAAACATGGGGATGTGCCGTGAGCGAGCAGAAAAAGACGCCCCGAAGGAGCAATCAATCGGAGATACGATCTGTGAATAGTGAGGCAAGTGACAAACGTGGTCAGAAAAACCTCTCAAGCACGCGCAACGGCACTACTTGAGAGTGGTGAAGATGGTACCCAACGGGGCACCTCCTGTTCTTGGAACGACAGCAAACGACAGCTTTTATCGATGTGTTAAACGTATCATGCCGAGGCATTGTTCGTCAAGGGACGAGCTTTGCTGTTTTGAAATTATTCTGCCCGATTTTCCGTTTTAATAGTAAGACGTAATTACTCCTAGTTACGGATGGGTTATACAAAAAGGCATATACTATGGCTGAGCATTCTAGCGTACAAGAAGACGCACAAATTCTAAAAATCTACTTTCTAACCAATAGAAAACTCTATGAGTTGGCGTATCGCTGGGTAAATACGCATGATGAGCGCGGAAAGGCACTTCCCAAGGATCAGTGGATGGTGTATTTGATCGGGTCACTGAAGGAATTGCCTTTACGGGGCAGCGAATTGATGAAGATGACACATATGGTCGAGCAAGCCCGTGCAGTGGTCGTCGCACTCTCGCAACCTCAAATGGATGCCTCCGCCGATGAAACAATCCAGGTGGAGGTGAGTAGTGGCGAACTACCATTGCCTCTGGCCTTTATTGTGCCCTCGATAACAGCAGAACAAGGCGAAGAAGAGCAGGAAACTGACGAGGATGAGTTTGAGGAAACAGCGCGCCCAACTCGTAAGCCTGCCCGTGCGCTCTCCGTGAAGAATGAC
Organism: Ktedonobacterales bacterium; assembly: GCA_038199755.1. GTDB lineage: Bacteria > Chloroflexota > Ktedonobacteria > Ktedonobacterales > Ktedonobacteraceae > JBBPYR01. Next base: position 8,080 of record JBBPYR010000278.1, on the reverse strand, counting down.
CAGAATGTGCGGCGGTATGATGTGATAGAGATCACTCCCACGTGGGGTGAGGGCGTTGAACCAGTCATGCACCTACCCTATAAACAAGCAGAAGCCTACGCCCTATCCCTAGATAAGGATGAGGGTGCATTAGTGTTGCGCTACTATGCAGAGTTAGTGGTGCCACCAGGGAAAAAACGTGATAGCCTGGAGTGGCTCAATCCTTTTTCCGATGTACAGCAGGAGACTATCACAACAGGAGGCTTCTATTTTCGAGGCCTGTACTTTGAGACAGATCATATCATCGAGATAGAGAGTGAGCAAGGGAAAGAGAAGGTGCCCGCCGAATTTTACCTGGCAACGGCCTTTCGTGTCAAACGGGAAGAGGGTATCCGTGATCTCAATATCTATCGTCCCTTTGGGCGTCATAATGAGGCTATTGCCTGGCTGCAAACAATCGCACATGCAAAGGCCAGTGTGACACGGCTCATGCCCGATCCGGGCAGCAGCAACTGGTTCGTGTTAAGTGATGGAGAAAACTTGAATCCATTAGGATTTCGCCAGGTGGGAGAGGTTGAGTGGTTGTGAACAAGGCTCTAGCATGTCGTACTGCTGGTACACCATGCTAGAGCCTTACATTCTTATGTATTACACAACGTTATGGGAGCGGACTCAATGGTTTGAAGCCTGCACCTGTATTGGTGAGCACAAAATTCATCGTTGCTTGCTGAAACAGCATCGTCGTGTTTCCAACAATGTGAACAAGCACATCTGGTTGATGATCACCATTAATATCTTTAATCTCTAATGTGACAACTGCTTTATCTGCCTGATTCCATAACAAATGTGGACCGGAATACACCTTCGCATGTGTAACGTCTCCGCCAGGAATCTCGATAACGTCAACCGTGCCATGCAGGTTTAGCGCGATAAAATGCGTTGGCGCACTCGCGGAATCATGATCTCCAACGACGGCATCCAGTTGATACGTGCGAGTCGTTCCATAGGTCCAATCATTATAGATGCTTGTGGCACTATTCCAAAGTTGAAATCCACCAATATACAGTCCCAGCATAAGCAACATGCCTATTCCAAAGAGCAAAAGCCAATGGATTTGCAGTCCTTGCCCTCGCTGCCCCCTCTGTTCCCTTTGCTTCTCGGGTTCCTGCTTCTTTGCTTGAACGCGTTTCTTGGGGGCTGCTGTCGTCTGCTGTGACCTGAGGGGTGGCCTCTGCGGCTGTCTCAGCGGTGGCTGTGATCGCTGGGGCCGCGTCTTATTCTTTTCCAGTGGTCGTTTATCTGGACTGGGCGACAACGTGATAATCGGCTGATCATCATAATCAACCTGATCGTCGTAATCGGCCTGATCGTCATATTCATCGGTCTGCACCGAGTCAGTATCTATTGATGGTCTGCGCGCTGGGCCTGGACGGGTGGTTCGCGGTTGCGTGTACTGGATATCGTCATCCTGTGTTTGTCTGTGCTGAGTATGCCTATTACGGCGCACAAACGGCTGTGGCGTAGGCATAGCTATTCCTTTCGTATATATGGACAGAGTACGCGAGCAATGGTGATGGAGTGAAGTCAATACCAATGGTGAGAGGTTTGTGTGAGTCACTCATGAACCAAACGAATATCAAGAGCATTTCGCTCATTACAAGTACGCTACTAAGAAGCAAGGGTTACAAGAAATGCTAACTACATCACGCAATAAGTCAATCACGTAAAAAACAAGAGAAAAGGATACAAGGGGGAAGGATTATATATATTCCCCAATAGATAACAAAGCACTCATAAAAAGTATTCCATCACAAGGAAAAATATCTCGATGCAAATGCTGAAGAACATGCATTTAGGTACATTATAGTAGTACTTTATTTTTCATTACCAATTTGCTCTTTTTTCTATTGCCGATTCTCATTCTGGTTCGTCTTATAGAGAGAATGGTGTATAAAAAGATCGGAGTAAGCAATGATTATACGAAATAAAGACGGTTCGCCTTATGTTGAGAAGAGAACGAGCAACCGTTCTCTTCTTATCCGTACTATTGGTTTGCTTATGCTCCTTGTACCAATACTTCTCCTCTTCACGACGGATCCGGTTATTTTGCTCATTTGTCTCATCGTTGCTGGGATTATTGCCTTTATAATGGCTTATCGCCTAAGTTAATTACAGTGTCTATTTCTTTTTAGGGATTATACGAAATCCTATAAGATTTACATTACGATGTCCATTAATAACGTATAAAGAGATACATTTATATACATCTTTTAATGCGTTATTAATGGACATTATACGAGTAAGAGGGTATTATGAGCGTGATGTGAGCGATTTCTTTAAGAGCGGAAAGGAAATACCATGACCACGCAACTTATTTGGGTATCCCTCGTTTTTGTCATCATAGCCGTCCTATTTGTAATTGGTGCTCTTCTCTTCTCTATACAATACAATCGTCAGTTACGTCGAGGCGATAAGTAAGTTTCTGTTGTGTTTTTATTTTGTTCTCTTCATTCATCTTCTTCGATATAGCTAATCTTTTCGTAGCGAGATAGAATAGAGTGATAACCATTCTGTTTTATTATCATGGCTACGCAAAAATACTTGTTATTCTGAGAAGGAGAAGAGAGCATATGCTCCTAGTCGGTGATATTGGTGGGACCAAAACAAATTTGGCAGTGTTTGCCTCGTCCACTACATTATCTTTCCCTATCGCGGAGATGACATTTCCTAGTGGGCTCTATGAAAGTCTCGAAGCGATTATACAAGAGTTTATCGAGCGGTTTCATGTCCTTGTAGATCGTGCTTGCTTTGGTGTCGCTGGCCCTGTTGTGGATAACCAGGCAACTATCACGAACTTGCCCTGGATTATCAGCACGACACATCTTCAGGAGACCTTTCAGCTAAAATCTGTCGTGTTGATGAATGATTTAGAGGCTATTGCCCATGCTGTCCCCTTTTTAGAGGCCAATGAGCTGTATACCTTAAACACTGGTGAAGCATCTGCTGGCGGAGCTATAGCAGTGATCGCGCCTGGTACTGGTCTAGGTGAGGCTTTTCTAACCTGGGACGGTCAGCGTTACATGTCTCATAACTCAGAAGGGGGACACGCTGATTTTGCACCCTTGGATGAATTACAAATAGGGATGTTGCGTTATCTACAACCTCTTCTCGGTCATGTGAGTTACGAGTGGGTGTGCTCCGGTATCGGCCTCCCCAATATTTATGCCTACCTCAAAGATAGTGGTTATGCTGAGGAACCTACATGGTTAAGCGAACAATTAGCACGAGCCGCCGATAAGACGCCGATAATCGCGCAAGCTGCCCTCAGTGATACCGCCCCTGTTCCGTTATGTGTTGCCACCCTCGATATGTTCGTCTCCATTCTCGGGGCCGAGGCGGGAAACTTGGCACTGAAAGTGCTTGCTACTGGTGGTGTCTATATTGGTGGCGGCATTCCCCCTCGTATCTTACCTTTCTTAAAGAAAGAACTATTTATGCAGACGTTTTTAAACAAAGGTCGCTTGGGTAGTGTTTTGACAGATGTGCCCATTCACGTTATTTTGCACCCCCACGTTGGTTTGCTCGGTGCCGCATATTATGGATTTGAGTTAGCAAAGCTGAGTAACTAGAGAGAGAGCATAGCTATGTCATCACCAATTATAGTGCGCCCTATGGAAACCGCTGCTGAGCGGCATCTACTATTCCATCTGGGAGATCAGGCGTTCTCGCACGAACCTTCAGAAGAAAGCACAGGTGAATGGGAACGCTACGAGATGGGCATGCCAGAGTACCGAAACGATATGATGCGAGGTGCATTTCAGGATGGTGTGCAGGTTGGCGGTTATATTCTTTTTGGACGTACACTGCGTATGGGGGCGGCAAATCTGCTAACGGGCTGTATTGGCTCAGTAGTGACGCATCCCGACCACCGTAAAAAGGGTGTGGCCTCGGCATTAATGCGAGATGCTATTCAGTATGCTGAGCAGCATGGTTACGCGCTGCTTTTGCTCGATGGCATTCCGAAGTTTTACTATCGTTATGGGTATGTCGATATGTTCGATCTTTCTACCGTTGATGTCGATAGAGGCGCAATACTGGCACAATCATCGCAGGGCTATACGGTGCGGCCCGCAACGGCGGCTGATTCCGCACATCTACTCGCCCTTTATAATCGCCATTATGGACACTATACGGGCAGTTTTGCGCGCACACAGGAATATCAAGATTATTTACTCAACAATCGTCCCTTTTCCAATCCTCCTCTCATCGCGATTGCCCCAGCGGGACAGGTAGAGGGCTATCTGACATTACAGCAACATGCGAACCCCTGGAAGGCGCAGGAGTTTACCGCCGACAATTGGGCAGCCGCACTTGCCTTGCTGCAACATCATGCTCAATTGGTAGCGGGAGACGATGTTTCCACCGCTTTGCGCTATCGCTTACCGCTCACCTCGCCTATTTTGCAATGGATGGTCGATCATTTAGAAGTGACTGATACGTCGCATTGGGATAGCCCCTCAGAGGAATGGGTGGTGCATACGCAGTCGTACCATCATCGTTTTGCGGCATGGATGGCGCGTCTCGTCTCTTTATCCACAATTATGCACGCCATACTGCCAGAACTGCGTGCTCGCTGGCAGCATGCACTGGCTTCCTGGTCGGGAACAGTGGTGTTGACCGTGGGTGAAGAGACCTGCACACTCCACGTTCAGGGGCAAGAAATCACTGTGACTGATGGACCAGCAGTGGGGGTGTCCGCTCTCCGTTTTACGCCTCAAACGTTTGTGCAACTTCTTTTTGGCTATCGTCCGGCTGACTGGGCGTTGCAGCAGGAAACGCAGTTCTATGAGCAGGATACCTTACGTGTGCTCGATGTCCTGTTTCCACTGGGCCACACCTGGCTACCAAGTTCTGATTGGTTTTAGATCCGTTTCAAGGCAATGTGGCATTTGCTATGACGCTATTCTTTAGCATGACGTGGGAACGCGTTTCCCTGCCCGCCCGCACGGTGGGAGTTTCCTGCTGGTTGGTTTGGGTCACGGTTGGTTGCGGCGTGCGTGTTGCAGTTGGCCGTGGAGTGGGAGTTGCGCTTGGTCGTAACCTAGGAGGTGTAGGAGTCGCAGTTGGCCGTAGTGTAGGAGTCGCGGTTGGTATAAGATGTGGTGTAGGTGTTACGGCTTGATTTGGCGATTGGGTCTGTGTTGGAGTGAGCGTCGGGGTAAGCGTCGGCGCATGCGTTGGTGTGGATGTGTGAGCCGCTGTTGGGTTGGCTGTAGTGGCATCTACTGCTTGCAACAGAATAGTAGGTGCCGCTTGTTGGAGGAGTGCGCCACCTACTGCCAATGCTTGGTTATTGATAAATGCCTCACTTGCTAAGCCAAACTGTGTTTGAGATAAGCCAATGATGGCTTTGAGAATGTCTGCGCGTGTAATCACCTTGCCTTGTATTTTCCACAGCAGGTCGGCCAGCATATTCTGCTCACTGGTATCTGATAGAAGGGCTGTCAGGTTGAGGGAACAGGCATAGGCATAGCTGAGTGTTGTGGTGGCATTTGGAACCGCCTGCAATACCTGCTCATAATTTGTAACCAGTGCGCTAAAGTCCTTCATATTGTTCGTCGTATCAAACACATCTTTTAATGCGCCAGGCCCAAGCAGGCCAATTTGCGCGCCCTCGTTGCGTTGTCCAAGTAACTGGAGAATAAGGGTGAGGGCGTCAAGCGTCACGGCATGCGTTTCGCTAGGAAGCAGTTCGAGCTGGATCTGCTGCCCCTTATCGGTAAATGTTGCGGCAAGATGCAATGTTTCAAAGTGAAAGGTGCCGTTCCACTGGTCCATTGGTAGGATGTGCGCTGGTGGAAGCAAAAGCGTGTTGGCGAAAAACGTGCTCGTGACGAGATCACCAGATGGGTTAGTGGGAGCTAGCGTTAGGCCCGTTGGGGATGCCTGCATGCTCACACCATACCAAAGTGGCGACCCATTCTGTAAGGTGAAGGAGAAATGACCGGGGCTGCTTGTGTCACCAGAAGTCGCCGACACTAATTGGCTGCTAAAGTTTTTAGTAGAAAAAACGACCGCAAAGCCTTGTGTAGTAAAGGGAGCAGCTTTTGCTGTAAAGCCAACAAAACTCAAGAAGAAACACCAGCAAAGGGCGAGTGTAAAGAGCGCACGATAGAACGGATAAATAGTGTGCTTTCTCTGTTGTTTTCTATAAAACTGCATTATTATTTATTCCTCGTCGTCATCCATATCCAACTCAACATCACCGTCATCATCGTCGTCATCGTCTTTGCGACGCTGCCAGAAAAAACGCCTTTTGTTTTTGGTCGTTTCTTGTTGGTCGGAATCTGCCAATTCCCCATCGTGCTGCTGTGCTTTTCCCACTCCTGCGAGACTGGCCAGGAGTGCCTTTTTCGCAGCTCGGCGTCTCATCAGGAGCCAGATGGTTAGAGCACTGAGCAGACTAACCGTCAACACACTATTGAGTATCACTATCAGTATAAGCAAGGGCGTAAAGGGCGATTGCCCTCCACCGTTTTGGCCCATCGTTGGGGAAAGCCCCGTAACATCTGGTGGGCTTTTCCCCGCTGTCAATGCTGCATTCACCGTGGCTTGTGCTTGAGGAAGAGGTGTTGGCAACAGAGAAACCGTGTTAGCAACGACAAAGATTTCGCCAACCATCGTACTCACTGAAGAGACGCTATAGGGATGGGGACCAGTCGCATTCACGGTGACGGCCCATTGCTCACCGTGCGCGATCGCCGGTGATGCAAAACTGCCATCTTGAGCGGCAATGGCATAGGTTGCTGCCGGTGCTGATTGGTTGACGAAAACAATGGTGTCATAAAGATGCACTGTAAGTAATGCGGGCAAGAAACCCGGTGGTTGTGCCGCTCCTGTTATCTGTACCGTGATGCTCTCTCCCAGTGCTTGTTGTGCATATGCATAAGGGAGAGAGCATTGCGTGAGTGCAATGCTGAATGGTAAACAAAGCATACAAACGAGGAGCATCTTTTGTACGATGCTGTGCCTTGTCCCTTTTCCAGGTTTCTTGTCCATTGTTTTATTCTCCATATAACGATATACCTTCTCTTGCTATCATACTCAGTTGCACTAACATGCCCGTTGTTAACATGATAGATTGAACTTTCTGATTTGTTGCCTTTCTTATACTTCAAGTAAGTAGTTGCTCACTACTATTGTTTGCGAAACAAATATGTGTTTGTACGCTGAAGATAGCAGAGAACTGCGAATTACTATTATCTGAAATATAGGAGAACATTTGTTATGGCGACGATTCACGTAAATACCGATGTTATGCGCCAACTTGGAAACCGCTTCCTTGATTGGAACAACAAAATGCAGAACGAGATGGGCCCTGAGTTGCGCAACCTGACCGCTCACCTGGAGAGCGATTGGCAGGGTGTGAGCCGCGCTCACTATGATGAGCTGGTGCAACGCTGGGAGCAGAATATTGCAAACCTCGTCAACAATGGCGAAGAGCTTGGCCGTCATCTGACCACCACTGCCCAACAGTTCGACGAGGCAGACCGCTCATAAATGTGTCCTGCACACGAATGAATGCATTCGTGACTGTCTAACGATGTGAAGAAGGGCGATTACCAATGCAGTAACCGCCCTTCCCACATGAATAAAAATAATTATTTACTCGATTAAAAGGATGCATACAAATGCCAACGATTCATATAGATACCGAAGTTATGCGTCAACTCGGACGGCGCTATCAGGACTGGTGTGACTTTCTGCGCAATAGCATGATGTCTGAGCTGCGCAACCTGTCTGGCCAGCTTGAAGGCGACTGGCAGGGGACAAGCCGCCAGCACTATGATAATCTTTTGCAGCAGTGGGAGCAGAGCATTGCTGGTTCGCTCGACTCTGGCAACGACTTGGGCAATCACCTGTCCAATACCGCTAACCGCTTCGACAATGCCGACAACTCATAAACACTAGCGAGTGGAGTTTTTGGACACCAAATTGGGCAACCGTATAGTAAGGTGGGCCGGTTTGGGTTTGTTAAAACCACACCCAGCGGGCGAGCCCCACGCGTCAACTTAGACATTTTTTTATTTTTTTGTTTGTT
>JBBPYR010000277.1:0-7305 GCA_038199755.1 Ktedonobacterales bacterium | reverse complement strand
GAGGAGCCAGAGGCGATGCGTGAACCATCCGGCGACCAGGCTAGCGTGCTCACCGAGCCAGTATGCCCACTATAGGTGCGCAGCAGCCGTCCACTACTGGCCTCCCATACCTGCACCGTCTTATCAGAGGAGCCAGAGGCGATGCGTGAACCATCCGGCGACCAGGCTAGCGTGCTCACCGAGCCAGTATGCCCACTATAGGTGCGCAGCAGCCGTCCACTACTGGCCTCCCATACCTGCACCGTGTTATCAGAGGAGCCAGAGGCGATGCGTGAACCATCCGGCGACCAGGCTAATGTATAGACATAACCAGTGAAATCATCGTTCTTCCAGAGCAGGGTATTAGTAGCGGCATCGCGTACCTCAATCATTCCGCTGACCCCTCCAAGAGCAAAGTATTTCCCATCAGGTGACCAGGCCCCACGATTATACGCATCACCATGCCCTCGATAGACCAGTAGCCTTGTTCCAGCAGGGGGTGTCTTGCTTGCTTCTTCCAATGCCTCTGCAAAAACCTGCACCGATGGGAAACGGTCTTCTGACTTTTTCGCCAAAGCTTTCAGTATGACCGCCTCAACTCGCGGAGAAAGGTCAGTCAGTGTATCGCGTAAGTGAGGGACCGGCTCTTCAATGTGCTGATACGCCAGTTGAATAGCCACATCCCCAGTAAACGGAGGGGTGCCACAGAGCCACTCGTAGACCATGACCGCAAGCGAATATTGATCACTGGCTTTTCCTGGCTTGCCTTTAAACATCTCCGGGGCCATATAGTAGGGTGTACCTTCTTTTCCGTAAGACACTTGCAATGAAGTGCGCCCCGTCTTGGAAAGCGTGGCAAGGCCGAAATCACTGAGTAAGAGCTTGCCATCGCGCCCAATCAGGATGTTTTCTGGCTTGACATCGCGATGCATGATATTGAGATCATGAGCATATTGCAGAGCCAGAGCAATCTCTTTAACGTACTGTACGACGGTCGTAAGGGGAACCTGTGTTCCTCTGGGATGTCGATGGAGCAAGGAACCACCAGGGGCGTAGTCCATCACCAGAAAGGGTATGTTGGTTCCTTGCTGGAAGGCAAAGTTCAAGAGCCGAACGATGTGAGGATGCACGAGGGATACCATCGTCTCGGCTTCACGCCGAAAAAGCTTCTGATCAACATTGATGAGGTGTAAGATTTTGACAGCAGCTTTGAGCGAAGGAATATGCACATGTTCGCCCAGGTAGACACTGGCAAAGCCACCGGTCCCAAGCAGACGAACCAGGCGATAATCGCCGAACTGTTGACCTGTCAAGTCAATCATCATAGCATCATCCCTTCAAAGCCACGTGAGAAAGGTTTTTTTAGTCTTTGTGATCATTGTAAAAGAGCAGGCATCGATTGTCAATGCCAAAGATGAGAAAAAGCAAGAGTGTGAAGGAGGAACCAGCGCAATGGTACGCAGAGACTCGTTGCAACACTGTAGCAACAGATGTAGCAACGCCAGCAACATTAACACGACTGACCATGAACTGTTAAGAACTGAGAACAGTATGTAAGCACAGGGATAACAGCCAAAAACAACCAAAAACAGAAGGTCAACAGTTCAAATCCTCTCACCCCGACCAAATAAGCGAGGTAGGAAGCTCTCTCATGAAAGGGCTTCCTACCTCGTTTTATACCATCTACACAAAACCACAAACGAACAGAAACCAAGCCAGGGAGCAAATTCAAATGAAGGCAGGCTATTCGGTCCTTTAATATTGTTCAATTTTGCGCTGCTTAATAATATTAGAGCAACCACCAGATGCGAAGCAAGTACAAAATTGAGAAGCTAGTAATAACTAACTTCTCAGCACCAAGATAGGTTATTCTTGACAACTGTTTATAGTTTGCTCAAGGCTGAAAGTACTTGATTGGCTCTCTTTAAATTTTCTTTTGCTGTGTTGTCCAGATTTATGGTCACGTCCCTGTAATCAGCCATATTCCTATCAATTCGCATTCGTTTTAATGTTGTAGCTATTTGTTTATAATTCTTCCTCAGAAACTCCTGACTAACTTGTTTATGAGCACTTGCATCTTCTGATACTAAAATGCCCCATTTGTTACGTAAATGATGACGTGCTTTGTGATAAGTAGCGTAATAGGCGCGACTAATCGAGGAACGCAAATTAGCATCTCTATGACTGGAGCCGCCAGCTTGGCTAGATAGCTCTTGTGCTAAATCAAGATAATGTGACCAATCAAAATTCATCTAAACTCCAACGTAACGCACAGTTTATCTTGTGCCCTTTCCATAGCGTCTAACCACCAATCCTCGTCGAGCTGATCTAGTGCTTCCGAAGCATCATCTGAGTCCTGCTCTACTACAATGAAAGCTACCAATTGTTTTTCATCAAATGCCTCTGGGTCAGTAACTACCTCTAGAAAAACCCTTGAGTAAGGGAAATATTTTTTGATATGAGAATACCCTTCTTTTAACAAAGATACAAGAAAGGAATTTGCTTCGAGAAAATTTTGTACTTCTTCAACATTTCTAAAGAGATACAGTTGCTTGAGGAGTTGTATGTTTGTCGTGTAAGAGGAAGCTGGTGGATTATTAAAATCCTCTAAATTTCTTGCTATCTCTAAAATGTCGATGAATGCCAAATTCGACCAAAAATTCGTAAATTTAACATGAGAAAGGTTGTGTACAACCGCATTTCTTACTTTTGATAACTCTGACAGTGCCCGCAAAGTTTGACCAAATTCAAATGGAATATGTGTTACTGTTGCAGCGTGAGTAGTGGCAGTAATTGATCTTGTCTCAGATGCATTGCTTCTAGAGGAAGCACTCCGTAGAATATAGTCTCTAGCCCAGGTAAGTTCTAATTCCAAAGCGTCCTGTGAAGTTACCGATAGGCTTGAGTGAGGATTTGCTTCTCTCGCCTTAGTTTCATAGTACTCAAACCAAGAGGAGGAAGTTTCGTGATTACTTAATTTTGTTGGTTCTTGCATATCTGCAATGTAGGCCATTTATTCGACTACCTCCTTAAATAATTGTCTGAGCTTATCAGTTAGGCAAGCTTCAAAGACATCTTCTATGCGCATATGAGCAACTTCGACCCATCTAAAAACCTCATCAAAAGCAACTTCCTTTGGTCTGGCGAGAAAGTAGTCGAGACTAAGAATTACAGAAGCCGCATCTTCTGAGTTAGTAGATTTTGGCAAGCTTGATAACTGAAGATTTAGAATGTCCCTAGCATTTTCATAAGGGAATTGAATACCTATAACAAATGGCCCAAAATCTTGAGGTAAATTAAGGCCAACAAAAGGGCGAATTTCTAAGTAATCTTCTAGGTTAATATTTTGTCCTGGAATTTCAATATGATTAATGTACCGTAGCCCAATACGATTAATCCCCTTTGGGGAAACGACGTCACGATAAACGTCAACGCCTCTTTTTATCAACGGAAGGAATTTTTGCCAAGAGGGATAAGGCTTTAAAATGTTGACTGAAAGAAGATGCGCACCCACTTGAATAAGAGCTTTTTCATCCTTGCGAAGAAACTGCATAAATGGCACCTTCTCAAATTGTGGGTCAGTTTGCTCTGGGGAACCCGAAATTCCTACAGTAACGCGTGTAATCTGACGCCGTATAGGGAAGGTGTTTCGTATTTTCTCATATACTAAACCAGGAAGAACCAAATCCCAAGAAGAATCTTCTTCAAATTGGAATTCACACACAGCTTCAACGATTGGAGGCTTCTTATATTTCTTACTTGTCAAAGTAGAACTCCTCTAAACCAATCTAATTCATATAAGAACTAGGATTAATAGAAATTATACCACAACACATGGTTGCAGAGCTTTGGTTATACAAAGGTAGAATACAACAACTTTTCAAGCTAGTCCATCCTAAGCAATCAGAAAATATGAGAACGTCTTATCTGTAATAAAAAGGAATGGTTCTTATGAATCACTCCCTCAGTGTTACTCTTCCCAAAAACCAGTACCAAACACCTCGCCACCATCGAGACGCCCCAATATGTTAATGGCTTGTCATAATCCCACCACTCTCCTCACTATCATCCTTATCGCCAAACACACCATCCCAGGTTTCCACGACCGCTTGTTGCATTGACGGGAGCAGATGCCCATACACACCTAACGTGATGGAAATGTCAGTATGCCCCAATAACTCTTGAATCACTTTGACATTGACCCCCATCGACAACAAAATGGTGGCCGCACTATGCCGCAGGTCATGAAAGTGAATAGGAGGCAAGTTCGCTTGTTGTAAGAGTTTCCTGAACTTCTCCCTAACATGATTAGGATGGAGATAACTTCTACCAAATACTAGCCATTGATTTTTAATGTATTTACAGGTATTATCTGATTGAGGACTAAACTCCTCAATATACAAGTTATTCATCTATACTGGTTTCGCCCATGGAATGCCAGATTTCCCACCCTTGGAAGGAAGATGTATGCCATACTCGTATGGGAAAGAAAATTTACGGCAGCAAAATCGCGTTTCGACTCAACAGCGAGAACCAGTGCCACAGCGCGGAGAACGGCGAGAACCAAGACATCCATCACAAGTGCCACATCGCGGAGAACGGCGAGAGCCACGTCCACCAGCACCACATCGGCTAGTCCAAAGGCAGAATAGTCGTCCAGGACGTATCAATTTCCAGATGGTACTAGGAATATGCCTGATTGTATTTTCGCTGGCGGTTATTTTTAATAGGCTACTAGTCTCCAATCAGTTTCCTTCGCTACGGTTTCTCCCACCACCCCAGCTGAATCAAACCAATCTAGGTACCTCAATGGCATTGAGTTTTCCGGTCAAGAAAACGAACAGAGACGTTATCGCCTTCTCGCAGGCAAACAAAACACAGTACAATAATGTGAATCCTCAGTGGTCGCTCTGGAGCTACTCGGCATGCTCAGGATGTGCCATGGCAGCTCTCATGGATGCCTATAGTGCCACCCTCAACGGCAAACCGCTCAACTGTGGGGATGTCTTAGAAGTCGAATATCGCCTCTCCGTTTATAATCCGGTGAATGAATGGGGCTTAATAAGAGGAGCACCGGATGAACTGGCTAAAACAGCGGCACAATTTGGCTTTACAGGTTATTATACACAGAAGCTCTCGCTTGACGACTTAATCACCCTTGCCAATGCGGGTATTCCTTCCATCGTGAGAATTCCGACTCATATCATGATTTTAACGGGAGGGGACAGCCAGAATGTCTTCCTTGCTGATTCAGGAGGGTTACATTTGTCAAAAGTAACACGCGACCAATTTCTGCATGGACTTCCAGGGTCCAAACTCTACGCTGGCCAATCCTGGATGGCGGGTTGGTATGTCATCCTGACACCAAACAAAAATAACCCGTGACCATTGAACGACAGTATAATTTTCACCGCTTGATCCCCGTAATCATCGTGGCACCAGGCATAAACAGGCGATGGCTCTTCACCTCAGTGATACCTGCATTCTCCAGCCAACCCTTCACCGTCTCAAATGGATAGCAGGTCCCCCCGCAGGTCGTCATCGTCAGAGCCATAAACTGCACCATCAACGAGGCCAGCTGCGAGCCATGCGTCTGATCTATCACCTGATCGACAAAGACCAGCATGCCCCCCGGCTTGAGCGTTCGCGCAACCTTAGCTAACACCGCTTGATTCAGCTCAGGCTGCAAAAGATGAGCAATATGAAAATACAATGCCACATCGAACTGAGCGGGAAACTGTTCGGCGAAATCATCGCGCACAATATCGGCACAGGCAAAGCTCATGCGCGATTCCAAGCGTAAGCGTTTCGCCGTGCGTAGTCCCGCCTCAATGCCTGGCTGAATGTCCACAACCGTCGCCTGCAAGCTTGGATACCTACGACAGAAGAGCGCACTATAAGCCGCGTGCGAACCACCTACATCAAGCAACTGCGTGGCCTCTTTAGGCAAGCGCACACGCTGAACTAACTCGCGCCCGAGAGCAGTCGCCAACGAAGCCAGACCCGCATAATGGCGCGCCAACAGCAATTGCATCTCCTCCGAACTAGCATCCTCATCATATGGCATCAGCATCGCCTGCTTATTTGTGCGCACAACTTCAGACACATGATCCCAGATCGCCACAATATCAGGGCTATGAATAACATATGGAGCAATACTCACCGGAGAATCGGACGTTAGCCAGCGTTGGGACATGCGGGTATTGCTATATGCCCCCTTGCTTTGGCGCAAATAGCCAGCCGAAACCAACAACTGGAGCAACAACTGCAACCCTTGTGGCTCGCATGCAAGCCGACCCGCCAGCACAGGCAACGGCAAGGAACGATGGCTCAGAGCATCAAAGACACCTAACTCGCAGGCCGTCACCAGCACTTTCGCCACGCCAGCGGCCAGGGGAGTATCCAGCAGTGGAGTTGGTAGCACATTGAAACGCGCTAACACATGTTCGAGAAACGTTAAACGAAGTGGCATTAGAAGAGAACCCCTATAATCCAGCCCCCCGCAAGGATGAGGCAGGTGAGCATAACAAGATAAAAATAGCGTTTGCGTGTAGAGATCGGCTTAGTCGCTCCAAAAAAGAGCATCGCCCCTAGCAGCAAGAGCAGCGTAAGAGCGAGTGTTGGGAGCAGAATAGCAGAACGCGCTGGAACCGTAGCAGTCCATGCCAGCAAGCCAACAAAAAGCAAGCAGATACCCATCAGTACAGGTATCAGCAGAAAAGAGCGTCGCACACCGAGCACTACCGCCAGCGTCCGCGCCCCACTCGCAGCATCCTCCTCAAGGTCGGGCAGCGAATTAGCAAGATTGAGCACCACCCCCAGCAGGGCTGCCACAGGCACCAACCAGAATATCAGCGGCACCACATGTCCCATGCCAGCAAAGGCATACAAAGGGATCAAAGGGATCGCCAGGGCAAAGACGACACCGCTCAACGGCGTGGATTTCAGGCCAAGATTATACGCCTGCCCAAAAGCTAGATAGAACAACGAGACAAGCAAGGCAAACAGATTGAGGGGCAGCAAGAGCAGCAGCATCACACCCATCAACAGCCAACCATACACCAAGGCCTCACGCGGCCTCACCAAACCCAGTGGAATTGGTTTGCTTTTCTTGCCCTGCCCATCCCTATAGCGATCACAATAATCATTGATTACCGCGATAGATAGCTGCATCGCGGTATGGGCCGCGACGACCAGCACCAGCACCCCCCAAGCAATATGCGGCCAGCCAGCCAACACCGCAAAGAGTGTTACCCCAAGCACATGAAACAGCACAGGCCCTGGATGGCCGAGCAAAAAAAATCCCCGTGCGATATCAGTGAAACG
>JBBPYR010000276.1:0-5935 GCA_038199755.1 Ktedonobacterales bacterium | reverse complement strand
CGGTTGTGGCTCTTCTTTCGACGAGCCAGGGTTCTAGGGTCTGGGCGGGTACGGGGCGGGAGAGGTAGTAGCCTTGCACGATATCACAGCCGAGGGTCTCTAGCATGTTCCAGGTCTCTAGATCTTCAACCCCTTCGGCCACTACTTGTAAGCCCATGCTATGAGCCATATCCACGGTGGAGCGCACGATGGCCTGATCTGTTGAGTCGGTTGTCACGTGTTGCACAAAGGCGCGGTCGATTTTGAGTTCGTCGGCGGGCAGACGCTTGAGATATGACAGCGAGGCATAGCCCGTGCCATAGTCATCGATGGCGATGAGGATCCCTGACGCGAAGAGGCGATTCAGCACTTGCAAGGTATGCTCGGTGTCGGTCATGACTGCACTCTCGGTGATCTCGACGCATAAGAGGTGAGGCGGTACCTTATAGCGCATGAGCAGGGCCGCGATGGTATCTGGCAGGTTCGTGTCGCGTAGGTTCCACATAGAGAGATTGACGGCGATGCCAATATCGAGTCCGCTATCCAGCCATTGCCTGCACTGCTGGATTGCCGTTTCTAGCACCCAACGGGTCAGGGGCATAATCAGCCCAGTCTGCTCGGCCAGTGGAATAAACTGGTCGGGCGGGATAAAGCCAAGCGTAGGATGCTGCCAACGCACCAGGGCTTCGACGCTCTTGACGAGACCTGTACGCACCTCGGCTTTTGGCTGGTAGTAGAGTCGCAGTTCCTGCGTGGCAATAGCCTTACGCAAATCACCGAGCAGGGCGAGGCGACGTGGTGTATTCTGATCATGTTGAGCATCGTAGAGCGCATATTCCTCATGCCGCTGTTTCGCGGCGTACATGGCCACATCTGCGCGACGCAGCAGGGTCAAGGGATCGCTACCGTGCGCAGGGTAGAGTGCGGCACCGATGCTGACCTCCACCAGCAGAGGGTATCCCTCGACCAGAAACGGCTCCTCAAGGGCAGCACTGAGCCGCAAAGCTACCTGTTGTGCTTTATCCTGATCGGAGGTTGCGAAGAACACAGCGAACTCGTCACCGCCGAGACGGGCCACAGTCTCCGTGGCTTCAACCGCTTGCCGCAGGCGCACCCCGACCTGTTGCAGGAGCTGGTCACCGAGTTGGTGGCCGAGGGTATCGTTGACCTCCTTGAAACGGTCGAGGTCCAGCATGAGCAGAGCCATACCACAACCCTCGCGCTCTGCTCGCGGTAGAGCTTCTTTGATGCGTTCGAGCAGTAGCACGCGATTGGGTAGGCCTGTGAGCGCGTCAGTGGTTGCCAGCATCGCTAACTCGGCATTGCTGGCAGCTAGTGCATTACGGGCCTGGCGTAGCCCCTCACGCGCACCATTGAGTGCTATGGCGGCCCGTGCTGCCTGCTCCTGCATGGTATTAAAGCTAGCTGCCATAGTGCTAATCTCATCACGTGTTTGCACAATCACAGGTGATATCTCTACCCGTGCGTGCGCCTCGTCCAGTCGTCCCGCTTCAAGTGCCTGCATAGCTCGTGAAAGGTCGTACAGCATGCCAGTCGCGAGTCTATCAGCAGCCCTGGCAAGCTCACCAGTTGCGTGGGCGACCATGCCGGGTAGCACGAGACCAACGCTGATTGTCAGAATAGCCACAGCAACGAAGATATCCTCTAGGGCCGCAATAAGTTCCGTTTGCTGCTGGCTCATCGTACTTACTGCGATCAGATAGCCTGTGCCGTCTAGAAGCAGGACGAGAAGCATTGTACCTGTCAGCTTTACATGCAGCGAACGAAAAGAGATGGGCAGCCCAGCGCGAAGTCGGTCTGCGATGAGGCGAATGGCATAAAGGAATGAGCCTGAGTAAGCCAGCGCGAGACCTGCAATCACTGTTGGTAAGCCGAATTGTTCAAAGCCAAGTAACGTGGCTATTCCCCATATGCTGGCGGCACATAAACCGAGCACAATAGTACCACGCGGCGCACGGTAGGGGCGAGCCATGTCGGGTGCATTCTTACGGAGCAGCCAGACGGCTACACTGGGCAAACAGATACTAATGAGATAGGTCAGATTAGCGGCTGCCAGCAGCCAGGTGGGATCGCCGATGAGCAGGAACACAATCGCCATTCCTGCGGTGAATACTGTCGCTACCCAAGGTACATCATTGCGTGAGCGCAGTGCCAGCAGACGTGGCAGCAGACCATCTTCAGCGAGTTGTGAAAGCGTGCGGGAGGCACCCGCTAATGGCTGGAGGGTGCCATGGAACATGTTGAACATCATAAACCAGATGGCGGCTGAGCGAGCCAGGTTGCCAAATAGGGGAGCAAAGGTTGGGCCTAATGTCTGTGAAAGGTCTCCCTCGAGTGGAGGTGTGCCGAGTGTGCCTAGCCAGACAAGGGGCAAGAAGACAAAAAATGCTGTCGCGATCAAGCCGCTGGCGAACATTGCCCGTGGCACATTACGGGCGGGATTTACGGTCTCACCCACATGACAAGCTGCGGCCTCAAAAGCAGGTGCCGCGAAGCCAACCAGATAGAGACCAGCCATCGCACTGGTGAGGCCACCGAAGAAACCAGGAAAAGGCGTACTGAGATGAAAGTTCAGGGCCTGATGCCAGTCCACATGACCTGTGACAATCGGGATCAGTCCTGAGAGAAAGGCAAGCAGTGCTGATGCGGTTGCGCAGGGGATTGCCAGGCGTGTGACCCAGCGCACTCCACAGAGATTCACACAGGTGAAGAGCACCACCAGTATGATCGCTAGCAAGGGAATGGGCACGGTGGGCAAATACCAGTTAGAAATAGCCGTTGCAGATAAGATGGCCGTTAGGCCACAGGTCGGTACCCAGCCCCACCAGTAACAGACGCCAGTCAGGTTTGCTAGCACCGGACTGTATGGGCGAAATGCCTCCGCACAGGTAGCGGCAATGCCTCCAACGCGATTGGGAAACATGACGGCCAGCTCGGTCCAACCAAAGGCTGCTGCCCAGCTCAAAACCAGCCCTACGATCAATAGTGGAACTGCTGCATTTCCTTGACTCAGAAGAAGGATACCAATGATAAAGAGGCTCTGATTACTGCCTCCCATGGCGAGTGCGGTAGTGCCTATCCAGCCAATTGTCCGTGGATGAGGAGTGGGAGTGGGGATTGCCTCATTTCTCTTGTCTGTTGCAGCGTCAACCATCTTCTGATCGCCTTTCTCAAATTCCGCTGGGTCTCAAGGTGCTTACTGAAAGTGAGCGTCCTTACTATCTCCTATCGGCCCTGTTTGTCTCATACTTAAGCAGCCCTTCCATCCGCGTGGTTGACCTTGTTGTGATTCTTTTGCTACAATGCAAGCATAAAGCTGTAGCAAAAGAAAAGAAGGTAAATGCAGATGTCTGATGAAATAGAGGTTGGCGGGTCGTCGTCTGTGGGAGAGAAAAATACCTATGTGCTAGATGGCGAGAGTGGTGAGGAGACGGCTCGTTTATTGCGACAAGATATGATGCTCAATCAATTGATGGATACCTTTCCAGAGGGGAGCGATGCCGCAAAGTTGCGGCGCGTTTTAGATATTGCCTGTGGGCCAGGGGGCTGGGCTCTGGAGGCGGCCCGAGGCGATCAGTATCGCGAAATAGTGGGTATTGATAGCAGTTCGGCAACCATCCGTTATGCTCAGGCAAATGCACGGGCCGGAGGCTTCGACAATGTGCGCTTTTTGTTGATGAATACGTTGAAGCCGTTATTGTTTGACGATGCCTCCTTCGATTTTGTGAATGCGCGCTTGCTGGCAGGCTTTATGGCGAAGACCGCCTGGGCACCATTGTTGCAGGAGTGTTTTCGCGTGACCGCTGAAAAAGGATATATGCGCCTGACGGAATGTGAATTGCCGATTACCACGAGTCCCGCCTTTGAGCATCTAACGGCGTTGGCCTGCCAGAGCTTTAGTCGTGTCGCTATGAGCTTTTCGCCCCAGAGTCGCCAACTTGGTATTACACCAATGCTGGGACAATTTTTGCGCGATGCGGGCTACACGGATATACAGCAACGTTCCTTTGTGATTGATTTTTCCGCGGACACTGATGCTCACTTGATGGTCTGTGAAGACTTCACTGTGGCGTATCAGTTGTTGCAACCCTTCCTCTATGAAGTAACAAAAGTTGCATCGCGGCAAGAGGTTGAGGATACCTATAAGCGCATGCTGATCGAGATGCGTCAAAGCGATTTTCGGGCCGTCTGGTACTACCTTACCGCCTGGGGACAGAAAGTTACAGACGGCTCGAAAGAGACGCAGGCTTAGTGCGGTTTTGGTTGCCTGTTAGCAACTGCCAGGGCGACGAATAGGCAGAGTAGGAACAAGAACAGGTAGACGGACGCGAACACTATCTGCGACTGAAAGGCAACGCCCACGACGGACGCGACTAGAAGCATACCACTCGCGCAGAAAAACATGAGTTTGTTCTTCGTCCAAACCGCAGCCATGAGCGGGAAGCCGCCCAAGCAAAGGAAGGCGTAGAACCAGGGCGAGTGCGTGGGAAAACCCAGCAGGGCCAGTACTACAAAAACCGCGCTCCCGATGAGCATATCTATGCCGAAAAGTTTGGCTAGTGCTTGCCAGGATATCATCGCTGTTCTCCTTTTTGTTGGTGCAGGTGCGATTGCTATAGGGTGCCCTCTTCTTTGTTGCGCGCCATTTTGCGTACCACGTCCTTGCATGCCAACTCGTGTGGATGCCTGTGTATCTCTTCGCGCTGAACGTTGTGGTATGATGGTTGGTTTGGCCGCGTAGAGTCCTGTACTGGCGATTGCATCTTCCAGTGCGCGTGCGAAGGCCTCGACGCTAGGAAAACGTTGCGCTCGTTGTTTGGCTAATGCTCGCATAACCACAGCTTCTACCGTGGGTGGAACGGTTGGTGCAAGCTCACGAAGCGAAACAGGCTGCTCTTGGATATGTTGTTGCTCGATCTCCGCTTTTGTGCCCATGAAGGGACGCTCCCCACAGAGCCATTCGTAGACGAGCACGCCGAGGGCGTACTGATCGCTGGCAAAGAACGCTTGACCAGAAAAGCATTCGGGGGCCATATACGCGAATGTCCCTCCTCGATTGGGGCTTGGTGCGTCATCATTCTCCACATAGGTAGCAACCCCAAAGTCACTGAGGAGGATGCGTTTATCCGGCCCGATTAACAGGTTCTCCGGCTTTATATCCCCATGAATAATGTGAGCAGTATGAAGATGCTGCAAGGCCCTCGCGATTTGCTTTACGTAGACGAGCACGGTTTCTGGTGATAGTTGGGTGCCATAAGGGTGTCGCTCGCGCAGTGTGCCAAATGGTGCATATGCCATGATGAGATAGGGTGCTGGCCCCATATCGAAATCGAGGACGGGCACTACGTGTGGATGCCTGATATTGG
Source organism: Ktedonobacterales bacterium (assembly GCA_038199755.1). GTDB lineage: Bacteria > Chloroflexota > Ktedonobacteria > Ktedonobacterales > Ktedonobacteraceae > JBBPYR01. The sequence goes on along the minus strand of JBBPYR010000276.1, from coordinate 569 downwards.
CGATTGTGCGAGCTTCACGCAGAAAGTGCTGCCTCTCTTCTTCATGCAGATGAGGATGAAGCACTTTTATTGCCGCCAGCGTTCCAAGATAGATATGCCAACCGAGATATGTGGTTGCGAAGCCGCCCTTGCCGAGCACTCGCAGCAGGATATAGTTACCGCAACGACCATCGTTTTTGTGGTTGTGGAGGTTGCCGTTTGTTATTGAGTTGTGTGCATGCAGCTTTACCAAATTATCCATGTGGTGTCCTCACAGAAGGGATCAAGGTGTGCAAATGAGAGCGTTACGTTTCTTCTACTCTCTATTGTAATTTCTTGCATGTTTCAATTTGTGTCAAAAGAGTGACAACATACCATAATAGACGCAAAATCTATGCAAAGAGAAAAGAGCGAATAGGAGTGGCTGGGTCATCTTTGTGCAAAGCCCTACATTATGTGATATCGTTCAACATAGGTAGTGTGTTGCGTAGTGTTCCCTCTCTATAACTCAATTTGCTACCTTTCAGGGTGCAATGCGGCACGAAGATAACCATTGGTACAGGATGCCCACGAGGGATATCCTTACTATT
>JBBPYR010000275.1:0-42659 GCA_038199755.1 Ktedonobacterales bacterium | reverse complement strand
TGATCTGGCATACACATACCCTCCTTAATTACACCCATATTTTGCCTATTTCTTGCATCCTTTGCTACACTATATCCATCCATGCAAAAATTGTATCATACAAAGAAAACCAGGAGTCTTACATGCTTATCATTGACGGTCACGAAGATATTGCCTACAACGCCTTGGAGTGGAGACGTGATATTCGCCTCTCCGCCTATGCCATACGCGAGCAAGAAGCCAACAACCCTAACCCTAATGGCATCGCAATGGCGGGTCTACCAGAGCTTCGACGCGGCGGCGTGGGCCTCATTTTCGGCGTCATCTTCCTCTTTCCTCTCGGCAACACAACCCCAATAGATGATTGCCATTCACAATCTTATCGCACCGCCGAAGAAGCTCATCGCGCCGGACAGGGCCAGCTCGCCTATTATCGCACACTGGCCGAGGAGCCGGGCGTTTCACTCATCCAGAACCAGCGCGATCTACAACGTGTGCTTACCGCGTGGGAACAATCGTCCGCCGACGACCCACAACGACCGCTTGGTATCGTACCGCTACTAGAAGGGGCCGATGCCATTCGCACGCCAGCTGAGGCCGCGCAGTGGTTTGCTGATGGCTTGCGCATCGTCGGGCTAGCCTGGAGCGGTACACGCTACAGTGGTGGCACTCGCGCACCCGGCCCACTGACGCCCGCCGGAAAAGAATTGCTCACAGAGATGGAACGCGTGGGTCTGATCCTCGATACCTCACACCTCGCCGAGGAAAGCTTCTGGCAAGCCTTACAGTCCTTCCACGGGCCAGTCATCGCCAGCCATAGCAACTGCCGCATCTTCACCCCCACTGACCGCCATCTCAGCGACGACATGATTCGCGCCCTCGCCGAACGTGACAGTGTCATTGGCGTTATGCCCGTCAACGCCTTCCTCGATGGCACATGGAGCCGCGACAACCGCTTTCAGATTTCGCTGGCAGACGTAGTGCGCCACATCGACCATATCTGCCAACTCACCGGAACCACCCGTCATGTCGGCATCGGTACCGACGTAGACGGCGGCTTTGGGCGCGAGGAGACGCCAGTCGAACTGGACACGATAGCCGACATCGCCAAACTAGCCGATGCCCTCAAACACAAAGGCTATAGAGAGGAGGATGTCGTAGGCATCATGGGTGGCAACTGGCGACGCTTCTTGGCACAAGCCCTACCCCAATAGCAACAGAGTTGTTGCCAAATCCGTAGGGACCAGCTTCAGCGCGTCCCTACGGAGGTTCCGTGATCGATAGTGCCAACTTACACCTATCTAGTTATACTCCCCTGTCTATTTCGTACATACAAGTAGGCAAATATATTTATAGAACGCCGAGTTTATTCTGACACTATTTTACATAGACACGCGTGTACTCAATGGAATGAAAATTTTTTTTAGAAATTAATGGTGATATGATGTCGGTACTTGAAGGAATCACCCTCGCCCAACACTATCAACTGCAACGACGCCTGGCACGCGGGGGCATGTCAGAGATCTATCTAGCAATAGATACACGCACCAATCAGAAAGTTGCAGTCAAGCTAGTACAACAAGATAATACAGAATTTTGTGAACGTTTTCGCCGTGAAATGTATGCAGTCTCCACCTTGGAGCACGATCATATTTTACCCTCCTTCGACTACGGCGAATACGACCCCTGGTGCTATATGGTCATGCCATACATTGAACAGGGCACCCTACGTGAGCGGATAGCACATGGCCCTCTATCACCAACAGAAGCCGCATCCATCTTAGATCAATTGGCGAGTGCGCTCCAACATGCCCATGATCATGGCATTGTTCATCGTGATATCAAGCCGTCGAATGTTTTACTGCGTGACGGCTTGCACGTCTATCTCTCCGATTTTGGACTGGTGAAACATCTAGAAACTGACAGCAGTATCACCCAACCGGGAGCATTGATTGGCACGCCCGAATACATGGCACCAGAGCTCATAGATCAACCTGCATCGAAAAGCAGTGACCTCTATGCGCTGGGGATCGTCCTCTACCAGATGCTCACCGGGCGCGTACCTTTCAAGAGCACCACGCCAATGGGTATTTATTGGAAACATCTCCAGGAACTACCACCGCCACCATCAACGATTAATCCCGCCATCGAACCAGCGATAGAGCAGGTATTATTGCATGCCCTGGAAAAAAATCCACAGCAGCGTTTCGCTTCCGCTCGTGAGTTCGCACAGGCGTATCGCAATGCGATTAGCTCTCAGACAACGGTCAACGTTCGTCCCAGCGGATTCACGCCCTCCGCCGTTGTGACCGCATTACCCACCTCTCGCAAAGCGACAACGCCACCAATGTTACAAAAAATAGCGGCTAAAAAGCGACCCATCGCACTAGCCGTAGCTGCACTTCTCTGCTTATTTGTGCTACCCGCGTGGCTTGGCTTCTCATTTTACTCTTCGCACCATCATAGCCAGCTTTCCCCCATCTTTACCGCGTTCCCACTGTGGAACAACTATCCTATTCAGCCGATTGTTCCCGGCAAGCAACATACACCACCAACGCAACCACCACCAACTCCCACGCCAACACAAGCCGTGCCTACACCAAGCAATCAGGCAGGGACTAAAAGCTACATTGGTCAACCCGTCAAGACAGGCATCCCGAATACCTATAATCAGACGCTGCCCAAAAATGATGACGACGACAATAACAATGGTAACAACAACGACAATGATAAGGGTAACAATAACAACAACAACGGTAACGGCCATGGGCACGGGCATCATGGAGGAAAACATAAACATTAAAGTAGAACCCAAGAGGTAATTTTTCTCAGCCACCTCCTAATCCAATATTAACCTCTTTCCTGTATCTATCCACTCTCTCACGGCGTGTTAGAAAGAGCACACATTCTGTATTCTCAATATTTGACGTGAAAGAATCATGAAAAACATGACCGGATTAGAAGGAACAATATTAGGCCGCTACTACGTACTTGAACGCTTAGGGCAAGGAGGGATGTCGGAAGTCTATCTCGCCTATGATGAGCTGATGAATCGTAACGTCGCCGTCAAGGTAGTCAGTAGTGTACACTCAGACTACCTTGAACGTTTTCGCCGCGAAGCTGAGGCCATTGGACGGCTCAATCATGACCACATTCTCCCAGCCTTTGACTATGGTGACCAGGACCCCTGGCACTATCTGGTCATGCCCTATATCGCCGAAGAGACACTACGCGAACGCATGCTTGATGGCCCCTTGAACCTAGAATACGCGAGTGAACTGCTTTCACAGGTGGCAAGTGCTTTACAATATGCTCACGACAGCGGTATCGTGCATCGCGATATCAAGCCATCCAATATTTTGATGCGGGACGACCATCACATCTATCTTGCCGACTTCGGCCTTGCCAAATCAGTTGATGGCGGTAACAATATTACCCAGACTGGCGCATTGCTCGGCACGCCTGAATATATGGCACCCGACCTCACACAGGGACCCGCCACCACCAGCAGCGACGTGTATGCGCTTGGTGTGCTACTCTATCAGATGGTGACAGGCCGACTACCCTTTGTTGGCGAGACGCCCATCGCCACCTATTGGAAGCAGGTTCATGAGCAAGCGCAACCACCCTCGACCCATAACCCCGCACTCTCACGGGCGATCGATCATGTCGTGCTCAAGGCATTGGAAAAGGAGCCGCAGCGCCGCTTCCAGAGTGCCGCAGCACTAGCAGAGGCCTACCAACATGCGCTCTACAACCCACAACACTATCTGGAAGAGGTCACACCTGTCTATCGTCAAGCGAGTCAACAAGAGAAAGAACAAGCATACCGCCGTCTGAAAAAGAACTCATCCATGCCCTATATGCGCCCATCAAAACGAGCGCGCCCATCATCCCAACATGGAAATACCAGAAGTGCCGGAGGGAATAGGGGTAGCAGTGGTAGTGCTGGCCGTCTTGTGCTCCCAGCTGATCCGGTGCAGGCTCCCTCATCGCTCTTTTTCCGCCCCAGGCGTGTTCCTGCGGCCAACACACCTGCCTTGCCATCACTACCTATGCGCGAAGCCGCGAGCCCTATGAATGAAGAGCCAGCCTATCAGCCAGGGCAGCAAACCAATGGGGATATCATCACCTTTCCAGCAACATCGCAAATCCCCGTTGTGGCAGCGCGTAAGCGTTCGGCGCGGGCAAAACATATTTCAAAGACCAACACAAGAGTCGCCATCAGCATCGTCGCCCTCGGCATACTGCTCATTATCGTGCTACCCATGACCTACATCTATTATGCCTTTGCCACTGCCCATCAACAGGGCAACCAGCCCGCATCTCTCACCGCAACCAGCCAAGCTATCTCTATGAGCACAAGGACGGCCAATAACACAGCAACGAATGATGTCAGTGCAGCTACCAGCGGCACTCCCATCATAGCAGACCCTCTGCTCAGCAACATGAATGGACGCTGGACACAAGATGCGACCCATTGCGTCTTTAATGGCAATGCCTATCAAGTGAATGTCGTCAAAGCCAACTACTTACAACCTTGTGCCTTGCTTGCGCAGACAGCAACCAATGTCACCGCTCAAGTAGATACTATTCTACTGGCGGGAAGCAGCATCGGCATGCTCCTACGCTCAAATGGCGAACAGTTTTATGATTTCGAGATCACCAGCGACGGCAAATTTTTCTTCCGCCGTCACGATAATGGAGCAGGCTCCGATTATATTCCACTGATCGCGCCAACCAGCAGCAACACGATTCACCCTGTCAGCGCAAAAAACACCCTGACCGTCATTGCCAATAACGGCGATTTCAAGCTCTTCATCAATGGCAGCTTCGTCGCTGAGTCCCACGATGGCACCTATGCGAGTGGTCAGGTTGCTATGGTAACAGGCACCTCACCCCAGCAAAGCACAGGGTTGGGCAGTTTCACCAACTTCAAACTTTTCAAAGCCTAGAAACCTGCAAGACTCGCAAAATCTCACTATGCAAATTCTTCAAAGATCAGAAACCTGTAAGAGTTACAAAATTTCTATACTTTACGGCCAAAAGATACAGATTTTTGTAGATTTTCTGTTGCCAGAATGGGCGAAGCACGCTATGATATGTGAGGATAACACCGATACACTAACAAACCAATAAAAGGAATAGATATGCAAACAGCGTCAAAAGAGACTACCTTACACACTGGCTACGCCCGTTTTATGGCCGCCTGCCATCATCAGCAACCCGATGCCACTCCCGTCTGGTTTATGCGCCAGGCGGGTCGTAGTCTGCGCGAGTTTCGCGAGATACGCAAACAATACGATCTCTTATCAATCACCAAAATCCCTGAACTGTGTGCTGAGGTCACGATGATGCCCGTCAAACGTTTAGGCGTGGATGGCGCGGTTCTGGTCTCGGACATCGTCGTACCACTACAGGATATGGGTATTTCGCTTGAACTTGCGCCCGATGTCGGCCCCATCATTCATAACCCTATCCGCACCATGAAAGACGTTGAGGCTCTACGTATCATTGATCCTGAAGAATCAATGGGCTATATTCTGGAGACACTGCGTATTTTGGATCATGAGCTTGAGGGAAAACAGGCGGTGATCGGCTTCTCTGGCTCGCCCTTCACCCTCGCGTGCTACATGATCGAGGGTCGCCCCTCACGCGATTATGCCCTAGCAAAATCACTCATGTATGGGCAAAGCCCAGTCTGGCATGCCTTGATGGAGAAGCTCACTGTAGTGGTGTCACGCTTCCTCGTGGCACAGATCAACGCAGGTGCCGATGTGGTGCAACTCTTCGATAGCTGGATCGGTGCCCTTAGCCCAGCCAGCTATGCACAGTATGTACAGCCCTATGTGAGCCGCATCTTCGACGCAGTGAAGCAAACTGGCACCCCTTCCATCCACTTCGGCACCGGCAATGCCAGCCTGCTCGAATTGATGACACAGGCAGGTGGCGATATCATCGGCCTAGACTGGCGCGTCAATCTTGACGAGGCATGGCAGCAGGTCGGCTTTGAGCATGGTGTACAAGGCAACCTCGACCCCACGCTCATGCTCACCGACTGGCCCACCATCGAAAGAGGCATGCAAGATGTGCTGCGCCGCGCCGCTAACCGCCCCGGCCACATCTTCAACCTGGGTCATGGTGTGCTTCCCGCCAGCAATCCCGACCTGTTGCAGCAACTCGTCGCCGCCGTCCATGAAACCAGCGCACGCTCATAGCAAAGGATCACGCACAATGACAACGACACACCATGTAGGGGTCATGCTGATGACCTATGGCTCACCGGCCACCCTCGCCGATATTCCTGTCTATCTCAAGCATGTCTATGGTGGACGTGCCGCCAGCCCAGAGGTCATCACCGAGTTTCATCGCCGCTATGACCTGATCGGCGGCTCCCCACTCCTACGCATTACGCGCGAACAGGCCGCTGCCCTACAAGAAGAACTGAATAGCCAGAGCAGCGATGGCACCACCTATCACGTGGTGGCGGGCATGCGTTTCGCGCCGCCCTTCATCACCGACATGGCAGCAGAGGCCGCGGCAGACGCACAGCAACTGGTAGGTATCATCATGTCCCCCCAGTATTCGCCCATCATCATGAAGGGCTATATCACCACGCTGCAAGACGCGGTAGAGGACCTGGGGCGCGACGATCTCACATTGAGCATCTCGCGTGACTGGCACCTACAGCCCTACTTCCTGCAAGCACTCGCTGAACGCGTACAGCAGGCACTCGACAAGTTTCCGCCCAACCTGCGTGATCAAGTGCCGGTCTTGTTGACCGCCCACAGCATGCCCAAGCGCGTCATTGAAAAGGAGCCGAACTACATCAATCATCTCAAAGAAACGGCGGCTGCCATCGCCAAACTGGTCAACCTGCCAGATGACCGTTGGATGTTCTGCTATCAGAGCGCGGGTCATACGCCTGAAGAGTGGCTCAAACCCGACTTTGCCGACATCATGCCCGAACTCCAAAAGGCCGGACAAAGCCACGTCTTGATTGCCCCCGTGCAATTCCTCGCCGATCACCTGGAAATCCTCTACGATATTGAGGTTGGTGCGCGTGAGCAGGCCGAAGAGCACGGCATTCAATTTGCCCGCATCGAATCACTCAACACCTCGCCCCTGTTCATCAAAGCACTCGCCGAGGTTGTCAAAGAAACTATAAACCAACCTGCATAGAACATGCATACAGGAACGGCGTTCAAAACGCCGTTCCTGTATGCATGTTCTATGCAGGTTGATATTTATTGCAATAACTTCGCGATAGCCTGTATCTGCTCACTGCTCAACGCGCCTGTGATAATGATCCCAACCCCTTTTTCTGTCCAAGTGAGCGTTGTCGTGCCACCACTACTTGCCAGATTCCCACTGCTGCCACGCACACTAACCTGCTGGCCAGAGCCAGGCAGGTTTGCCAGCGATTTCCCTTGGGCTACGGTGAAACTGAGGCCACCTTGCATATAATTGAGCGTATAGGTCTGATTGCCAGGAGCACCTAGCGCATTGACACCAAGCAGCGTATATCCTGTCTGATTGCTCGCAATACTTAGCAGGTGATAGCCAGCCGATTGTTGTGCCTGTGCTAGAGTCAACGAACCTGAGTTCGGCGTCGTAGTAGCCGCCGATAATGGCAACACTTTTACCCCTGCTGGCACGATGAAGGTAAAGGTAGTAGCGGGAATAGTTGGATTCAACTCTAATGTAGGCAAGTCTAACTGCACATCACCCAGCCCCTGAATGTTGAGCTTCACGCGCACAGGCAGTTGTGTGCTTTTATCAATAAAGACATCGCCAGTGTAGTTAAAGTTCCCTGCTCCTGTGCCTGTCGCCTGCTGCTGTGGCACCACATGAATCGTGTATACATTGTGCCCATTGACAGTATCAGAAGAGGACGTGAGTGTAGCATCGCTGCGCGTAAAGACGGTCTGGATCAGCGTCAAAAAAAACTGACTTTGTCCACCACCGCCACTACGACCAGTGCCGCCATTCGCTGTACCACCCGCGTTATTGGCCACCGGTCCGTTATACACCACCTTCTTCTGCGGGTCATACTGCCATACCTGTTTGCCATCCGTCACAGTGACCGCGCCCGTTTCAGAAAACTGCGGCACCGTTGATTGTAAGGTAAGAGTACGATTCTTGTCAGGTTTCGCGTTCCAGGTCTCGCTATTAATCGTACCGCTCAACGTCTGTCCCGTAATCGTGAGATTGAAGATACCATGCAGTGTCTGAGCCGCCGTCAGCTTATTGCCAGTAGTTGTAAGCAACTGCTGCCCTTGCCCCGGCGTGGGTGTGGCTTGAACAGGTGTTGCTGTTGGTTTCGCTACCTGTGTCGTACTCGCGCTACAGGCCGCGAGCAACACCATAGCAAGAACCAGCAATGATGATATAACCATGTTCCTCTGATACAAGAGGCGCATAAATAGCTCCTTTAATAAGCCGTCACAAAAATCGCGTCATTACACAATATACGCATGCTGAAACGAAAAGTTTATCAGACATAGCAAATTTTAAGTGTAATCTAATGTGAGACGCAGGCAGGGCAAACCCACGGGTTTGCCCTGCCTGCGTCTCACATTAGATTACTGCCCTACCACTGATCCCAATGTACTATCGTATCAAGCGGCTCACGTGGGCCAGGCTTAAAATCTGTGCCAAGCGTATACGCAACCGGGATCAGAGCGGCCTGTGTTATCTTTTCATACGGAATACCGAGAATTTCCGCCGCTTCCTTCTCATAGACAAGATGCAGTGTCGTCCAGACGGTACCCAGACCACGCGCACGCGCCGCCAGCATAAAACTCCACACAGCAGGCAAAATAGATCCCCACGAACCTGCTTGCTCCACCGTCGTCTTCATTTGGTCGAGCCGACCAAGAATACACGGAATGACCAGCACCGGCACCTCGTGCATATGATCCGACAGGTAGTCAGAGGAACTGACGATGCGTTGCTGCGTCTGCGCGCGTTGCTCAGGATCAGCCGAGCGAAACTGCGCCGAGCCAGAACCGCGATAGGCGGTAAAACTCTTGCGATAGAGTTCGCTAATGCCCTTGCGCTTCTCCGCGTCGGTAACAATCACAAAATGCCAATGTTGCCGATTGCTGCCCGTCGGTGCTTGCATCGCCATCTCCAGGCATTCACGCAACACCTCTGGCTCGACTGGACGACTAAAATCCAGCCGCTTACGCACAGCACGCGTAGTTGACAACAGCTGATCAGAATTCAAATCAAGTAGTGACATAACTTAGTATGCTCCTTTATGGTTTATCGTTTTGTAAATCATCATACAACAAAAGAGGAGCAATCAGGGCGATGACCCTGATTGCTCCTCTTTTGTTATTATGCATATCCTACTTCGTCAATGACACCAAATCAGCGGCAAGGTTAGCGGCATTGAACGTGCCCCAACCAGTCGCCATATCATAGCCATTCGTGACCGGATACGCGCCGCCATTGAAACCAAGTTCGTCATTGTTCGCTGGCGTACTCGTATCACTGGGTGGCGTAATATCATGGAAATCACGCTGATAATTCGCGCCACTACCAACCTTGTACAGCAGAGGATTGAGGAAGCCCAGATGCCCCTTCCCCTGCTGTGCCGCTTGCTGATTCGCCAGCACAATCATCGCTGCCCACATGGGAGCCGCCGCAGACGTGCCACCAATCGTCAACCAACCAGTACTACCGATGCCGCCCGTACCACTACAGTTTGACCCTGCCGTGCAGTAAATCGGGTAGCCCGTAGCAGGGTCGGCATCGAGCGAGACATCGGGTGTCTCCCGATAACCATTTGAGTACGAGTTTGAAGTGCCAGGGCCAGTCTGCCAAGAGGGTTGTTTCCAGAACTGGCTGATACCACCGCCACTCGCGCCACCAAAGAAGCCCCCGTTCCACACATGCTCAGAGCCATAACTATTCGCGCTACCCAGCGTGAGCGTAGTGCCACCAACAGCGGTCACATAAGGCTGCGTCGCGGGATCATCAGCGACGAGTGCGGGATTATAGCTCTGCTGCCAGCAGGTCTCGCTACCACTATCGCCAGAGGCGACCAGAATACTTTGCCCTTGCGCCGCGGCCTCTTGGAAATAGCTATTTTCCTGGGTTGCCTCCTGTTGACCAGTAGTGGTTTCACAATCGCCCCAACTAACACTAATCACTGGTGTGCGATCATTCACGATACGGGCAAACTCGTCATTGTAGCCCTGCGTTGTATTGGGTGCCTCGTACACAAGCAACTTCGCCAGTTTGGGAGCCATGCTTAGTATGACCTCCATATCCAGCTCAACCTCAACGGCACCCGCACCCGCTTGCCCGTTAAAGCCGTCCAGAATGACGTTGCTAATCGGCACGCCGCCACCGCCAAAGCACTGTGTATATGCCTGTACATCGCTCAGGGCATAGCCATCAAGCTCGAACACGCCCACAGTCTGCCCCTGGCCAAACAGCCCGGCAGTGTGGAGCGCATCATAATTGTACGCCTTAGAGAACTGGCTAGGAATATAGCCAGTGCCGCTCGTGCCTCCTGTCCCACCGCCCGCCGTCGGACACGTCGCATTGGGTGCGAGGGCAGGAGCATTCTTTGACAATACTGGCGGATGGGTATACCGATTGGCATCATCCAGCCCGCTCAGCGAGAGCACATACCCAGCGATGTAACTGGGTAATGTCGGAATATTGGCGTTCGCGAAGAAGCGATAGCCACTCGGGCTCTGGTAATCATTGATTGTGACGCCAAAGACCTGTTCCGCCAGCGACTCGGAGCCGCTAAAATCGATCAGCGTGCGATTGGCATACGTTTGCGTGATCGTAAAGCCATGCTGCGTTAAATAAGAGATAACCGCCTGCTGCTGACCATCGGTCGGACCAAACTGCTCAGTAAATTGCTCAACCGAAAGAAACTGGTGATAGCGCGGAGAAGAAGAGTCATACAAATCATGGAGCAATACCGACAGTGAGTTCTGGTGATTAAGGGCCAGCCCAACGCTCATATGCAGCGTTCGACTAGCTGAATCGCTGCCCACCAACTGGCTCACGCCCACCAGCGGTGGCAACCCCCCAACATCCCGGGGGGCAAACAGATCGCGCGGCTGCGCATAAGCAACCGACGCCATAGAAAGGGAAGAGAAACCGAGGAATGAGGTAACGAGAAGGCCAAGAATGATCGCGAACTTATTACGCACGATGTCCTCCTTACACAAACAGAGTGGAGCGAGTTGAACTCCCTCACGAGGAATGAACGTAATTGTTCGGGAAATTCGGGCATTATCATAAGATGATTTTTGACTAGGATTGAAGCAGATTAATATGAGAAAACGGGCAGTAGATGTGAATAAGCCGAGAGTAGCGAAACCAAATATCAGTATTAAACCCATCTATGATATAATTGAGAAACGCTTAAAGCTACGACTCTAAAAAACAAGAAACGAGCTTACTTAGCAGAAAAACCATGCTATCTAGCTTCGCTTATGACCAAATACTCATAAAGCACTGGCGTTTACAAACCAAAAGTATGGTATTATATTTAGCAAGAAGTCATGGGGAAATAATGCCGCCAAAGATCAGACAACTTAAAGCCGCCTTATTAAAAGCGGGCTTCACGCGCCGATCAGCGAAAGGAAGCCACACATAGGAACATTCACAAAACTCAGACCTCTACATTACCCTTTCTGGACATGATGGAGACGATGCCGAAAAATACCAAGAACGAGATGTTAAAAAACTCATAAAGGAGGCAGAGCGAAGAAAATGAATACCCCACCCTACTCAATGATCATCCAGTGGGATGACGAGGACAATATTTTCATTGTCAGTATTCCCGAACTAAAGCTAAAAACACATGGTAAAACATATGAAGAAACCATCAAAAACGCTCTGGAAGTGATCGAAATGTGGTTAGAAGTGGCTGTACAAGACGGAAAACCAATACCACCACCTAAAAAGTATGCCGCTTAGGAATACACAAGCAGTATACCTTGGCTTTGTTGTTGAACAAAACCAGGGTAAATTCCTACGTATACTACTTGTACAATTCATCCTCGCGCCGCACCCTTCCGCTAGGATGCCAACCTACAAAATCAAAGACGCCTGCAAGCACGTCACCACCTGCCGCGAGAACTTCACCTCCTGTTACAAGCATAGCAATAAGCAGCACAAGCATAGCAATCAAGACAACGCTCATGGGAATAATGAGCACGATGAACGTAGCCTTCGTCGCACTCAGACCATGCACTGCCATAACGATGGAGACATGTAACACCATCCTGTAGACGAACAGCATAAAAACCACACCGCTAAGCAAGAGCACGAGTGGCCCTGTGGCCGGAATCAAAAGCAGCACGCCACTGAGAGTCACCAGAGGAATAGTACATAACAATAAACTATGTGCATGCCGCAAAAAGCTCCCTCGGCCCTGCCAGAGCCGACTAAACAGGTAAGCCGTACCGAGACCAATCACAAAGCTCCCCAGGATAAACGTCATGCCATTGTAAGGAGAAGGCAGAAAAGCGAACGGCCTGAAGGTACCCATACTGAAGGCACTAGTCGTGTGCAGCGCAGAAAAGGGAATGAGGTGAGCCAGGTAACTAAGCAAAACGGTGAGAACGAGTAACAAACACAACTGTATGACAACAAGCCCCCAACTTGCATTACCCATCTCCTCGCGAAAAGTTTGTATTGACGGACTGCATAACACCCTTATATACTGACTTGGTAACTGCCCAACCGCCCCATACAGTGGAAGAGACTCAGAAAACACCTGCTCATCCTCATACGAGTTTGCCCCACTTTTCATCCTCTGCTGTGCCATAACATATGCTCCTTCATTCATTGCGTTGAGAGACAATCCATACGTTTTTATCATGTTTTTAGCAAATTGCAATACTCATCTCTTAAACGCTCAAAGCAGCAAAAAGTTGCGCTTGGATTTTAGTAGGTGCGCTTACCCTCACAAAACATAGACCTTGGCTTTGTTCGATAACAAAGCTAGCATCTCTTTTTACACCTCCGCCCCATCACCCACCCAAAAACTCCCCCATCAACGCATTCACCAGCTCCGCCTGCTCCTGCTGCACCCAATGCCCGCTGTCAGCAACTCGCTTCACCACAATATTTGGCACCCACTGCTCCAGGCCCTCCGTCAGCGCAATATCGAGGGCTACATCCTGCTCACCCCACACAAGCAGGGTAGGCGCACCAATCTTGGTGAGGTGATTGACACCCATCGTCCCCTGTGTGCCACGTACCAGAGAACCACGGAAGAGAGAACGGTAGTAATTGAGACTGGCCGTCAAAGCATATGGCCTGCTCATCGCCTGCTGATAGCGCAGCAGCACATCAGGCGGAAAGGCCGCTTTTTGCACTGCACTTTCATAGATCATCCTACCAACCAATTGAGCGTGGCCACGCCCCAAAACATATTCAGGTAGCCAGGGCAGTTGAAAGAAAAAAATATACCAACTTTTACGCAACTGCTTGGGAGTGCGCAACTCACGCTCAAAGGCCCACGGATGAGGGGCATTCAGCACAATCAGCTTCTCGGTCATATCAGGATACCTCATAGCGAAGGCCCAGGCGAGGGCACCACCCCAATCGTGACCCGCGATCACTGCCTTCTCATGGCCTAAGCCACGTATCAAGCCAACAACGTCGCGCATCAGCGTCTGCATATCATAGCCGTGTCGTGGCTTATCCGTTTCATTATAGCCTCGCAAGTCCGGTGCCACCACTTGATAGCCACGCTCCGCCAGAAAAGGAATTTGGAAACGCCAGGAGTACCAGAACTCAGGAAAGCCGTGCAGCAAAACGATCAGCGGCCCTTCCCCCTGCGTCACATAATGCATACGGATACCATTCGTGATCAAATCGCGATGCAGCCAAGTTTCCGCCGTTGTCGTCATAGTTCTCTCTCCCTAAAAATAGTGTACGTTACCGAGAGATGTCATACCGCATTGCGGGATGACATCTCTCGGTAACGTACACTATTCCCTTATTCCTTTGTATCGCCATACACAATGGCGCGTTTGACCTGCTCGATCAGATCGGTCACGGGAATACCGCGTGGGCAGGCATCGGCACAATTGAAGATCGTGCGGCAACGCCACACACCGTCACGCTGACCGAGAATTCCCAATCGTTCCGCACCGCCCTGGTCGCGGCTATCGAAGATGAAACGATGCGCGTTCACAATCGAAGCTGGCCCAACCCAGTCAGGATTGCCCCACACCGAGGGACATGAGCCAGTGCAGGCACCACACAGAATACACTTGGTACCCTCATCGAAACGCGCACGCTCCTCTGCACTCTGCAGCCGCTCAGTGCCAGGCTCGGTATCATAGGTGATGAGATAGGGCTTGACCGACTTATACTTATCGAAGAACGAGTCCATATCAACCACGAGGTCTTTGATCACTGGAAAGCCCAGCATGGGTTCGATAGTCACCTTCTCGCCCACGTCGCGCATCAGCACCTTACAGGCCAGCCGGTTGCGCCCATTGATACGCATCGCATCCGAGCCACACACACCATGAGCGCAAGAGCGGCGATAGGTCAACGCCCCATCCATCGTCCACTTCACGGTATTGAGCGCATCCAGCAGACGATCAATCGGGTCGGCCTCAACACGATATTCAGCCCAATATGGCTTACTATCAACTTCCGGGTTGTAACGTTTAATACGCATTGAAACATTCATTGCAGGGTCTCCTAATATTTGCGTTCTTTGGGCTTGAATATCGGATCATCAATCAGAATCACGTCTTTATAGTCCAAGCGAACATCATGTGTCCTCGTACCTTTGTAAGCAAGCGTATGCTTGAGCCAATTCACATCGTCACGTTTCTCATAATCGAGGCGGAAGTGCGCCCCACGGCTCTCAGTGCGGGCTAATGCACCGTGCGTAGTGGCCTCAGCACAATCAAGCAAGAAACCAAGTTCAATGGCCTCAACCAACTCGGTGTTGAAGCGTTTGCCCTTGTCCTGTAGCTGCACATTCTTGTACGCATCTTCCAGTCCATCAAGCGTATCGAGCGCATGGCGCAAACCCTTGTCCGTGCGCTCCACAAACACATTGGCGTCCATCTCATTTTGCATCTCACTGCGAACGCGAGCCGCCGACTCGTGACCCGTTGAACTGTAGAGATGGTCGACCAATTCTCGCGCATACGCCTCTGGCTCCTCTGGTAATGGCGCGTGGTCGTTCTCTTTAATAAATTGGGCCATATGCTTTCCAGCGCGGCGACCAAACACGATCAGGTCCACCAGCGAGTTTGTGCCGAGCCGATTGGCACCATGCACCGAGACACACGCCACCTCGCCAGCGGCGTAGAAGCCGGGCATGGGCGTCCATTGTGGGTCAAGCACCACACGCGCGTCCACATCCGTGGGGATGCCACCCATCGCGTAATGTGCCGTTGGTTGAATCGGTACAGGCTCCGTAATCGGCTCGACACCCAGATAGTTACGTGCGAAGTCGGTGATATCGGGCAACTTCTCAGTGATCACCTTCGCGCCCAGGTGACGGACATCCAGGAAGACATAATCCTTGCCATCGACACCACGCCCCTCATTCACCTCCTGCACAATACAGCGCGAGACAATATCACGCGGAGCCAGGTCTTTCAGCGTCGGCATATAGCGTTCCATGAAATACTCGCCCTTACCATTGAGCAGGCGACCACCCTCACCACGTGCTGCCTCGCTCAGCAACACGCCCACCTTATAGATGCCCGTGGGATGGAACTGATACATTTCCATGTCTTGCAGCGGAATGCCACGCCGATAGGCAATCGCCATACCGTCGCCCATACAGGCAAAAGCATTGCTGGTCACGCGCCACGCACGACCATAGCCGCCAGTGGCAAACAGCACAGCCTTCGCATGAAAGGTGTGAATCTCGCCCGTGCGAATCTCCATCGCCACCACGCCACACGCCTGGCCCTCAGTGAGCAGCAGATCAAGCACCAAGAACTCATTATAGAAGCGCACCTGATTCTTAATCGCACTCTGATACATCGTCTGCAAAATCATATGGCCGGTGCGGTCCGCGGCATAGCATGAGCGACGCACAGGACCTTCGCCAAAGTTGCGCGTATGCCCACCAAAACGGCGCTGGTCAATACGCCCATCCGCGGTACGGTTAAAGGGCAGACCGCGATGCTCAAGCTCATAGACCGCATCAATGGCTTCGCGGGCCAGTATTTCCGCCGCGGGCTGATCGACCAGATAGTCGCCACCCTTGACGGTATCATACATATGCCACTTCCAGTGATCCTCTTCCTGGTTGCCCAGTGCCGCCGCCACACCACCTTGCGCCGCCCCTGTATGTGAACGAGTTGGATACACCTTTGTCAGCACCGCGACACTCGCCTGTGGCAATTGCATCGCAGCCATCAGACCAGCTCCACCCGACCCCACAATAACGACATCAAACTTATGGTACATGCTATATCCTCACTTTTCAGCTATCACCTACTTGGAACCTACTTGCATGTCACCTGTGAAGTTCCGACATGGGCCGGTCCAGCTTGGGCTACTGCCGTTGGAAACGTAATTAGGGTAATGGTTCCCAGCATAAAGAAGACGAGCAGCAGCACACCGGCAATCGAAAGCATCGTCAGGCGTGCCCCACGACCACGCACATAATCATCAATGACTATACGCAATCCATTGATACCATGTGTCAGGGCTAGCGTCAACAAGAGCCAGTCATATAATCGCCACAATGGGTTGGCATAGCGTGCCGCCACGAACGCGTAGGTGGTGCAAGAAACATCATTTGCAGCATGCATAATGATCAGGTGAATAATCACCAGAAACAGCAGCAGCACACCAGAGATACGAAAGTAGTACCACGAAAAGGTCTCGAAGCCTCCACTAGCTGGACGCGCTCCCCTGCCAGTCGAAATACGCATTGACAAATCTCCTTGATAAAAACGGGCGTAATGAATTCTCTTCTTACCGCGACGAAGCACTCGCCGTTGGTAAATGGACAAGCCATGAAAGGGTCGGGGCAATCACATAATATGCCAGGGGCACAAAGGCAACGATCGTCACCACAACTACGACAGCAAACATCGCACGCTGATAACGCACGCCATTGCGCCAGAAGTCAATGAACAGAATGCGGACACCATTGAAACCGTGCAGCAGGACCGCACCAATCAATGCCAGCGAGAGCAAGCGCACGACGACACTATCAAA
The DNA here is from genome assembly GCA_038199755.1 of Ktedonobacterales bacterium. Classification (GTDB taxonomy): domain Bacteria; phylum Chloroflexota; class Ktedonobacteria; order Ktedonobacterales; family Ktedonobacteraceae; genus JBBPYR01. The sequence goes on along the minus strand of JBBPYR010000275.1, from coordinate 25,478 downwards.
GAGCAAAATGCCCTCGTTATACACCTGGAAACCAAAGCCGAGCAGCGAAATATCCACGATGTGAATAAATAGGAAGAGTAAGATACCGAGTCCTGTGACGCGATGAAGCAGCCAGGACCACATACCCGATTGACCTTTATACATCTTTTCCTCGATTCCAGAGGCGGGAGACGGGGCAGGAGGCGGGGAATGTATGTAGGACTGTTCGTTGGATGCGAGATAACGTGACCTTGCGGACCACGATAACGTAGAATGGACGATAGCTTGGCATTGCCGCTACCATCCCTACATAATATTACTTCGGCCTCTTCGCTCTTTACTCTCGCCCACTCCAATCAATTCTAGGGGCGAACCATTGACCCAATCTGACTGAAATTAGTTGATCTTATACATGTATTCTACATCAATTGGCAAGTTCGGTACAAGAGTCATGCAATCCAATAAAGAGGGAAAGGCTCATCCCACGCCCCCGCCGATGGCGTGGGATGAGCCTTTCCCTCTTTATCAGAGATTTTTGAAAAGTTGACTCACATTACAGCGAAACCCAGGTAACAACTGGCTCTCTAATATATCATCCTCATTCAGCGTTTTGACCAGTACCAAAACAGCGTTTTCCCGTTGATACACCTCAAGTGTGTGCGTACGCCAATTTATCACCCAATATTCATTGACATTACGGCGCGAATAGAGCTTGAGCTTCACTTCGCAGTCTCGCCGTTCATTTTCTGAGCCTGGAGAAAGTACCTCTACAGCCAATTCAGGAGAAGCATGAAGCTGCCCATCGGCGTGCAACGCCGTTTTCAACCGTTCCTGGCTAATCCAAACCACATCTGGAACAACACTGGTATCATTCGTAAAAATGATGCACGGCGCAAAGTTAACCATCCCAGCTTGTGTTTGCTCACACCATATCTCTAAAAGAGCAACTAGCCGAACGCAAACAAGCTGATGTTGCCAGTCAGGTTGTTTTGCCACGTACAATTCTCCATCAATTATTTCATACTGGCTACCATCATCAGGTAAAAGGTCTAAATCTTGTATTGTCCAGCGTAACGTTTCCATAAGCTCTTCTTCTCTGTTCTCTGGCTTTTCTCTGACACCCTATCTCCAACAAAGATCAAATATATTGTAACATAGCTGTGTACACCCACTTCCCAAAGCTCTTCCTTGTATCCCACTTCCACGATGTGTTACAATCAATCCCGAACAGCCGTTCTTAAATAAGCGAGCTATAAAACGTCTTATCACTTTCTTCTTATCTCTGGGAGTGCTTCTATTATGCCAATACGCCAACTTGCGCCCGATGTGGCGGCAAAGATCGCAGCCGGTGAGGTGGTCGAACGCCCAGCCTCTGTGGTCAAAGAACTAATCGAGAATAGCATCGACGCGGGCGCAACCCAGATTCGCGTCGATCTCTCACACGGTGGACTACAACTGATTCGCATCACCGACAACGGCAGCGGCATACCCGCCGACGAGCTACCGCTAGCCCTGGCCCGTCACGCCACCAGCAAAGTGGCACAGATCGACGACCTAGAACATATTCGTTCACTCGGTTTTCGCGGCGAAGCCCTCGCCAGCATCGCCGCCGTCGCCGACGTAACGCTGGTGAGCCACGCACGAGGTAACGCAGAGGGCATGCAAATCAGTGCCAACAACGGCATCATCTCAGAGGTAACGCCCGCCGCCGCCCCAGAGGGCACCATCATCACCGTTCGCAACCTCTTCAGTGCCGTGCCTGCACGTCTGAAATTCCTCAAGAGCCGCAACACCGAGGTCAGCCACTGCCAACACCTACTAGAACAATACGCCCTGGCCTATCCAGAGATTCGCTTTCACGTCTTTAGCGAGAGCAAACAAATTCTCGCCACCCCTGGCGATGGACAACTCTTCAGCGTACTCGTCGAAATCTATGGCCTACAGATCGCCGAACAAATGGTGCCGTTTGAACGCTCAGAACATCCCGACAATGCCGAATATCCCATTGTGAGCGGCTATACCAGTCGTCCCACCAGCTATAAAAGCACCCGCCAGCATATCTCCTTTTTCGTCAACCGTCGCTGGGTGCTCAGTCGCACCCTCACCTCCGCTGTGGAGGGCGGTTATCACTCGCTCCTACTGACAGGCAGGCACCCTATTTCAGTCGTCAATATCCAGATCGACCCAACCATGCTCGATGTCAACGTCCACCCAGCCAAAACAGAGATTCGCTTCCTCAAAGAACGCCGCGTCTATGCCGTAGTCCTGCGTGCCATCCGTGCCGCCCTACTCGACGAACCTGCCATGCCCGAATGGACGCCCCGCGCACAAGACACAACTGATAATGATGGAACTAGCGAGGGCGTCATCATTGCCGCCCCTACGGACAGCACTGTACACGCCCAATTCATGGCACCCGCCAGCGGCGACGATGACGAAGATGACAGCGAACAAACCATCTTCCCCCAGCCTAACCCCTGGCTTACCGTCACCGAAGAGGAAAGCGGCACCAAGCCCCCCCTCAATGCCCGCCTCTGGCAAAACCACCACATCCACCCACAATCCAATGCCCCCACGCAAACAGTAGGGGCGGGGGCGGACGTGGCGGCGGGGTGGGGACCCTTGGGTCGCCCGCTGCCCACCGACAACACCGCGCCTACCGCACCCACCAACGATAACCCACCATCTGAAACCACTCAGGCAACGCAAACAGTAGGGGCGGGGGCGGACGTGGCGGCGGGGTGGGGACCCTTGGGTCGCCCGCTGCCCACCGACAACACCGCGCCTACCGCACCCACCAACGATAACCCACCATCTGAAACCACTCAGGCAACGCAAACAGAAGAGGGAGTGGGGCAGGGCGTGCTAGGCATAGAGGGTGGGTTGGGCGCGCCAAATCTCGTCCCCACGGGAGGACATGTTATTCCGGCGGAGACTTCGCGCCGCCTGCCGCGCCTGCGCGTGGTGGGACAACTTTCACAGAGCTACATCGTCACCGAGGGCGAGGACGGCATGTACTTGCTCGACCAGCACGCCGCCCACGAGCGCATTCTACTGGAACGCATGGTCACGGCACTTCAGGCACGCACACCCGTCGCCCAACATCTACTCACACCGCTCCAACTAGAACTCGCTCCGAGCGAACTAGAGGCCATCGAAGACCACCAGCAGCAATTGACATCCATTGGCTTCTCCCTTGAGTTCGGCGATGATGGCACGCTAGCAATCAAAGCAGTGCCGAGCGTGCTAGTCAAGCAGTTGAACGCCCGCTCACTGCACGAACTATTGCTCGAACTGACCGCACCCGAAAACCTGGGCCATACCGAAACGTGGGAAGAACACGCACTGGCAAATGTCGCCTGCAAAGCCGCGATCAAAGCCAACTACTTCCTTACAGTAAGCGAGATGCGCGAAATGCTCGAACAATTGGAGCAGACAAAGGCACCCTTTAGCTGCTGCCACGGTCGCCCCACTATGATACACTTTAGCCTTTCCTCGCTGGCACATGAATTTGAGAGGCGGTAGCAGCATGCTCGCGGACATCCTTACCTCTGCTGCCAGTTGGCATAACGAACACCCTCTGCTCACCTATAGCGTGCCAGCAGCATTAGAGCCAGAACTCCATTCCGGCCAACTGGTCGCCGTGCCCTATGGCAACCGCCTCGTCGAAGGCATCGTCTGGAGCATCTGCCCCGATGAGGAAATAATGGACGCGGTGGGCGTCGTGAATGTCGCCTCCGACGACGAAAGCATCATTGTGAAACCCATTCATTCCATCGTCGATAGCGACCCCATCCTCTTACCACACCAGATGGCTCTGGCAATGTGGATGGCCGAATATTATGTTACACCACTATCACAGGTCGTCTCCATGATGCTGCCACGCGCCCTCGTCAAACGCTCACAATTCGTGCTGCGCCTGACAGAAGAAGGCCACAAACAGGGAGAAGCCTTTAGCAAAACAAGTGAAACATCTGTAACAAGTGTAGCAAGTGAAACACCTGTAACATTTGACACAACTGATATATCCCTAAGACTACGTGCCTTGACCGGACTCTTGCTCAGCGATGGTGAATTGGACATCGAGCAACTCAAAAAAATGCTCGGCCCCACAAAAACGAAGGAGTTGCTCAAAGAGATCGGCAACAGTGCGCTTGTCGTGCGTGATGCCCGTCTGGAAGCTCCCAGAGTCAAGGCATTGAAAAAGCGCATCGTGCGCCTTGCCCTCCAGGGCGAAGCATTAGAGACATGGCGCAGCCACACCAACGCCATCTTCGAGCAGAGCCTTGCCCCCGTCGATCAACTGCCGATGGCACCCGATAATGTGCGTCGCCGCCCAATCAAAGGCAAAAAGGGCCAGAAGGCTAGTATGCCCAATCCGTGGGCACTACCCGATGCCAGCTCACTCATGACCCTTACCCCGCAAGATCAAAAAGGCTTGCTTGCCCAACGCCAATTAGCGGCGATCGAACTGCTCTTGCATAGTGCATCCAAAACCGTCACCACCAATCCAAACTCATATTGGACACCTAACAAGTTGTGTGAGGCTACAAAACTTTCGCCCGCACAATTTCAGCAGTTGATACAAGAGGGCATCCTTGCCATCGAAACCGTCGAGATACGACGTGATCCTTTACTAGAGCACGTCATTCCACCCAGTTTCGCGCTCACACTCACGGCAGACCAGCAACGCGCCCTGAACAGCATTCTGGAGTCGCCGGACATGCCCATCCTACTACATGGCGTCACGGGTAGCGGCAAAACCGAGGTCTATCTCCAGGCTCTCGCCATTATGATCGCGCAAGGCAAACGCGGCATCGTGCTTGTGCCAGAAATCGCCCTGACCACACAGGCCGTGCTGCGTATCGCTGGCCGCTTCCCCGGTCGCGTCGCCATCATTCACGGCTCACTCAGCGATGGTGAACGCTACGACGAGTGGCGCCAAATTCGCGATGGCAAGGTTGATATCGTCATTGGTGCGCGCTCAGCCCTCTTCTCGCCTCTTGCCAATCTCGGCATCATCATTCTGGACGAGGAGCACGAGTCGGCCTATAAGCAGAGCGAACTGAAGCCAACCTATCACGCACGTGAGGCCGCCATCATGCTCGGTCAACTCCTGCGTATTCCCATCGTGCTCGGCAGCGCAACGCCAGCGGTCGAGAGCTTCTTCCGTGCCGAGCAGGGCAACTATCGCCTGGTAGAACTGCCTGCACGCATCGGCGCGACCCTGCCGCCCGTTGAGGTCATCGATCTCCGTAACGAGCTGCACGCGGGCAACACCAGCATCATCAGTCGCCGTCTGCAAGAAGAGCTTACCCACGTCCTCGCCAACAAACAGCAGGCAATTCTGTTTCTTAACCGTCGTGGCGCGGCCAGTTGCGTCCTGTGTCGCGACTGTGGCTTCGTCGCCATGTGCGACCGCTGTGACATTCCGCTCACCTATCACTCGACCGAGCGTATCCTGCTCTGCCACTATTGCGGACAGACCAGCAAGGTGCTACAATTCTGCCCTAACTGCAAAAGCTCTGGCATCCGCTACTTTGGCATCGGCACCGAAAAAGTCGAGGACACCATCCAACGCAGCTTCCCTAACGCACGCCTGCTCCGCTGGGACCGCGACACTGCTCGCAACCGTCATGCTCATGAACAGCTGCTTGACCGCTTCGCCAGCCGCGAGGCTGATATTCTCATCGGCACACAGATGATCGCCAAAGGGCTTGACCTCCCCGGTGTCACCCTCGTCGGCGTCGTCTCCGCTGATATCGCCTTGAACTTGCCCGATTATGCCGCACCCGAACGCGCTTTTACGCTGCTCACCCAGGTTGCAGGCCGAGCCGGACGTGGCACAGAGGCAGGGCGTGTCATCATACAAACCTTTAGCCCACAACATTTTTGTGTCGATGCCGCCTCGCGCCATGATTATCACGAATTCTACAATACCGAGATCGAAGCCCGTCAACGCTACGGCTACCCACCGTTTCGCCAGTTCGTCAAGTTTACCTACAGCCACGAGAACCGCCACCGCTCCCAGAACGAAGCTCTCCTGCTGTGTGAACGCCTTAACGAATGGATCGAGCGCCTTGCCCTACCCAACACTGATATCGTGGGGCCAGCACCCGCCCTCATCGAGCGCATCAAAAACAAGTATCGTTGGCAAATCATCGCCCGTGGCCCCGATCTCCACCAACTCCTGCGCGTCATCGACGCCCCCGGCTGGGACATCGACATCGACCCCACCAGCACTGTGTAATTATGTTCCAAATTTTCACACTTTCACTATTGTCAAATGTCAAGTATGTATGCTATACTACATTCGAGTAGAATAGTTACTCAGGCTTCTTTCAGCGAGGGAAGAAGCGTCAGTCGTGTAGTGCTCAAGGGATGAGTTCAGTGAGTCACTTGCATGGATTGTTCACCGGGGTGTAGCGCAGTCGGCTAGCGCGCAGCGTTCGGGACGCTGAGGTCGGAGGTTCAAGTCCTCTCACCCCGACCAGGATGACACACATTTCCTAACTGTGTCACAGAAAAATACCATTTGTCTACAGGTAAGAAACAAGGAGTTATAGGCATGCAGGGCTATCAGATAGATACAATCGCATCAGCCGATTGTTGGCATCTGTGCAAACCAAATGCAGCCGCAATAGGTATGTCTCATACCTCGCGGTTCGCGGATGGGATGGCTCATGCTGTGCCTCATTTGACTGCCTTGGCCGACTCGCTTGGACATGCAAGATGCCACCTCCCTTATCCGCCTAGTTGCCGCAGACGGCAGTAGCAGTTGAGAATGGGCCTGCCACCAGTGCTTGCCCTGTCAATCTCATCCTTTGCCCCGCTGTCTGCACTGTTTATCAGCTCTGACAGAGAGGAAAGGAAGCTATTCATGCCTGTTCTTGTACTTAATTCCTCACTCCAGCCTCTCTCGGTCATTCCAGAGCGTCGTCTCATCGTATTGCTGTCTAAGCAGAAGGTCACCTTCGTAGATGAGCGTGTTCGTACACTGATCGAAGAGAGTATCGTCGCTCGCCGTCTTGAGCTAGAACGCCCCGTCATTGTCCAGCTATTAGCAAACGTGCGGGTACCGCGTGTGGCATTACAGCCAACACGCTCCAATATTCTCCTACGCGATGATGAAACATGCCAGTATTGCGGCAAACGCAGCCGTGATTTGACCCTTGATCATATTATTCCGCGCTCTCGCGGCGGCCAGAGCACGTGGGAAAACCTCGTCGCCTGCTGCAAACTCTGCAACGGCAAAAAGGGCAACCGCTTACTAAAGGACGTGAATATGCGTCTCTCGCGTCAGCCACGTCCTTTGTCACAGGAATACGCGGGCTTCTTCCTGCTCCGCTACCCCAAGTTGCGCGAAGCCTACGAAGAGTTCCTCATGACTGCCCAAGGAAACCCTTACATGGGAAGTACTTATCAGGGTATGACAGCGTAAACGACGACAAGGGGCGCAACAATGCGCCCCTTGTTTGTCTCTGTTTTGTATTCGAACAAGCAACCTTAGCCGTATAAATATTAGTGTGGCAGAGTACCCTATTGAATCGTTACAATACCATCGAATTATAGTAATGTAGTACCCAAATGTTGTGTTTCTACGTTCTAGTATGGTAGAGGATAGTTTGCTCTCATTCTAACAGGGAAAACTGTTGTTTCTTTGTTAGTATAGCGGTGAAGGTGGTTGCATGATCGATCAGACAATAGCACAAGACCCGTTGACCCGCCCTTCGCACGGCACAGCCTATCTGTGCATGCATGGGCATTTTTATCAGCCCCCACGTGAAGAGCCCTTCAACGGGGTTGTTCCTCGTGAGCCCGGTGCCACTCCATTTGCCAACTTCAACGAAAAAATCAATGCTGAGTGCTATCAACCCAATGCCGAGGCGGGTAACTTCGAGCTGATGAGCTATGACCTCGGCCCGACCCTAGCCGCCTGGCTTGAGCAGGCGCATCCTGCCGTCTATCAACGCATCATTTCTGACAGTCGCCTCTATCGTGAACGCTACGGTGTCAGCAATGCCTTGGCCCAGGCATACAATCATACCATTCTGCCCCTGGCAACGACACGCGATAAGCGGACACAGATTCTATGGGGTTTGCAAGACTTTCGCCATCGTTACGGCTACGATGCCAGCGGCATGTGGCTCGCCGAGACCGCGATTGATAGCGAGACGCTGGATGTCATGGCCCAATGCGGTGTCACCTACACGGTGCTGGCCCCCTGGCAAACGATCCAGCCCATCGACCCCACAGAGCCATACATTGTTTCCCTGCCCAGTGGCCGCAGCATGACCGTCTTTTTCTACAACGCCCCGCTCTCTGGCGGTGTCTCCTTCGACTGGCACACCACGAGCAACGCGGATAACTTCGCCGCCTGGTACCTGAACGAGCATCTTGTGCCTGGCAAGCGCGAAGCGGGCGAGTCACAGCTTGTTATCGTCGCCACCGATGGTGAACTCTACGGCCACCACAGGCCATGGCGCGATAAGTTCCTAGCCCATCTGCTACGTACCGGTGCCCCCACCTACGGTTTCGAGGTGTGTTCACTGGAACGCTACATGCAACTGCACCCCGCCACAAAAGAGGTGCAATTGCGCGAGCCGAGCGCGTGGAGTTGCGGCCACGGCGTCGCACGCTGGAATACCGGCTGCGAATGTACTGAAGGCGATGCCAGTTGGAAAGGTGCCCTACGTTTCGCCTTTGCGAAACTCGCCGAACATGGCGATGCCCTCTTTGAGCGCCATACAAGCCAGCTGTTAAGTGATCCCTGGGCAGCACGCGACGAGTACCTTGCCCTACGCAACGGCTGGGAGCCGGAAGCGAACTTCTGGGCGCGTCACACCCTCATTCACCAGCAACCCAATCAGGAGCAAACACGCCGCCTGCGTATGCTACTCGAAGCGCAATACTACCACCAATACAGCTTTACCAGTTGTGGCTTCTTTTTTGAAGACCTGGACCGCATCGAGCCGCGTAACGACATCGCCTTTGCCCGCCGTGCCATCAGCCTCATCTGGCAAGCTCTCGGCATTGATCTGCAACACGAGTTCATGCAAAACTTGAGCCATGCCAGAAGTTGGCGCACCGGCCTCAACGGGGCCGACCTCTATCGCCAACTACCCATTGTCACGCCAGGCTTGTTGCCACCTGTAAGATAAAAAAATCGCCTCCCGCCCAATCAACCTGACTGGGCGGGAGGCGTATTTCTTGCTTACAAAATGCTTTTATTGAGGGTTGCCAGAAACTCCAGGTTGTTGCTCGTCTTCGACATATGTTGCAACAGAGCTTCCATTGCCTCCAGACCACGCTGATCTGCCAGCGTCGAGAACATGCGGCGCATCACGACCACGGCGCGGAGCGTCTTGTCGTCGAGCAGCAGTTCCTCGCGGCGCGTGCTGGAAAGCGAGATGTCGATAGCGGGGAAAACACGGCGTTCGGCTAATTTGCGGTTCAGCACCAATTCCATGTTGCCGGTGCCTTTAAACTCTTCGTAGATCACATCATCCATACGGCTACCCGTATCGACCAGGGTAGTCCCGATAATCGTCAGGCTGCCACCCTCCTCGATCTTACGGGCGGCACCAAAGAAGCGTTTGGGCGGGAAGAGTGCGCTAGGATCAAGACCGCCAGAGAGTGTACGTCCGCTTGGCTGCACGGCGAGGTTATAGGCCCGACTCAAACGGGTAATACTATCCAGCAGGATCACCACGTCACGTCCACCCTCGACCAAGCGTTTTGCGCGTTCAAGCACCATCTCGGCCACACGCGTATGCGCCTCAGTCGGCTCATCAAAGGTCGAACTGATCACCTCGGCACGCACGGACCGTTTCATGTCCGTCACTTCTTCTGGTCGCTCACCAATCAGAGCAATCATCAGGTGAACGTCATTGTAGTTTTCAGTAATGGAGTTGGCGATTGACTTGAGCAGCATGGTTTTGCCAGCTTTAGGCGGGGAAACAATCAAACCGCGCTGTCCGCGACCGATGGGGGAAACAAGATTGACGATACGACCGGAGATATTCGAGGGGCTGGTTTCCAGATTGAACATCTCGCGGGGGAAGATAGGGGTTAAGACATCGAAATGGGGACGGCGTTTGGCAACTTCCGGGTCCATGCCATTGATGGCTTCAACACGTAACAACCCGTAGTATTTCTCGTTATCCTTCGGTGGACGCACCTGTCCAGAAACCATGTCACCTGTACGCAGCCCGAAACGACGAATTTGCGATTGCGATACATAGACATCCATGTTACCAGGCAGGAAACGTTCCTGTCGGAGGAAACCGAAACCGTCTTCCACAATCTCCAGGACACCTGCGCTGAAGATGTTTCCTTGTTGTTCGGTATGATTCTGGAGAAGTCGGAACACGAGGTCTTGTTTTTTGAGGGTTGTGTAGCCGGAGAGTTCGAGGTCGCGAGCAATGTCGCGTAACTCCGTCATCGTTTTAGTTTCTAACTCAGCTATATTCACGTTGTATGGGGCAGAGCACATTCAGTGAAGAACACGCTCATTCTCCTTTCTGTTTGAACCAGAATTGTTCAGTGGAAATGTACGTATCGGGGTTACTACGTCTATATAGGAATGCTACGTTCAGTATCAATATAGGTAATATCTACTGTTTTCGCACGGTTGTTTTGTTTTTCACAAAAATTGAGGCACCTTGCACATCACGTATGGCAACCAAACCGATAACGTCGGTGAGTGTAAGAGGTATGAGCCGTTATACCGAAGCATATGTACGTCACGACACATGGTATGAGATTGGAAACCAGTGGGACTGAGTTGGCAGAATGTAGTACATTCCTTCGGAGCTAACATGAATATATCATACCATCGGCATAATGTCAAGGTCGCCGCAATTGCACAATTGCATCATGCAGGGATGGTGCAACAGCTCTGGCATCGCATGTCTGTACAATGGACAATAGGAATATCGTTCCTCAGCCAATACTTGTGTCTAACGAACACTAATGCTATGATAGTGACACGGGATTTTGTTCATTTTTTATCGTACAGGAGAATTGCACATGGCAATGCCAACCGTGCAACGCAGGACCACTCCTGCGTCAAAGTTTATGCTCTGGCTCCAACGCCTGGGAGCCGCGGCAGGACGCCCCCTTTTCGCAGTGCTGTTAGCAATGATTGCTGGCGGCATTGTTATTATGATTACCTCGCCCGGCTCACTCGGCGACCGCTTCACCACCGTAACTGGTGCTTTTCAAGCCCTCTTCTCAGGCTCTTTTGGCGACCTGGGTAGCACATCCGCCACCCTCGTGCGCGTTGGGCCATTGATACTGGCGGGTATTTCTGTTTCAATTGCCTATCGCGCTGGCCTCTTCAATATTGGAGCCGCTGGTCAGCTAGCCATCGGCGCGACGGTAGCGGGCGTCATAGGTTTTAGTGGCCAGGCATTACCAAGTTGGCTGCTCATTCCCCTCATGATTATCGGCAGCATGCTCGCAGGTGCCCTCTGGGGTGGCATTGTTGGCATTCTCAAAGCATGGCGTGGCGCACACGAGGTCGTTACCACCATCATGCTCAACTGGACCGCTTTTTATTTCACCGATTATCTTATCGCGGGTCCACTCAAAGCCCCTAATCAGGCCAATCAAACCTCTTCGCTCCCCCCACAGGCTACCTTGCCCACCATCGCCAATTTCTATAACGCCACCCTCGGCACGTTTCTCGGCAAGATACCCTCGCCCGACAGCTACCGTGCCGATGTCAGCTTTATCCTCATACTGGTAGCCCTAGTCATCTATTGGTTCATCGCCGCACGAACCACCTTCGGCTACGAGATTCGTGTCATCGGGCAAAACCCAAAGGCTGCACGCTACGCAGGTATTCCCATTAAACGCAACCTGTTCTACGTCATGGCCTTAGCGGGTGCCTTCGCTGGACTAGCCGGAGCCCTCCGGCTAATGGGGCAGTTTCCAAACCAGCTTATCGGCACCACCTTCAGCCTCGACTCGACCGGCTTTGATGCCATTGGCGTCTCCCTCTTAGGGCGCACAACCTCTATTGGTATTCTGCTCGCCGCGCTGCTCTTCGGGGGCCTGCGTCAAGGTGGCGGCATCATGCAGTTGAGCGCGGGCATCCCTGGCGATCTCGTCTATATCATTCAAGCCCTAGTCCTCTTTAGTATCGCCGCCGAATTCTTGCCCATCATTCAACGCTCTCTACCGCGCTGGACACGCTTGAGCCGCAAACCACCTATCGTGCCAGACCTGGCTGGACCCGCCACGATTGAACCGCTAACATTAGATGACCCAGATGACAACGGCACCTCAGCGGCCCCCAGCAGTTCGGCCACCAATGTTCGAGAGGAGAGCTAATCGTGTTTTTTCAAATAGTAGGACATGTACTTATTTCTAGCGACCTGTGGGCCGCTGCCTTGCAATTCGGCGCCCTGCTGCTCATCCCTGCCCTCGGCGGCGTGATCTCAGAGCGCAGCGGCGTCGCAAATATTGCCATCGAAGGACTAATGCTCACCGGTTGCTATGCGGGCGTCGCCGTCGCCCTAGCAACGGGCAGTGTCGTGCTCGGCGTAATTGGAGCAATGATCGCGGGTGGCTTGATCGCCCTTGTCCACGCCATCGTCTCCATCAACTTCAAAGCTGACCAGATTGTCAGCGGCATCGCCATTAACATTGCAGCCCTCGGCTTAACCAATTATCTGAACTTCATTCAAACCAACGATCAAGGCATTCCCTCATTAAAAGCGAGTCTGCGCCTGCCTATCGTCTCTTGGGGACCGCTCACCACTATTCCATTTATTGGCCCTGTCCTTTTCCAGCAAAACATCATCTTCTATCTTGCCATTCTCATTTTGATCGGCATTCAGTTTCTGCTCTTCAACACCAACATCGGTTTGCGCATTCGGGCCGTGGGCGAACAACCACAGGCGGCAGATACAGCTGGCGTCAATGTACGCTTGGTCCGTTACCTTTGTGTTATCAGTAGTGGCCTACTGGCAGGACTGGGCGGTGCCTTCCTCTCACTAGGGATCGCGGGTATCTTCACCTCCAACATGACCGCTGGCACAGGCTTTATAGCCCTGGCTGCCGTCATCTTTGGCAAATATACCCCGTGGGGCGTTGGTATCGCCTGCCTGATCTTTGGCCTAGGCGAGGCCTTGAGCCCACGCTTACAGGAAACCGGCATCTCGGCAAATCTGCTGAGCACACTGCCCTATCTACTCACATTAGTGGCACTAGTAGGTCTGGTAGGCAGAACCGTTGCGCCAGCCGCTGATGGCATCCCCTATGATCCGGCCTCAGAATAAAAGGGAGAGAGAATATGCAAGAACGTAGCGCAACCACGCTTACTGTAGAGCGTCCAGCACCCTTCGCCATCGAGATGCGCAACATCACAAAGGCATGGCCGGGCGTAGTGGCAAACGATCATGTCAACCTCAAGGTACGTCAGGGTGAGATTCACGCCCTGGTCGGTGAGAATGGCGCAGGCAAATCCACGCTCATGAACATCCTTTACGGGCTGCTTCGGCCCGATAGCGGCGAGATTCTCGTCAATGGCAACATCGTGCATATCAATGGCCCACGTGACTCCATTCGCCTCGGTATCGGCATGGTCCACCAACATTTTATGCTCATCCCACCACTTACAGTAGCCGAAAATATTGTGCTCGGACGCGAACCCGGTGGTCTAGGAGCTACCTATAACGTCAAGAGGGCACGCGCAGATATCCTCGCCTTGAGCAAACAATATGGCCTGCCCATCGATCCCGATGTACGTATCGAAAAGCTCTCCGTGGGTCAGCAGCAGCGGGTAGAAATCCTCAAAGTGCTCTATCGTGGTGCCGACATTCTGATTATGGACGAGCCAACGGGCGTGCTCACCCCACAGGAAACGTTTGAACTGTTCTCGGTGTTGCGTGGGCTGGTCAAGCAGGGAAAAACCATCATCTTCATCACCCATAAATTGCGCGAGGTGCTAGAACTCACCGATAACATCACCGTCATGAGGCGCGGCAAAAACGTTGGTGAACTCGTCACGCGTGAAACTAATCAAGCCGAAATCGCCCGCACAATGGTAGGTCGCGAGGTATTGCTGCGTGTCAACAAGACGCCCGCACACCCCGGTCCCATCGTGATGCACGTTGAAAACCTGCACGCCCTCTCAGATCGTGGTCTTGAAGTACTCCATGGCGTCAATCTCGACGTTCATTCAGGCGAAATTCTCGGCATCGCTGGTGTCGAGGGCAACGGCCAAACAGAGCTCGTCGAAGTGCTCAGTGGTATGAGCCCCTCAACGCAGGGGAAGATCTGCATTACGCCCATCAAAGCCGGGCAAGCAGGTATTGAGCGTATCGTCACAGGCATGGATGCACGCGGTGTGCGCCAAGCTGGGCTTGCCCATATTCCAGAAGATCGCCGTGGCAGTGGCTTGGTCATGACCGAATCCATCGAAGACAACTCCATCCTGGGACGACAACGCCTCGCGCCCTTTTCCTGGAACGGCCTCGTGCTCCTACTACGTAACATACGAACCTGGGCACAACGCCTGATAACAGACTTTGATGTACGTACGCCCTCAGCAGAAGCACCAGCCCGCTCCCTCTCCGGTGGCAACCAGCAAAAAGTCATCATCGCACGCGAGTTTTCCAGCGACCCCGTCGCCTTGATCGCCGCCCAACCGACCCGTGGCGTCGATATCGGAGCCATTGAATTCATCCATCGCCGCCTGATCGAGCAGCGCGACGCCGGAAAAGCCGTCCTGCTCGTCTCCGCCGAGCTAGACGAAATCCGCTCCCTCTCCGACCGCATCGCCGTCATGTACGAGGGCCAGATCGTCGATATCGTCGGACCCGAAGCCACCGAAGAAGAACTAGGCATCCTCATGACTGGCGGCCACGTGGAGCACGAATAATTTGTCTATTTGACTGTTTGTACGTTTAATTGTACAATTAAATAGACAAGGAGAACCTATTCTATGCTCGACAACATCTACTCGATTTCTGAGATACGAGACGCGATTACACGCTTGCCTGAACACTTTGAGCAAGACCCTGAAACCGTCACGGTTACGCGTCACGGGAAACCTGTTATGGCAATTTTGCCTTGGGAGCTTTACGAATCGCTAATGGAAACACTCGAAGTCATGAGTGACCCTGAGTTAATGGCCGCATTTCGCCAAGGCGTTCAAGAGTTAAACGAAGGCAAAGGCCGACCCTGGGAAGAAGTAAAGAAGGACTTAGGGTTGTGACCGATTGGCAGATTATCATTCTTCCTATCGCGGAAAAGCAATTGACTGCAATCAAAGATACGCGCATACGAGAAAGCATCGCTAAACGTATCGAATCCTTACGACAGGAACCTGAGAAGCAAGGCAAGCCAATGATAGGCGATTTAGCAGGTTTTCGTAGCCTTCGTGCTGTAGGGCAACGCTACCGCGTGCTTTATAAAATAGAGGCCAAGAAAGTTATTGTAAGCATCGTTGCTCTAGGTATTCGGAAAGAAGGCGATAAAACTGATATCTATGAGCTAGCCAGAAAGCTTGTACGTTTAGGACTGCTTGGCAAAGAACCAGAGTAAACAGAGCACACTTGCATGCTAGCCATGGCTAGCATGCAAGTGTGCTCTGGTGGCTCTGCACTCTATCTTACAGCTTCTCTAGTTTGGCGAAGTCCATGCTGAGTCGCTTCTTCCCATATTGATGAAACTGCACATCCACAAACTCTGTGCTCGCCTCCATCTCGCTTTTCAGCACAATGCCCTCGCCGAACAGATTGTGGCGCACTTTATCGCCCGCCTTGAACTGTTGACCTTTGGGCTTCGCTGGTGGTATCGGTGGTGTCGGCGTTTTGCCACTACCACTGCCCCCACTGCCCCCGCTACGAGGGGCCGCTGGTGGCACCGTCGCAGACGACGGATAGCCCGGTCGTGGAGCCGCTGGTGGTGGCGACGACCACTTAGGTGCCGCGGGATTGCTCTTCGGTGCGTTACCACTGCCAATCACGCGACCCGTATCACGCTGACCATAGGTATCCTGATTGTAGTCGTCATCCCAATTCACACGCCGTTGTAGCGTGGAGTTTGTAGCCGCACTACGCGGCATCGAGCCAGCGGCCCCGCCTGTATTCGCCATCACATTAAGCGGAATGTCATCCAGAAAGCGCGACGGAATAGTCGTCTGCGTCTCGCCAAAGAGCGAGCGACGGCGTGCCCGTACCAGATATAAGCGTTTCATCGCCCGAGTAAAGCCAACATAGGCCAAGCGTCGTTCCTCTTCCAATTGTTCCGGCTTGCTCACCGAGCGCGAATGAGGCAGCGATCCCTCGTCCATGCCCACGATGAAGACCACGGGATATTCCAGCCCCTTCGCTGCGTGCAGCGTAATCAGCGTAACAGCATCGCCATTGTCTTCGTTGAAAAGCGTGCCATCTTCGCTGGTCTGCGCAGTATCAGCACCTCCAACGAGGGCGACATTTTCCAGATACAGTTCAAGGGCGGTGCGTGTCTCAATCGCGGCATAGTCATCAGCAATGTTGCGCAATTCCAGCACGTTGGCCCAGCGATCAAGCTCACCCTCGATCTCAGACGATGCGCGTAACTCGGCTCCATAACCTGTGCGCTCAGTGATGCGGTCAATCAGTTCAGGCAAGGTGAGTTCGTCAATCGAGCCTGTCAGGTCTACCATCAACTTGCTAAAGATAGCTAACGCATTTTTGCCCGCTTTTCCCAGGGTCGGATGCTCTTCAATCTTTTGTACAGCATCGTAAAGTGAGGTATTGCGTTGGCTCGCCCAGCTCTGTAGCTCGCCGATGGTGCGCGGGCCGATCTTGCGGTTCGGCACATTGATGATGCGCAGCAAACTGACGTCATCATTAGGATTTGCCAGCACCCGCAGGTAGCCTAGCATGTCCTTAATTTCTTTGCGTTCGTAGAACTTGCGGCTGCCAATCACCTTATAAGGAATGTTCAAATGCAGAAATTGCTCTTCTAAGGCGCGTGACTGGGCATTCGTGCGATACATTACCGCCACCTCACCCAGTTTTTGAATTTCGCTGCGGGCCTGCAAACGCAAGATTTCGCGGGCGGCATATTCTGCCTCCTGCACCTCGTTATATGCCTCATGCAGGATGACTTTCTCGCCAGCACCCTGGGCAGTCCACAGTTTCTTATCCTTACGCAAGCGGTTACGCCGCACCACTCCTTGCGCGGCATCCAGAATCGTTTGCGTGGAACGATAATTTTGTTCCAGCATAATAATCTTCGCCTGCGGAAAGTCGCGCTCAAAGCGCAAAACATTTTCGGCACTGGCTCCGCGCCACGTATAAATCATCTGGTCATCGTCGCCCACAACGCAGACATTGCGCAACCCCTCATGATGGTCATCGGTACCATAACCGAGCAAGCGAATCAACTTGTACTGCGGCAAATTACAATCCTGAAACTCGTCCACGTGAATATAGTGCCAACGCCGCTGATAC
This sequence comes from Ktedonobacterales bacterium, assembly GCA_038199755.1. GTDB lineage: Bacteria > Chloroflexota > Ktedonobacteria > Ktedonobacterales > Ktedonobacteraceae > JBBPYR01. The sequence goes on along the minus strand of JBBPYR010000275.1, from coordinate 8,043 downwards.
TTGTAGAGCACCTCCGGTTCACGTCGCCATAACTGCTCGGTCATCATCAGTAAGTCGTCGAAATCGACACCATTATTGCTACGCAACAACTTCTGATACCCCTTATACACACGGGCGGCCACCTCTTCACTGTACTTATTCGCTTGCTCAGCCATCTGTTCTGGTATCAACAACTCGTTCTTGGCACGCGAGATAAGCGCTTGAATAGTGTTGGGGCGATGCTGTTTTTCATCCAGACTCAAATCTTTGATCGCCTGTTTCACCAGCGTTATCTGATCGTCAGTATCATAAATGACAAACGAGCGCGTCAGCCCCCACGGGAGAAGATAATCGGCTTCAATACGCAAAATACGCGCACAAATAGCATGGAAGGTGCCAATCATCATTTCCTTTGATTCGTTCAGGCCAACCAGCTTTTCCAAGCGTTCGCGCATCTCTTTCGCGGCCTTATTGGTAAATGTCACAGCCAAAATGCGCCATGGCGAGATGTGTTCTTCCTGCACCATATAGGCGATACGGTGAGTGATGACGCGGGTTTTACCACTACCAGGACCAGCCAGAATCAGCACCGGTCCCTGTGTTGTCGTTACGGCCCTACGTTGCGGTTCGTTAAGGCCTGCCAATAAACCTTTTTGTTCCAACATCACCACACTCCATTAAAGTAAAAGAAATAAGACAATAACCACGGGGACATACCATAGATATCTCGTGGAGAAACATTTTCAACCCAGGCCATTGTACCACATGTCAATGAGATGAGGGAATTTCATCCCCCATCCGATCATTATTGACCACTTCCCCCAAACATTACCCGTCACGCGCATCTCATGCATCCTTTATGCAACAAGCAGGCACTGCAAAGATGTAACAAATCATATACAAGCAGTGGACTTCTCACATCTTTTATGCTAAAGTGTAGCCTGCTATGTTTCTTGTTAACTAACACATGTTTCACCTGCTGAATAAAACGACATGGGGAGAAATCGTATGATTGCACGCAAAGGTTCCTTCGAGCCGCCATTTCTAGAACAATACTCCGATACTCCCACCTACAACACCAAAGCGGTCGTGCAACAAACAGGCGTGGCCGCGCCAACCTTACGGGCGTGGGAACGTCGTTATGATTTGCTCATGCCAGAACGTGCCGAAAATACCTACCGCCTCTACTCGCAACGCGATATCATGCTTATCCGCTGGCTCAAAGCACGCACGGACGAAGGCATGGCGATTAGCAAAGCGATTAGCTTATTTCAACAGATTTGCGAAGAGCAACCTGAAGGTTCTCAGACCCATGATGAGCAAACAACGCCAAAAGCAAGTTCGCCACAAACCTTTCACGTGGCTTTCCAGGCAGGCGAGCAGGGCGAAATGCAAGCCCCTAGCCAATTCGACTGGCCAAATAGAGACACCGATTATTCTCAAAAGGCCTATCCCGCATTGCACAACATGCAGACGGTACGCGAACATCTACTTGAAGCCTTCAACCAGTTTGACGAGTCCAGAGCGCAGACGCTTATGGCCTCGATGCTGGCGATCTATTCCGTCGAAAATGTGTGTACAGAACTGATCACGCCCACCCTATGGGAGATAGGGCAGCAATGGGCTGAAGGAAAACTCACGATCACGGTAGAACATTTTGCCAGCAACTTCTTTCGCGCCCTACTCACCAACCTTTTCCACATCAGCCTTGACTCGCACATGCGTCCGCTTATCCTTGTTGCCAGCGCGCCAGGGGAGCCGCACGAACTAGCAACTCTTATGCTGGCACTGTTTCTGCGCCGCCGTGGACTGCGTGTAGCCTATCTCGGTCAAAGTATCGAAACCACCGACCTGCTCCGCACGGTCGAAAAGTTCTCACCACTCCTGGTTTGCGTTTCGCTTACGATGCCCGTCTATCTTCCTGAACTCATCAATCTGGGCAAACATATTGCAGAAATACCCGCTCCCCGCCCCATTTTTGCCTTCGGGGGACAAGTTTTTAAGCACTACCCTAGCCTGATTGAGCACATCCCCGGCATTTACCTGGATGGTGATTTACTGGCTACCGCCGAGCAGCTCAAAAATATGCTTTTCTAACACGCCCGTTAGTACTAAGCAAATGGAAGAAGCGAGACCTGAAGCTTTCAGATCTCGCTTCTTCCATTAGTTTACTATGCGCTCACCTGTAAAACACGCGTACCCCAGTTTCTCAAGCCATCCGTCGTCTGGCTGGACACGGGCGGCACATACTCTGTCGCCATCCAGAAGCTTTTCCCATTCGGCGAGAGCGTGATCCATGAGTAATCGCCCCAACGGGTCGCGCTAGGATCATAGGGACCAGTGCCTGCTGCTGCAATATGCACAGCCCCAAAGTTGCTATGCCCATTCTGCAACACTGTATAGACCGCACTAGGGAAGTAGGTTGGTCCAGTCAGGGACATCACCATCGCCACTACCCCACTTGGGCTGGCCTGTATCGCAGGATAGAGCAGATAATTTCCGCTGGCAGCCACATAGTTCTGGTTGACAATCTTTGCGCCACCCAGCACGGTGCCGCTGCCATTCAAATGGGGATTCACGGCAAACCAGGCAACTCCAGCTCGTTCAGAGGGATCATTAGGGATAGTCACAGCAGTGGCGAGTGCGCCCCAGAGCGTCCCTTGAATATACTGCACCTGCTGCATGCGATCATCACCACTATCAATCAGGCTACTCGCGCCCTGTTGTATCGCCCCCGGTGGCAATCCATATGGCTCAGACGTAATCACCACACTAGACAAGGTGGGAAAACCACCTTTTGCTACCGCCTGACGATTCGTCAAAGCCCACACACCAAGACGATTATCGAAGGTGAGATTGGGATCGAGCGAATTCATAAAGTACTCGGCATTCGCAGTATCTGTTACAAAGGCAGGTTCCACCACATTTGCCTGTGTACCGCCAATCGTTAGATTATCAAAATGCACAAAGTGAACCTTTGCAGACGCGATCAACTGCGCTTTTGAGAGCGCATAAATCTGCGAACCATTAAATTGTGGCCCAAGAATGGAATATTCGTCTGTGCTGATATACACGTTCTCCTGATCAATGCCCAAGTGCGGCTGGTCGCCAAAGCAAGGACAGCCAGCATGATTTGGTGTACCCTTGGTACCATCGTCGGTCGCATCCAGACGATACACCATCCATGGCGTCGTGGGATCGCCCGATGTGTTGACGGCGATATCAGTACGAGCACGTGTGTTGGCGTTATTGATAAAGAGAATAATCGCAAACCACGTATGCGTTGCTTTATCATAAACGCAGCGTGGATCACTCGTAAATTGCTTAAAACCATCAGCATAGAGCGCATTCACATTGACAGGCCCCTCAACTACGGAGCCATTGTTGCGGTACACCGTTAAAGCAGAGTTTACCGCCTCTAGCACATAACCATTGCCCGCACACAAGCCCTGGTCGGGCGGCTCGAATTCAGCACCAAAGTTCGTTTTCGCGCTATCAAGACTGCTCACACCATTAAAATTCTGGAGCAGGCCGGACGTAGTGGAGACAATAGAAGTGGCAGTAATCCCTGGCACACGGGCAGCCGCAGCGGAGATTTGACCCGAATTACGAAAGTGACGCCCACCTTTAGCAAGGGCCGAGCCAGCATCGAGCGTGGAGCTAGCATCAGAAATTTTGGTGATTGTCGCAGGTGCAATCACACCCTTCGTCACACTCGTATAGACCGTAGCAGGACTTCCAGACGCATGTGCAGTATGGACAGAACTACCATGAAATAGCAGGCTATTGACGAGCAAGCCCACGACGAGAGCAACAAGGGCAAGTAAGAAAAACATGCTCCTGATGGAGAGAGGTGAACGAGTAGCGAAACGCATAGAAAATACTCGCTTTCAAAACAAATAGGCACATCAAACGGCACAAATATGTGGAGGCGAAAGACAAAATGGTTAAGGAAACCATTTATTAGTATGACTGAAAGTACGAATGAGGGAAAGCAATAAGTAGTTGTGATCGGGTTATGAAGTGGTTGTAATATATCCATTTCCATTGATATTTCTCCCGCCGCCCTTGCCCTAAAAAGGGGGTATAATACTGAAAACCATCGTTTTCTTTCAACAGTGAGGATTATTCATGGATGCAGCACTCTCAGATATTCTTGTGATTGATCTTTCGCGTGTCTTCGCAGGCCCTTATTGCACCATGATGCTAGGTGATCTGGGTGCAAAGGTCATCAAGGTAGAGCAACCGGGTAAGGGAGATGATACACGGCACTTTGGCCCCCCCGATGTCGCCGGAGAAGCGGCCTATTATCTGGGGCTGAATCGCAACAAATACAGTGTGACCCTTGATTTCAACATACCCGACGACAAACAGCACTTACTAGAACTCATCGCGGGCGCGGCGGTGCTGGTTGAAAACTTCCGCCCCGGCACGCTGGCGCGGCAAGGGTTGAGCTATGAAGAGTTGCATGCACTTAATCCCGGCTTGATTTACTGCTCGATTAGCGGTTATGGCAGTACTGGTCCATATATGAACCGGGCTGGCTATGACTTTGTGGCCCAGGCCGAGTCCGGCATCATGGCCGTTACAGGCGAGACCAACGGCGAACCGCAGCGCGTTGGCTCACCTATCGGCGACCAGGCGGCGGGCATGTACGCGTGCATGGCCATTCTAGCAGCCCTACGTGTGCGTGACCGCACGGGCAAGGGACAATTCATTGATATTTCCCTGCTAGAGGCAACCATCTCCTTGCTCGGCAATGTCGCTTCCAATCATCTTATTTCAGGCGAAGAGGCGACACGCTACTCAAACGCGCATCCCAACATTGTGCCCTATCAGGCCTTCAAGACGAGTGATAGCTACATTGTGGTAGCCTGCGGCAATGACCGCATCTATCAAATGCTCTGTCATCTCTTGCAACTCGACGAGTTAGCCAGCGACCCGCGCTTCAGCAGCAACCCACAGCGCATACGCAATCGCCAGGAGCTGCTACCACAGTTGCAAGTACAATTCCTCAAGCACAGCAGCCAAGAATGGTTAGATACACTACGCCAAACGGGTATCCCCTGTGGCCCCATCAACAAAGTCAGCCAGGTGTTCCAGGACCCACAGATTCGTGAGCGTGGCCTCGTCTGGGAATGTGAGCACCCGACAGCCGGAACGATCAAGCTCTCCGGTTCTCCCATGCATCTCTCCGAAACACCAACACGCCTCTATAAAGCCCCACCCTTATTAGGGGAGGATAACGACAAAATCTGAGAAAGAGCATTTGCATCCCCACGCCACGCGCAGAAATTAAGTAGCAGCGCAGGGTACATCCGCTTTTCGGGTTGTGCCAGAGAATAGTAAAAAGAGAGAAAAGCGCAGATACTCAGCGTTAGTTAGAAGTAGAAGTTATAGCCCTTACCCACTTTCTTGTTTACACCCTGCCTCGGATAGGCTATACTAACCAAGACATTTTATTGCTTTCTGGTTGTGTTTGGAGGAACCTCAGTGAAAATTACCTGTAAGCAGCAAGACCTGAGCCGTGGCCTTTCTAGTGTGAGCCACGCCGTCTCAAGCCGTAGTACATTACCCATTCTCGCCAATATTTTGCTGGCAACCGATCATGGACGCCTGAAACTGTATGCCACCAATCTCGAAATCGGTATTAATTGTTGGATTGACGCCACCGTTCATGAAGAGGGCAGCACCACCGTTCCAGCCAAACTGATCACAGATTTTGTTAACAGTTTGCCCCAGGATGCCGTCGACATCACCGTTCCCGACGACTCTCATAACGTCAGCGTGAAGAGCAAGCGCAGCAGCGCAAACATCAAAGGCCTGGACCCATCCGAATTTCCGCTTAGCCCAAGCACCGAGGGCAGCGAACCAGCCGTCGTCATCGACGCCTCGCTACTGAAAGAAATGATCGCCCAGGTCGCCTTCGCCGCCGCCGATGAGGACTCACGCCCCGTATTCACGGGTGTGCTGGTGCAGGTCAACAACGAGAAAATCACCTTTGTGGCCGCAGATTCCTTCCGTCTCGCCGCCCGTGTCTCCTCCCTACCGGGGGATAGCACCTCACGCAGCGACATTATCGTTCCAGCCAAGACACTCAGCGAGCTGGCCCGCATTCTACCCTCGGAGGGACTGGTCGAGATGATTGTCACGCCCAATCGCAGCCAGGTCCTCTTCCACACAGAGAACATTGATCTGCTCTCGCGCTTGATCGAGGGAACCTTTCCCAACTATAAGCAGATCATCCCCAAAGAGCACACCACGCGGGTGGTTGTCGAAACCAAAGAGTTCGCGGCAGCCGTGAAGTCCGTCGCCCCCTTCGCGCGCGATAGCTCGAACATCACGCGCATCAAAATTAATGGTGGCACAGGTGAGAGTATCGAGCCAGGTACCCTCACCATCGAGGCGACCGCCGAAGATATTGGCAACAACGTCAGCACCATCAACGCTGCAGTGGACGGACCCGAACAGCAAATCATTTTTAACGTCAAGTATCTCGCCGATGTGCTAGCAGTAGTGGACACGCCAGAGGTAGCCTTGGAAGTGTCATCCGCCGCACGTCCAGGCGTCATTAAACCAGTCGGAGCCGCCGACTATAACTACATTATCATGCCCATGAGTAGCAACCGCTAACACAGAAGGGCGGGCAGTCGTAAAGGGATGCCCCTACAATGACATGTTGTATGTATAGGTTATCGGGTCATTGTAGGGGCATCCCTTTACGGGTACCCTGACCCCCACAAGGAAAACGTATCGCATGCACCTTTCGCGCCTCATCTTGAGTGACTTTCGCAACTATCAGCACCTTGATCTCTCCCTGAGTGCGGGCCTGTATCTGTTTTATGGCGAAAACGCTCAGGGCAAGACCAACCTGCTTGAGGCGGTAGGGCTACTGGCAACAGGCAATTCTTTTCATGCCTCCAGTGATCGCGAAGTGGTCTCGTGGCAAGCAGAGGAGCATATCGCACGCATCGAAGGCGATGTCAAACGGCGTGAAGATGCCCTGCATATCGATCTCACCATCTTCGATCCGACCCCACCAGAGCAGGCCACTGGCCCGGCCCTCGAACTGCCCGCAAGCATGCCACGCAAGCGCATCAAGATCAACGGCGTCCCCCACAAGACTATGGACCTGATCGGGCAAATGAAGGTCGTATTGTTCGCCCCCACAGACCTGCACCTCGTCGATGGCTCACCGGAAGAGCGGCGGCGTTTCCTTGATCGCGCCCTCTGCCAGGTGCAACCGCGCTACTGCCAGGCTCTCGTCAAATATCGTAAAATTGTGACGCAACGCGCAGCCTTGCTCAAGCGCATCCGCGACCACCATGAAGACCCGCGTATGCTTGCCTATCTGGATGAGCAATTAACACTACTAGCTAGCCAGATCATCTTTGAGCGCCAACGCATGATTACCGCGCTTAACCAGCAAGCGGGTAATTATCAGGAAATCATTAGCGGCGGACGCGAACGCTTGCAAATCGTCTATCGCCCCTCATTCCATGTCGATGAGAGTTGGAATCCTCTTGAGGCACAAGAGCACTACATGGCGCAACTGCATGAAGTACAAAAAAAAGAGATACTACAAGGGGTGTGTCTGCGTGGACCGCACCGCGACGACCTGGAATTTGTCGTCAACGATATCAATATGCTCACCTATGGCTCACGTGGCCAACAGCGCACAGCCGCCCTCTCCTCCAAACTCGCAGAACTGGCGTACATGAACAGCAGCACAGGCGACGAGCCCGTGCTCCTGCTCGACGATGTATTCAGCGAACTCGATGCCATGCGCCGCGACTATCTGCTGCACCACGTCCTACAACACGAGCAGGTGCTGCTCACCGCAACCGAACTTCAAGGTTTTCCCGATGAGATTCTGAGCAAAGCCCATGTACACCACGTACAAGAAGGGAAAATAGTGAGTGCAGGGTTGGGGGGGGGGGGGGGGGGGAAGCCCGGGGGTACGGTAGTGGGATCCACCCCCACAGCCACTAAAGTAACGGTAGTTTGTTGGGTTTGGGGGGTGGTACGGTTAGAGCTGGGGATAGGCCCAGTGTGGTTGTGGGG
>JBBPYR010000274.1:0-24375 GCA_038199755.1 Ktedonobacterales bacterium | reverse complement strand
GTGTTTCCACCACCATGCTCACCGATAGAGCTATCACCGCCCCATTTCGTAATAACTGGCGAAGATACATCAAACCCTCTCCACTCGTATAATCACGTGCCATCATACCCGTTCGTTGCATAAGCTCATCCTCTGTAACGTCCCCGTTCTCAGGCAAATCGTGCAGCTCAGCAGTTTCGGCGGGATCAGTATCGCGTTCTCCTGGGGCCAGCAAGAAGACGGGTAGCCCGTTCAGCGACGCCTGCACAGCCTCTCGCAAGAGCGCAAGATTGCCGGGGCCAATCGGGGTTGGACAGAGAATAAGGGCAGACGCCCGAGTAAGGCTAGCACATACAGCATCCAGATTGGCCTGCGAAATGGGTGCATACGGCTGCTCTGTGATGACCTCATCGGCTAGGCGTAATGCTAAGGTATGATCACTATCACCGACATTCAGGGCACCCGCCGTGAATGGGATGTGTGCGTCCGCCAATGCCCGCATCATTACCTCGCCAGAGCCCCCTCCTGCAATGACATGCACCCGCAGTTGATGCGCTGTCAAAGCGGGTCGTTCCTCTTCCGCCACACTGCCAGGAGGTAAAACGCTCAGGTGCTGTGTGCCACGCAAAATACCTACCTGCACCTGCACTCCATAGACGCGACTTAACAGAGCTGACTCTAACACCTCAGCTGGGCTGGCGTCGGCCACGATACCACGTTGGAAAAGTAACAGCCGTGGAAAGTAGCGAGCCGCCAGGTTGAGATCATGCATGGCAGCGATCACCGTTACATTGCGTTCAGCGTTCAGGCGTTGGACGAGTTCAAGCGTCTCGATCTGATATTTGATATCAAGATGTGCTGTGGGTTCATCGAGCAAGAGCAGTAGTGGCTGCTGTGCCAGAGCCATCGCGATCATCACGCGCTGCCGTTCGCCTCCGCTCAGTTCATTGAACACACGCTGTGCCAGTGGCGTCACCCCCGCCGCCGCCATCGCGTCTTGCATCACCGCCTCATCTTGTGCGGTCAGCGTGCCAAAGAAGCCTCTGATAAAGGGCGTGCGACCAAGGCCCACCATATGCTCGACAGTAAAAGCAAAGGGCACATGCAGCTCCTGCGGCACGACCGCAATCCGCTGTGCCGCACCACGCCTCCCCCATTGTTGCAAAGTACGCCCCTCTAATTCGATGTGTCCCGCTTGTGGCTGTAGCACTCCGCTCAATAAGCGTAACAGGGTTGTTTTGCCAGAGCCATTTGGTCCGAGCAAGCCCACCATCTCGCCAGCATGTACGTCAAGCGAAACATCATAAAAAAGTGGTTTGGGGTGGCGGCGATCATAGCTGAAAGTGATACCTTGCGCCCGCAACTGTGACATACCGCTCTGTTGCACGTGTGCAGCATCTATTACCATCGATACTCTCGCTTACTATTCCGCAACAGGAACAAGAAGAATGGCGCCCCTACCAGTGCAGTGAAGACGCCCACAGGCAGAACGGCGGGAGCGATAACGATACGCGCAAGCAAATCAGCTAACGTGAGGAAAATAGCTCCGCCCAGTGCCGAGGCTGGCAACAAGAAACGATGATTGGGACCAAGCAACAGGCGCATTGCGTGTGGCATCACTAGGCCGACAAAGCCGATTAAGCCACTAATAGAGACAGCAGCGGCGGTGAGCAGTGAACCGATAATCACTATTAACAGTTTGCGCTGCTCTACCTGTAAGCCAAGATGTGCCGCGTTCTCCTCGCCCAGCGCGAAGGCATCGAGCACGCCCGAGACACTTTGTGCAAACACCATCCCCACCACAGTAATGATGCCCACCACCAGTACAGGTGGCCAACTTGTGACCGCCACACCACCGGAGAGCCAATTGAACAGGGCTTGCAACGTAAACTGTGCATGCTGGCTAAAGGTGAGCACCAGCGTCTGGCCAGCGATCAGCACGGAGTTTATCACGACACCCGCTAGCAGCAACGTCACGGTAGGAGTGCGTCCATCAATACGTGCGATTGCATACACGAGCAGCACAGTGCTCATCGCGCCAATAAAAGCAAAGAGGGGGGTCAACGGAAATAATGAACCATACACGGTATCAAAGGGCAAAACAAACGCAACCGCCGCACCAAGGGCCGCACCTGACGATGTGCCTATCAGGTACGGATCGGCCAGCGGATTGCGTAACATGCCTTGAAACAGCACCCCCGCGACCGAGAGGGCCGCACCAACCAGGGCCGCACCAATCACTACCGGCAACCGCACCTGCCACACAATCACCTCCGCCGACGGGTCCCATTGACGAGCAAAGTGAAACAGGCCAGTGCCATTTAACAAAATCTGCGTGATAGTGCCGATAGGAATCGGTGTCGAGCCAAAACTTACCGCCACGAGCAGTACAAAAAAGAGCGCGATCACCAGCACACCAAGCACAAGCGGTATAGACAAGACACGTCTTCTACTGATAGAGGTATTTTGCAAGGTTGATGTGGTAAGCTTCACAATTTCTCTATTCCGCCTATTTGGTACAAGAAAATAGGGCATTCCGCTGGTGTACAATCTAGTATGAAGACAGTATAACGAGCACGTAGAGCGATGTCAAACAGAAAAGACCAGGAAACAGCCCCCCACACTGTCCAGAAGGACAGTTGACAACATCGGCACAGGAGATGATACTAAAAGGGCACGTATTTGGTCCGCTCAGTGCGTGTAATATTACGGGCGGACCACAAGAGAGAAAACTACGGTATTCAGCAAGGAGCCACAGCTATCTTTCATTCTGCATATTGAGGATACACAATTTCATGGCAATAGACAAAGATTTTTTTCGACAGATTATGGGCCGCTTCGCCACAGGCGTTACAGTCGTTACAGCAAACAATAAGGGATTACTCACAGGACTGACGGTTAATGCCTTCTGCTCCGTCTCACTTGATCCCCCTCTGATACTGGTCTGTGTAGACCTGACTAGCGCGACTCTCCCACATATACGCGAAAGTGGCGCATTCGCGGTAAACATTCTAACCAATGACCAGGAAGGCCTATCGCGCTGCTTCGCCACACCATCGGCAGAGCGCTACGAGCGTTTCTGTAGCGCAGATTATCATACCGCCGTCACAGGCTCACCAATTTTGGATGGTGCGCTCGCCTTCATTGATGCACGTATCATCGCGGAATATCCCGGTGGAGATCATAGTATCTTTCTGGCTCAGGTTGAGGCATTAGGCAGCTCTGAGCAAGTATTACTCGCACATGATCTCGACCACCAACAACAAATAGGGGCTCATATCAGTTCCTATCTGGAAAGTGAAAAGGAGCCGCTCGCCTACTATCAAGGACAGTACCGCCATCTCACGGAAGAGTACCGCAAACCTAGCATTACCACTACCGTAACTACAGCGACCAGTGCAGCAACAGCGCATGACGAATCGCATACCTAAAAATGATGGTGAGACAGCGAGCTTCACCAGAAAAGCTCAGGCACTCACCGTTTTACAGCACCATATCCTCTCCTGCCGACGCTGTCAGGAGCAAGGATATATTCCGCTAGCACATCCCATCGTGAGTGGGCAAGCGAGTGACCGCCTTTTCGTCATTGGTCAGGCACCAGGACACCGTTCCATCACCAAAGATCGACCGTTTAGCGGACCGGCAGGACACATTTTACAGAAGTGGCTGGAGCAGGCCGGTTTCCCGACAGGCTATCTTCACGAGCACACCTATCTTAGCTCGCTCACCCGCTGTGACCCCGGCAAAAATCCCCGTGGCAACGGTGATCGGCGACCCTCGCCACCAGAAATAGCCCTGTGCAGGCCATTTCTTATAGAAGAATTGCAGCTCGTGCAGCCCAAGGTTGTCTTGCTGGTGGGGACGATGGCAATAGAGGCATTTATGGGGAAGGTACGCCTGGAGAATGTCATCGGCACATCCTTTGCAAAAGATACCATGCTCTTTCTGCCGCTGCCTCATCCTTCAGGCGTGAGTCGCTGGCTCAACGCGCCTGAACATCAGCAGCTACTCCAACAAGCATTGTCCGTTCTTGCAACATGGCGCGTTTCGTACAGTTTATAAGTGATAGGTAAAATGCAGAGACAGGTGCCTACGCCTCATCTTGCGGTGTGGTATTATACGCAGGTCGTTCGCTTCTCTGCTTCATATCATATTCATGCACACCCTTTTTCAGCGTGCCTAGAGCTAACGTCGCGCAGGTTGGGCGCGTCATCACGAGTTCACGACCAAGCTCATTCACTAAGTCTTCGAAGGACATCTCTTCGATCTCCGCGGCGGTTTTCCCCTGCGTAATTTCGGTGACATAGGAGGCGGCGGCTCGGCTAATGGTGCATCCTTCGCCTTCCCAATTCACCTCCTCTACCTTGCCATCGGCACCAAAGCGAACATGCATCTCAATAACATCGGCGCAACCAGGATTACCGCCCTTCAAATTGATCTGAGCGTCTTCTAATGGGCCATAGTTGCGTGGGTTTTCATAGTGATCCATCAAAAATTCAATAGCTTCTTGGCGGTTCATTGAGTACTCCTCATATAAGTTGCAGTGTATATTCGGTAGGATGGTGGCGGATAAGATGGGGATAGAACCCATAAGATTCTATCCCTATTTTATCCGCCACCATCCTACCGTAATGTTGCTGATTATTTCTCAATAGGTGCGCGTACAACATTGCCCCATTCCGTCCAGGAGCCATCATAGTTGCGGACACGCGGAAAGCCTAACAGATAGGTCAACACAAACCAGGTGTGCGCGGAACGCTCACCGATGCGGCAATACGAAATCACATCCTTGTCAGGGGTGATGTCCTTGCCCAGGTAAATCTGACGCAGGTCTTCGGCAGATTTGAAGGTGCCATCAGTATTGGCGGCAGTCGCCCAGGGAATGCTTTTTGCACCCGGAATGTGGCCGCCTCGCTGTGCGCCTTCCTGTGGATAGTTCACCATGTGCAGCAGTTCACCGCTATACTCCTGTGGGGAGCGCACATCAATGAGCCGTCGATTGGGGTCCTTGAGACCCGCCAGCACCTCATCGCGGAATGCGCGAATGGTCTCGTTTGCTGGCTGTGCGCGATAGTTCGTTTGCTCGAATTGCGGAACTTCTTTCGTCAATTCGCCCTTCTCGCTCTCCCACTTGGTGCGGCCACCGTTCATGATCTTCATCTTGCTATGGCCGTAGATGCTGAACAGCCAGAATGTATAGCAGGCATACCAGTTATTCTTATCGCCATAAAGCACAATAGTTGTATCATTGCTGATACCCCATTTGCTCATCAACTGCTCAAACCCCTGCTGATCGATAAAATCGCGGTTCACCTTGTCCTGCACATCAACATGCCAGTCCAGCTTTACCGCCCCTGGAATATGACCGATCTCGTAGAGCATCACATCCTCATCTGCCTCGATGATACGAATAGAGGGATCATTGAGGTGTGCTGCAACCCATGCGGTATCGACCAGCACATCCGGGTTAGAATACCCAATAGTTGCATGTATGTTTGACGCAGCTGTTTCAGTTCCAGACATATACGTTTTCCTCCCTAAAATATGTTTGCACAATAAATACCAATAGCCTACAAGTCTTGTTTTCCTACTCTATAGGCTATAACAATTCTCTGCTGATTTATATTCTACCCCTCAACTCGGAATTAAGCAAGTAGGGGCGAGATTATGCACATTTACTAATTAACCTGGTCATCAGAGAAACCCATCCGTAGGGGCCAGATTGATCGCGCCCCAGGGCGATTTATCGCCTGTGATCCCGCGAATCTCGCTCAATGAATTGAGCGGGGCGCGATCAATCTGGCCCCTACAGAGCCTACAGCGCGCTTCGCTGCTGCTCACGCGATTACCAGATTAAATTGTCAAAATGCATCATCGCGCCCTGTCCACCACCGAGATTCATCGCGCCCTGCCCGCTAGTGGATATCGTCCGCAGCATCCACGCGATGCAACTTAACGAAGTTTGTGCGCGCATGGCTGGCAATTGGTAGGCCACCCATAATCACCACATGTTCGCCGCGCTGCACCAACTTATCCTCCTGCAAACGGCGTTCCACCACGCCTATTAACTCTTCTGTTGTGCCCTGCAAACTCACGTGATACGGCCACACGCCCCACCACAGAGCCAGTTGATGATAGACCTGCTCCGATGGCGTATAGGCCAGAATCGGAGTGCGAGGGCGATCTTTTGAGATCAGGTGAGCCGATGCGCCAGAGCGCGTAAAGACCACAATCGCCTGCACGCTCGCCTCTTCAGCCAGCGCACGGGCGGCATGGCTCACTGCGTGCGCCTTCGTGAGCCGTTTGCACTGCGGCTGCCGTGCGGTCCGATTGCCGCCCTCTGTCTCCAGCGCGATACGCATCATGATTTGGGTCGCCTCAATAGGATAGGCACCAGAGGCAGTTTCGCCACTCAACATGACCGCATCCGTCCCGTCAAGAATGGAATTGGCGACATCATTGGCCTCGGCACGGGTTGGGCGGGGATTGATTATCATTGACTCGAGCATCTGCGTCGCCGTAATTACCGGAATGCCGAGCTCATTACAACGTGTAATAACCCGTTTCTGAATCAGCGGCACCTTTTCCGGTGCCATTTCTACGCCAAGGTCGCCACGGGCCACCATCACTCCATCCACAACCTCTAAAATAGCTTCAAGGTTCGCGATTGCTTCTGGTTTTTCCAGCTTCGCGATCAGGGGCACCACCACATGCCGCTTTGGTGAAAATTCCGTTTGCAACTGATGAATAAGCTGTTTTGCTTCGACCACATCTGCCGGTTTGCGCACAAAGCTCAGTGCCACATAGTCCACGCCATGCATAATGCCGAAGCGTAAATCCTCGCGATCCTTCTCGGTGAGCGCGGGCGCACTGACGGCAACCCCCGGCAGATTGATGCCTTTATGTTCCTTGAGCAACCCACCATGCACCACCTCGCACTGCACTTCAGTTCCATTGCTGCCCAGCACCAGCAATTCCAGCAAACCATCATCGAGTAGAATACGATCCCCAATTTTGACATCTTGCGGCAAGGGTTGATACGTTGTTGAAATAACAGCAAGGGTGCCAGGAATAGCGCGTGTGGTAATGGTCACATGTGTTCCCGCCACCAACATAACTGGCTTCCCATCTTGTAACAAGCCTGTGCGAATCTTCGGCCCCTGCAAATCCTGCAAAATTGCAATAGAGCAGCCTAAGCGTGCGGAAACTGAGCGCACCCGCTCGATAACAAGGGCGTGATCTTCATGTGTACCATGCGAAAAGTTGAGACGCGCAACATTCATTCCCGCGTGCATCAACTGTTCAAGCTTCTCCTCGCTATTGGTAGCTGGCCCGATGGTGCAGACAATCTTTGTACGTCGCATATGGCACATGTTCCTTTATGTATGATTATTTCAGCTATGATTGTTTCAGCCCAACAATAGTCCCAAATGGTCTCGCAAAAAAGCCTTATCACTTTCGTTAGGAAGTAGTTCAATCGCCTCTTTGGGAGAAAACCAGCCAGCCTCAAGAAACCGCGAATCAGTAGGCTTGCTTGCTTGTCGCTCATCCAGAGCGTATGCCAAGTAAAGATGAATAGTTTTCTGCTCTGTATCACCATTGCTTTTCACAGACTCGCGCAGAATGGTGCCCAGATGCGTCATCAGTTGCACATTGTTCAAGCCCGCCTCTTCGCTAATTTCACGCAAGGCCGCCTGCTCCAGTGACTCACCGGCCTCAACATGGCCTTTTGGTAGCACCCAGGAGTTGGCTACATGTGCATGATGCGCCAGTGCAATCTTGAGTATACCCGCGAATTCGCGCACAATGATAGCTCCCGCCGACGTTGCTGTTCTCTGCACCATCCCAGTGCTCCTCCTTACAATGCAAACTCCACCATAGGTGTCAAATCGCTATAAAATGGCTAGCTGGCCCATTGTAGCACAAACATTGACTCTACCGCACAAATCGAATTGCATGCATTTTTGAACGCTATTCCTACTTTGTGATTGATTTGTGATATTGTAACGCCCAGTAGTGACAAACGCATGATACTATAAAGTGATACTTTTCAAAGACTGAGATCCGCTAAAGGAGATGACAAGATGCAATCGGCTCCTCCCCTCTCGGCAGAAGAGAAGAGATGGCGCATGGTCACTGCGACCATGCGAAAAAATGGCTTTGCCGCAGATGCGCTTATTGAAACGCTGCATACCGTACAAAATGCATTTGGCTATCTTGATACTAAAGCACTGCGCATTATTGCCAATGAACTCCATGTTCCACTTAGCAAGGTCTACGGGGTAGCAACCTTCTATCACGCCTTCACACTCCAACCAGAAGGGCGCCATAGCTGTATCCTGTGTCAAGGATGGGTAAAATCGTGATACATGTGATACAATCCCTGACTCCCGACGATCTGCCCAGAGTTGCCGCCGAAGCGGAGGCCGAAGCCCGCAGCTTTGTACATACTATCCATATCTGTGTTGCCGCGTGATGTTTATCGCAACACAGCGACTAGGTGAAACAGGGCATGGAGCACGAACTGCACCAGCGAAACATCCATGATTGCCGCATCAAAGGCGTAGGCTGTATGGAGATGTGTAGCGCGGGGCCGCTCGTATCGCTGTATCCTTTGTACACGTTGTGTGCGCGTCTGTGATGAAATTGAGGGCGCACATACATGGGATGTCAAAGGACGTGGCGTTGCCAGCCAGATTATCGCGAATATGAACAAACCGTGGGGTGAAGCCGCATCAGGAAGCACGCATTCCACCGCTCCTGAAGAAATCGCACTGTTAGCAGAGAGTATCTATGGCCGCTGTGCGCCAATCATCATTGTCACGATGACCGGCGCGGATTTCTCCCTTGGGGAGCGGTTCTCGCCAATCATCGCATCACACATCTCCCATGTATGTGAGGTCGTACGGCAGATATACGCTCACGGTTTGCCCAGGTGATGCAACAATATCATGCATTTTTCTCTTCTCGTCATGCTATCTCTCTACGATGCTTTTGTTCTCTCGCTTTCGCTATTGCCGTATAGTGGGAGGCAGACATAAAACGTACTGCCCTTCCCAAACTCACTTTCCACCCAAAGTATGCCTTCATGAAGCTCGACAATTCGGCGAGAGATGGCAAGTCCTAGCCCCAATCCATTCACTTCTCGGGTGAGTCGGGTATCGACACGGTAAAAAGGATCAAAGATCCTTGTGAGGTGCCTGCTTGGAATACCCCGTCCCGTATCACGCACGCCGATGACAACCAACTGCTGATACCGCTGCTGCACTGCGGCGAGTTTAGTCGCCATCTGCTGCGAAGACAGAGAAAACTGCTTGCTATCCTCAGATGAAAACACTGGACGGATCGTTACATCAATAATCCCATCTTCTGGTGTATGAAAGATTGCATTTTGTAATAGGTGATCGAGCACCTCTCTCAGACGGCTTTGGTCCGCCTCAATGACCAGTTCGTTCTGTGTGGGTTCTCCGTGATGGTCCTGAAGATGAACAACAAAAGTAGGATACCGATGTGCAGAAGGAGTCATTGCTCTTGCTTCTCCAGAACCTGCCAGTCGTTGTTCGGCCACTCCAATCGCTTCAAGGGCAAGGTGGGCGATATTGACTGAGGTACGCTCAATTTCAATCGTTCCCGTCTCTAACTCTGAAATCTCTAGGAGGGAGGTAATCACCCTCGCGAGTCGATCACTAGATTCGTTGATGGAGAGGAGGAACTCGTGCCGCTCTTCACGCGAAATGCGACGATCATGACGCAGCAGCGTTGTCGTATATCCTTTAATGGAAGCTAGAGGGCTACGCAATTCATGACTCACCGTTGCCAAAAGCTCAGCTTTGAGCAGATCCATTTCGCGCAACGCCTTCCAATCTGCGCTGGTCTCAAGCTCGTTGATATACGCGATTGAGAGAACGCGGACAACAACTGTCCCAACGGCATCTGCAAGCAACGGCAGCACAACGCACGCTTTCTTGGTAGCCGTGGCGCTATGCGCCTCGTCCAGCCCATCCCAACCAAAGAGCAGGAAGACGTAAAGGGAAGTTTTGGTATCTGTTGGCTCTTGCTCCTCGCTATTTTCATCTCGTGGGAAGGGGAAAGATAGTGTCAGCGGGAGTCGCCAGTGCAACCAAGAGGGATCACTAGCAGGAGGGGATATCCAGAGGCTTTCTGAAGAAAAGGTCGTAAACAGTGTCTGTGCCACCTCCTCATCCATACCATACAGAGCGAAGAGGCGGGAGACCTTTCCATCGAAAACGGAATTTGGGAATAACAGCCCACGATCAGCGGGAGACGGTATCGTCGTGAGGAAAATTGCTCCCTTCGATGCTTGACACAACACTATAAGTCGTTTAAGGAGGACAGCTTCAACCGTGACGGGTACCTCTTTTGTCATAGATACTCCGTGATGTGAGAGATGTGTAAGGTCTTGGAATGTTACTACTATCTCTGGCAGAGAGCCATCCGCCTGCTCATGCTGATTGTCCATTTCATTCCTCCCTTACCCTATTATTTGATGCAGACGTGCAGAGCCTTTGCATTTGAGACTTATTATACGAGGGAAGTGCTCACAAAGAAAGCACAAAAAAGCTCATCGTATCACAATCGCATCACAAGCGAGATTGCGAAGAGAACCAACTTGCATTGAGGAGTTTTGTGATACTATTAAGTGGGATAATGCTCCCATTGTGAAGCGACAATGACACCCATATAAGTGTAGCGAAGCACTAATCAACCGTCGTCATTACTCTCACAAGAGATAGTTGGCTGAACGCTAAAGCGAGGAAAAATAGGATGCAAGACGCCACGAATGAACCTACAGAACCGCAAGCCCTCGAAACGATAGGGCATGATGAACCAACTGAGCCGATCAATGACGCACCTCTGGTGGCCGCAACGTCGTCTCCGTTACCACACAATAGTTCACATACTCAACAACGCGCACTCCTCCCGCAAAGGAGGTTATCCTATGCAATGATTACTGGTGCCATTGCAGGGGTGGCCGCTGCCATAGTGACGATAGTGGTCACACTCGTGTTTGCAGGGATCTTTCATGCAGCAAGCCAACAAATTGCGGTGGATAAGTTGACCGTCAAGACAGCTCTTGCCTTGGCAGGATTAGAACTCCTCAATTTTGGGCTGAGCCTGCTGATTGGCTTTTTGGTAGGTTTCATCGTTGGCAGGATCGCCGTTCGTCGCCTGCTCGGTTTTCTGGCAGGTGCGCTGGCAGGAGCCGTCTTCTACCTCATCACCTTCCTGGTGAGCCTCATCCCCAGTTATCCAGGCAATCTCACGGCAAACAGTGCAGCACTTACATCCGGTAGCCTCATAATCTCGTTCCTGCTACTCTGTCTCTGGAGCATTGGTGGGGGACTGGTGAGCCTGTTTGGAACATGGGTAGCGACGGTGAGACACGCCTACTACGTAAGGTGAGACGCAGTACTCTCACCTTTTGCTCACAAGGGTGAACCTGCCATCACATGTGACGTTGCAGTGCAGCGTTTGTCAACCCTCACTGTAGGAAAAGCAGATGATTCCAGAGTGTTTTTCTCTCGTTTGCTACAAAAAGAGCACTTTTCATCTCTATTAAGTCAGAATGGAGCTCCTAGAATTGTAAGCGTTTGCAAATCTCTCTGTTTCTTTGAGGCAAGCCGAACTCTCTTTAGACAATTAGGAAGGAGTGTACTGTTATTTGGTCGCGGTTTTGCAGAGGCAGCAGCAGAGAAAGAAACACTTCTACAGATGTTTCTATTGCTAGGTTTCCTTGTATCGAAATGTTTCATCAGACTATAACAGGTGACAGACATCAATTGCTAAAAGCGTTGCCGCATAATTGCACGCGCAATGCGAATATCTTCATACGAGTAGCTATCGCCCAAAAGCTCTTTGACGGGCTTGAGGGTGTTTTCCTCAACCTGCTCGATGGCCGCGACAATAGCCTGATAACGGTCAGGCGCAAGCAAGCGATCGACATCGATAGGCTCACCAGCCTCGATCAGTTCGGCTAGGTGACTCGCAATCGTGCTCGTTTTCAGGTTGCGCTCCCGTGCGATCTCTTCAATGCTACGCCCCTCCTCAAACATGGTGAACGTGACCTGTCGTGTAGAGGGGCCAGCAGAGATGGGTGCGGATTGAGCATTGCTAGCACGCTGTGGCTGCTCCACTTCTGGCGGCACCCGCTCCATTTCGAGCTGGTGTTGTGTACAATAGTCACGTATGGCCTGGGTGAAGGCCGCAAAATAGGCCTCCAACTTGCGCCTACCCACACCTGGAAGCTGGGCGAAATGTCGCTCGTTTTGTGGTCGCTGCGTCGCCATCGCGTGTAGACTGGCATCAGAAAAGACAATATAAGGTGCCACACCCAGTGTGTCCGCGACTTCTTTGCGCAATAAACGTAGGTGATGAAACAGTCCTGCCGTTTCCTTATCCATGGCAGGCAGAACCGACTGCTGCTTTTCCTTCTCCTGAGGCACCTGTGCCTGTTTTTTCCCTGCAAACACGGGTATCTCGACCTCACGTTGCCTACGCAAGACCTCTTTGGAAAGTGCGTTGAGCCGCAGAATAGGGTAGCCATCCTGCAATTCACTGAGCAATCCCTGCTGCAGCAGAGAACGCCCGATATGCTGCCACTCTTCCACCGACAAATCTCTGCCAATGCCATACGTAGAAAGCTGATCGTGCTCGAAAGAGCGAATCTTTTGCGTATTTGCCCCGCGCAACACGTCGATAATATGGCGCATGCCAAAACGTTCTCGTGTTCGAGCCACACAGGAGAGGAACTTCTGGGCATCAATCGTGCGCTCCTCCACCTCCACTTCACGCACACAGACATCGCAATTACCACAATTACTACTGCCGAACGATTCTCCAAAGTATGCCAGCAGCACCTTGCGACGACACACCAAGCCCTCACAATACGCCACCACCTGCTGAAGTTGCTCGCGAGCGACCAATTGCTCCTGCTCGCTCGTTCTTCCCACGATAGTAAATTCCAGCCGCACACGATCACCCGCGTTAAAGAAAAGGATGCAATCGGCGGGCAAGCCATCGCGACCAGCACGCCCCGACTCTTGGTAATACCCCTCCAGGCTCCGTGGGAGATCATAGTGAATCACGGCACGCACATCCGGCTTGGCAATGCCCATGCCAAAGGCAACAGTAGCAACCAGCACCGGCACATCATCGCGAATGAAACGCGCCTGGTTCTCACTGCGAGCCTCACTGCTCAGGCCAGCATGATATGGCAACGCGTTAATACCATCGCGTTTCAAAGAGGTGCATAAATTGTCAACATTGTTGCGACTCAAGCAGTAGATAATGACCGATGCATCAGGCTTTTCACGCAAGAACTGCACGATCTCACGATATGACCCCTGATGCTTCTGCCGCACCTCATAGGACAGATTGGGACGATTGAAGCTTGCAATATGCACATGCGGATCGTGTAGCTTCAGTTGTGTCAGAATGTCCTCACGCACACGTTCCGTCGCCGTCGCCGTTAACGCCAGCATGGGTGTGCGCTCATAACGTAGACGCAGCTTCCACAATTGCCGATACTCTGGGCGAAAATCATGGCCCCACTCGCTCACACAATGGGCCTCGTCAACCGCCAGCAGGGAAAGTCCCACAAGCACGTCTACCTCATCAAGTAGCGTCAGAAAGCTCTCCTGTAAGGCGCGTTCAGGGGCGATATACACCAGTTTGAGTTCGCCATTGAGCAGTGCTCGTTCCCGCCGCGAACGCTCCTGTGGACTGAGCGAGCTATTGATATAAGAGGCTTCAATACCATTGGCTTGTAAGCGGTCTACCTGATCTTGCATGAGGGAGATCAGCGGCGAAATCACGATTGTCACGCCCGGCAAGAGCAGCGCAGGAAGCTGATACGTTAGTGATTTGCCGCCTCCTGTAGGCATGAGCACAAGCGCGTCTCGCCCCTCTAATACCAAGTTAATGACGTGTTGTTGCCCAGGCAAAAAGGTGTCATAGCCAAAGTATTGCTTGAGGGCCTGTTCTGTTTGCGCCTGCACTAATTGTTCCACCGTAGATAGTCTCCCTTAGCCTTGTATGCTAGCTATGCCTCTTGCGGCAACACAACGATCTTCCCCTCCACCTGCCGATTCATCATCGCATTGAGGGCCTCCGCCGCCTGTGAAAGCGTATAGGTGGCGGAAATATGCAGTTTGAGCTTTCCTTCCGCGAACCATGTGACTAATTCCTGCATGTGCTCTTGATGGCGGCGCGGATCACGTGCGGTAAAACTGCCCCAGAATACGCCGACAATCGAGCACCCTTTGAGTAGCGTGAGATTGAGCGGAATGCGCGGAATATCACCCGCCGCAAAACCGATGACCAGGAAGCGACCCTCCCAGGCAATGCTCCGCAGGGCCATTTCAGAAAAGTTTCCACCGACCGGATCATAGACGACATCCACACCATTGCCATCGGTAAGCGACTTGATGCGCTCACGCAAATCCTCTTTCGTGTAGTTGATTAGCTCATCAGCTCCATGCTGCTTGCAGACCGCAAGTTTCTCATCAGTTGAAGCGGCGGCAATCACACGCGCTCCCATCACCTTACCCAACTCGACAGCAGCCAGACCAACGCCACCAGCGGCACCGAGCACCAGCAGCGTCTCGCCCGCCCGCAGTTTAGCGCGATCTTTCAACGCATAGTGCGACGTAGCATAGGTCAACATGAAAGCCGACGCCGTGACAAAATCCATGGTGTCCGGCATCGGACTCAGGCGGGAAGCATCCACCACCACCTCGGTTGCGAAGCCCCCCCAGCTCGTGAGGGCAATGACTTTATCGCCTTCCTTGAAATGACGTACCCCTTCACCGACCTGCTTGATGACACCCGCCACCTCGCTGCCGGGCGAGAATGGCATCTCTGGCTTGAACTGATATTTCCCCTGAATTATTAGGACATCGGGAAAGTTAACACCACATGCCTGCACCGTAATCACTACCTGCCCATTGCCTGCTTGCGGTGAAGCCACCTCTTCAAGCACGAGTTGGTCAGGGAGACCATATGCCTTGCACAATACTGCTTTCATGACAACTGCCTTTCAAAGGAAAATAATATGCGCGTTTCGCTTTGGGAAAACTCAAGCATTCTGGATTGAAAAACACGAACGTTTCTGTAAACGATACTCTGCATTATAACACTTTCAACTCACCCACTACTCTATCGATCACCCGTGACAGCGGCTTCTAGCTTGATCGAAAGCAAGCGCGAGACGCTATCGCGCATGGAAACGCCATAGAGTGCCTGGGCAGAGGTCATCGTGACACGATTGTGTGTAATCACAATACACTGTGTGCGTTGTGCCAGCTGTTTGAGAATGTCGCAGAAACGCACGACGTTGGACTCATCCAGGGCGGCGTCTACCTCGTCGAGTAGACAAAATGGCGGTGGATTTATCTCTAGCAGGGCAAAGAGCAAGGCTGCGGAAACCAGTGCGCGTTCGCCACCAGAGAGCAATGACAGGTCTTGCACCTTTTTACCCGGCGGTTGCACGATCACCTCAATGCCGCTCGGCATACTTGATGGCGCAGGAGAGTCGTCATCTCCCTTCGCATTAATCAGTTCGAGCCGCGCCGTGCCGCCATTGAAGAGTGTCGTGAAATGTTCGCGGAAACGCACATTGATCGTCTGAAACGTCACCTCGAACTGGCGCGCCATCGTCACATCTAACTGCCCAATGATTGAGCGCAAATGGAAAGCAGCCTGCTCCATATCCGACGTTTGCGTAGAAAGAAACTCAAAGCGCGTTCGCTCCTCTTCGTAATGTTGCGGTGCATCAACATCGTAGCTGCCCATCGCCTTCAAACGACTGCGCAGTGCATCTACTCTGCGTCGCAAACGCCGTAGACGCAGTTCCTCATCCTCTGTCAGCTCCCTTGCGTCGGCCTTGCCTTGCTCCTGTTGGCGCATCATCTGCCCATTTGAACGCTCACTTGTATGCCCGTTCACATGCTCATTTAAACGCTCAGGCTGCTCTTCTTGCCCCTGTGTCACATCATCCTGAGAGGCATAGATCGCCAGTTCGCCGGGATCGGCTACCCCTAATTCTTCCTGCAATTGCACGAGCAACGTTTCTACCGCGTCGCGTGTTTTCTGACTTTCGAGTAAAGCGCGGCGATAGGTACCCTCACATTCGGCCTTCTGCTGCTGCGTCTGCATGCGTTGCCGTTCTAAGCCTGTGCTTCGCTGGTCAATCTCGCCTAACTGACCCTCCACGCTACGCAATGCACTGGCGAAGGTACGCGCCCGCTCCTGTGCCTGTTCTAGCATAGTGCGATGTTGGGTGATGGTTTCCTGTAGCTGTTGCCGCCGCTGTTCCATCTCTTTCAGGCGTGTCACTTGTTGCTCGACCTGTGCCTTCACATCCTGTGCCTGCGTCTGCTGAAAGGTCAGTTGCTGATGGAGTGCCTTCGCCTCTTGCCTCTTCACGGCCAGCGCGGTACGTGCGCGCCCAAGCTCGTCTTGTTGGCGACGATGCATGGTAGCCCGCTCTTCCATTTCGTATTGTAGTTCTTCCACCAGACCCGTGATTTCGCGCTGTGACTTCTCGTGTGAACGCACACGCTCCTGGGCCGCCACCACTTCTTGTTCTAGCCCTGCCACCTCTGCCGCTAACTGCTGCTCTACTGATGCCGCCAGTTGAATCTCGGTCAGTAACCGCTCCTGTTCACGTTGCGATGTGGCGAGCACTCTATTTAGCTCATTGAGTCGTACACCCAGCTTATGCAGTTCTTTATCCAGGACGTTCTGCTCGGCGCGACGCGCTTCTTGGGTACGTTGCGCTTCGCTAAACAGCGCATTGACCCGTTCAATCAAGCTCATATGCTGCTCTAACTGCTGCGGTAATTCGTGCAGTTCACGTTCATAGGCCAATAAACCTTGCTGATTACCGTCCTTGCCTACACCCCCGCTACTTCCACTCCCACCTCCTACGAGCCAACCCTGCACATGAAAAAGTTCCCCTTTGAGTGTTACGACCGCTTCAAAGGGCAAGTCTGTGGCGGAAGATAGACTGAGCGGCAATATCCACGCCAGCAATTCAAGGGCGGTATGCACATCGCGCACAATCACAATGCCATGCAATATTCTATAAAAAAAGGCAAAATAGGCAGGTGTACAGTGCATATGCTGCCAAGCAAAGCCCTGCACGCGCTCTTTCAATGAGGGTTCTGTACTGAGAAAGCGTTGCAATCCTTGCTCCTCGCTCTCCGTCTGAATGGCATACATCTCGCGATCAGGCTCTCCCTCTCCCTCTTCTCGCTCCACCCACACCACCATGGCTTTGCCAGCACGTGCGTTTTGCAGATAATCAAGGCAGCGGTGGGCGTCGTTGAGCGTTCGTACCACAACTGCTTGCATGTAGGGACCAAGTGCTGCCTCTAGTGCCTGTTCCATGCCTGCTGATGCCACGCCTAACTGTGGGACGGGACCGAGCACGCCAGTCAGCTTTCCAGCCGGTGTACGTAGCAGGGTGCGCACGCCATCGCTATATCCGCTCAGGCTTTGTCGCCAGTTCTTGAGCATGTTCAAGCGGTCCGAGATGCTGCGACGCTGCCGCTCAGACTCAGCCAGCGTTGACTTGAGACGCTCCATCTCTTGTTGTGCGTCGGCAATGCTACGGGCAATCTCTTGCTTCTGCTGGAGTAACTGTTGCTCTTCGTTACGCAGGGTAGTCAGGCGGGAACGCTCTTCGATCAAGCGTGTCTCTGTTGAACGCAATGATTGTTGGGCATGCACAATCGTCTCGCGCCGTGCGGCCAGGGTGCGATTTCGCTCGCCTAGTTGCTTTTGCACTCTGCCCAATTCCGTCTGGCTGGAACCGAGTCGCGCCTGCACCTGAATGAGATCAGCCTGGGCAGTCCGAAATCTGCGCTCATCCATCTCATATTCTTTTTGTGCCTTCGCCGCCTGCGTCTCGCGTGCTGCGAGGGATGCCGACTCGGTATCTACCATTTCATTGGCAAGTTCGCACTGTTCTTCCAGGTCTATCGTTTGCTTTTGCAGCGCAATCAACCGTTCGCGCAGACGCCGTTCTTCTTGCTGCATATCTCCACGCTGTCGTTCCAGCCCCCCCACACGCTCTTCATGAACTGCTAGATCACGCTCAATCTTCTGGGCAGTGTCGTTTGCTTCACTATATTCCTTGCGCGCCTCCGCGATTCGGGCTTGCGTCTGTTGCCTCTCGATACGCAAACGCTGCGCCTGCTCGTCGAGCACTTGTAATGCAGCTTCAACCAGCCGCATTTTTTGCGCTTGATCTTGCTCACCCTGTTCTGCCCGCTCACGGCTACTGCGCAAACGGCGCCATTGTAACGCGTACCATGTCATCAAAACAGCCTGTAATTCGCCACTGAGTTGCTGATGCTCGGCTGCACGACGCGCCTGTTCTGCAAGCGGTGCCAGACGTGGCTCGATTTCGTTGATGATATCGCACAGTCGCTCTAAATTCTGTTCGGTCTGCTTCAAACGGTTTTCGGCATCGGCCCGTTGCACTTGAAATGGGCGGATGCCAGCCGCATCTTCAAAAAGGCCGCGCCGCTCTTCCGCACGCAAACTTAAAGCGGCGTCGATCAAGCCTTGCCCAATCACCGTGTATGAGTCATGCCCAATACGTGCCTGTGCAAGCAGCAACAGCACATCCTTCAAGCGCACTTTTTGTTTATTGATGAGATACTCATTCTCGCCGGAGCGATAGCTACGCCGCGTAACGGAAATTTCGCTATATTCTGATGGTACCCAACCAGTACTATTATCGAGGGCGAGTGTCACCTCTGCCATGCCAAGCTGCGAACGGCCATGCCCACCTGCAAATATGATATCATCACTTTTTTTGCCTCGCAGTTGACGCATACTCTGTTCACCCAATACCCAGCGCATCGCATCCGCGACATTCGATTTGCCCGCGCCATTTGGTCCCACCACGGCGGTAATGCCAGGACTAAACTCCAGTTGTGTCCGTGCGGCAAAGCTCTTAAAGCCTAACATCTCTAAACGTTTTAGATACACTGCTGCTACCAACTCCTCTTGTGTGATCTGGCGAATGTGACGATGATATCATATGCAGCCCAGATCGTCGAGTAGCTGTACGGTGTGGGGGGTAGGGTGTAGGGACCAGCTTCAGCGCGTCCAGGGTGGGGCCTCCTGCCATCAAACACAACGATGAAACACCGTATAGTACTGTGACACCTATCTATTGTGGCAAGACGCTTGCCTGCTAGTGGTAATATTGAGTAGTGTAAAATAACCATGAAGCATAGTAACTCATTACTCCTTCGTTATAAAGGTAATAACTACTTTTCTTCTGAGGTCATACAATACTGCTCATTACATAAGTAGTAATCATTAAGGAGATGCAGGCATGGGTCGTTCTCGTTGGTTTTTTGTCTTCATTATCGTAGGTATTTTACTACTGCTCGTCGGCATCGCCACTGGAGTCAGTTCACGTAGTTCAACCTATAAGCCGCTCGCCAAGGGAACCATCGCACACTATCTCTCCGCAGATGGCACCGGCTATTTACAACTCAATGGTAGCCGTGATCTGTACATTATACAAGAAGGAACGTTCTCTCCGCCTATCAATGGTATCAATACCTTTCAGGACGGAGACACGGTTTCGCTGGTCATCGACCCGAAAAGTACCGCAAACATTGATAAAACCTCGGTGATTGGCACCCATCTCGTTGGTACAGCCACGAATGTCGTACAAATCATGATGTTCGATGGTACCTCTGGTCAGCCTAAAACAACTTATGCAACGAATGCATATAAACAAAATCACAATGGCTATACGCAAAACAATTGGCCTATCGCTGGCGGAGTGGCCTTTCTCGGTCTTCTAATGGCCGGTGGCGCGTTCTTCATGCCGAGCAGAAAGCTACAACCTGCTGTTGCTGGTACTCCCGCAACTTCGTCGATTGCCTTCGATCAACGCCCCATAGCGCAATCCTCCAACTTCAATGCGCCCTTTCAAGGCACGCCTCAGTACCAGAATCAATCACTCTTGCAGAGACAATCAGAACCTGCACAGCCATGGCCTGCCAATCAGCAACCTGCTTCTCCTGCCTTTAGCACAACCTATGGTCAGCCACAACCAGGGCTAGGGCTTCCAATGTCTGCCTATCAGCAATCTGCCGCTCCTGCGTTTAGCACAAATATCAGTCCTTTTGGTCAACCTTCGGCAGAGCAACAATTGCCTCCTTATCAAAAACCAGTGACACCTTTCTTTGGCATCAAAAACACCTTGCAGGCACAAGCACCAACTCAACCAACAGTAGAGCAGCAATGGTCTCCCTATCAGAGACCAGCTACTCCTTTCTTTGGCATAAAAGGCACCTATAATAGCCAACCGGGGCTACCATGGCTTGCTAACCAACAGCCAGCCACACCAACTCCAACCGCCAATAACAATCTCACCAGTCAGCAACCAGTAGAGCAGAACATATCCCCCTACCAACAACCAGGAGTCCATTCCCTCGGCATCAAGAACCAAATCAAAGCATTACCTCAAAGACAATCACAGTCTCCGTCTCCGAGTCCGCAGGGACAGTCGGGGTTGCTAAAGCGATATGGCGCGGCAAATGCAAATACCTCTCCTCCACAACAACCAGTACCACCAACGCAGTTGTCAACTGGACTCGAGCCAACGCAGCGAGCTCAACCACCAAGGCCACAGAAATATGATGAATATGGACGAACGCCGCAAACACATCCTTATCAGTAATTCTTCTGTGTCGAGGGGCAATACTTGACTCTTTCTCTGCCTCAGACGCGTGTAGATATTGCATACCTCATTCATTCGCGTAAATAACTACACAAGGGTAATTCTTTATGTTCCTGTTTTTGCATATTTCTGTCCTGGCCCGGACAATTATCATTAGTCTTATCGCACTACTAACACTGATAGGCATTATGATCCGCCCATTCAAACTGAACGAAGCATCAATCGCCCTTTCAGGTGCCATACTCCTCCTCATCCTCGGCCTCATCAATCCGCTAGAAGCTGCAAGCACGCTTTTAAAGGACTGGAACACATTCCTCTTCTTTCTCGGCATGATGAGCCTTTCCGCCCTCGCGGAGGCCGCGGGACTCTTTGATTGGCTGGCAATACAAGCGGCACGTCTGGCCGGGAACAGTTCCCGTCGGCTCTTTCTCAATACCTTCCTCCTCGGCAGCATTATTTCCATGGTGCTTTCAAATGACGCCACAGCCTTGATTCTCACTCCAATCGTGTATACATTGGTCACACGCTTACGTTTACCCGTTTTGCCTTATCTTTTCGCCTGCACCTTTATTGCTGATACTGCATCGTTTCTATTGCCTGTCAGCAATCCCATCAATATTATTATCACCTCACACTATCCACTCGACCTGCTTACCTTTTTACGCCTGTTATTCATTCCCTGTGTGGTCGTCATTGCGGTCAATATCGCTGTTTTCTTCTTGCTCTATCGTCGCCAACTCCAGGGATACTTCGATATCAAACGATTACCATCAATAGAAGAAGCCATCAAGCATAAAGCCTACTTTCGCTATACCTGCACAGTGTTACTGCTGCTTGCCATAGCATATGTCATTGCTTCTGCGGCACAACTGCCACTCTCGCTAGTGGCAGTGGCTGGTGCTCTTTTGCTCCTGCTGGGAGCATTATATTGGAAGCAGACGACGATACAGCATACAGGCAAACAGGTTTCATGGTCTATCTTCGGCTTTATTGCAGGAATGTTTATCGTGGTACAAGCCGTCGAGAATACGGGTTTAACCACGCAATTTGGTCAACTGCTGCTCCATCTTTCGGGAGGGAGCAGCTTTGGTGCGGTCATGATTGGCACACTAGGCTCTGCATTCGGCACAAACTTAATCAATAATGTGCCGATGGCGGTTGTGCTCACGTCGGCTCTACACAGCACACAACACGCTCCTCTCGCAGTGCAACAGGGCTTTATTGCCGCCTCCATCTTTGGCTGTGATCTGGGACCAAATCTCACAACCGTCGGCTCATTAGCAACGGTGCTTTGGCTGCTCATTCTTCGCCAGCGCAATGTCGATGTGTCAGGGCTAGATTACTTTAAAGTCGGAATCATCGTCACACCACTGATGCTGCTCGTAGGAGCTGTCACTATTTGGCTTTTGCTCATCATCTAACGATACTTACACCCAAAGGAGGAGCAATCTATGACTGCCATGAGTGCTATGAGTGCTATGCGTTTTTTATGTTGTTTAGACGGCACAAATATAGAACAAATCAGCAAAGTTCTAACACCCTTTACCGCGACAGAAACACTCACCATTGGCCTGCTCTACGTGATCGATCAGGGGCCACATGGCGAGGTAGAGCGTACAAGAGAGCGTTTTATGCGACCATCCGGTCCGCTCTCCTCGCCACGACGCGATCAGATGAAGCAGGTCGATGATGTCACCGCACAGGATATCCTGAATGAAGGTCTGCGCTATCTACCCACAGCCGCACTATTACGACGTGAAGGGCGGCCCGAACGCGAAATTGTCAACTATGCAGCGGAGTGGAAGGCAGACCTGATTGTGATTTGCCCACGCAGTCACTATGGTGGGAAAGCGGAGATCGGCCCCAGATCGGTCGGGCACGTCGCACGTTTTGTGCTCGATCATGCTCCCTGCCCCGTGCTGCTTGTCCGACCGTTGGCACGCGAGCAATTTCCACTGAAGAGATAAATAGAGTGGTTGAGATCATGATGAGAAAACAACCAGTGCTAGCTTGCAGTATGCAATAACTTCGCCAGCAACTCTGCCCAGGCCACCAGCGATTCGTCAGCCATATATCGCCCTACCACCTGTACACCCAGGGGTAAACCTGTGCTACTCTTGCCCGCTGGCAAACCAATTGCGGGTAGACCAGCATGGGTCCAGGGGAGATTCATAGCTGGGCTTCCCGTTGCCGCAAGCCCCACAGGGGCGGGACCGAGTGCGGCTGGGCTTATCCAGAGGTCGATCTCATGGTGCGCCATCAGCCCTTCTAACTCGCCACGCAATTTCTCTCGTCCAGCGCGAGCAACCTCAATTACCTCACGGCTCATCCCCTGACCACGGCGGATAAGCTCGCCAGTTCGCGCACTATAGAGCGGCTCATAGGACGCAAACCACGTTGCATGCACGTGCGACATCTCGGCGGCAAGCAGTTGTTCATGCCGTAGCGTGATAGCAGCGATATCTTGCAATGCCTCCACGCGTTTCACCACATACCCGGCTCTCTCCAGCAGCGTGAGATGCCCTTCAAAGGCGACACGTCCCTCAGCTGACGCCTGCTTTAGATAGCTTTCATGCGGGACAGCGAGCACAGGCATGTGCTGCATCGTTTGCTCACGCCCATCAGCATGCCAATCATTACAAAGAATGGCCGCAACGGGAGCGACGCCAGCACTATCTTGTGTGAAGAAACCAACTGTATCAAACGAGGGTGCGCAAGCTATTAGACCATCACTGGCTACACGCCCATAGCTCGGCTTGAAACCAACAACACCGCAAAAAGCGGCGGGGCGTATGATTGAGCCGATGGTTTGTGTACCGAGCGCGAGTGGACAATATCCTACCGCAGTGGCAGCGGCAGAACCACTACTCGACCCGCCAGGGGTATGCTGCACATCATGGGGATTGCTAGTTGGACCCGGCTCAAAATAGGCAAACTCCGTTGTGACCGTTTTACCCAGAATGAGTGTACCTGCATCGCGCAGTTTCGTGACACAACTCGCCTCATTCCCCGCGAACAATTCTGGTGGTAGTTGCGAGCCTGCACGTGTGGGGAAACCATCAACCACAAAGATATCTTTGACGCCCAGCAGGACACCATAGAGAGGAGGACGGGTTTCAGCAGTGGGGTAGCGTCGTTGCAGAGCTGTGGCCTCTTGCATGAGGCGGTTCCTGCGATCTGCTTCTGGCAGCAGTGCATGAAGAGATGGCTCATCCTCATCAATCAGATGACACACCTCTTCCACATAGTGTAGCAGGTCGAGTTGGCCGGAGCGCAAAGCCCCAACCGTGTCCGGCAAAGATGCCGTGATCCTTTTAATACGCGCTGGCTGCATGTAGCACACTCCCTCTTTTAGCTTTCTTTCTGCCTAAGAGTATAGCACGCTTGCCATACGCGTAAAATTGTAAATGGACATTGGCGAAACAAACTGGGAACGCTGCAAACCGCTGTAGGGACCAGCTTATGCACATTTACTAATGAACCTGGTCATCAGAGAAACCCATCCGTAGGGGCCAGATTGATCGCGCCCCGTGGCGATTGATCGCCTGTGATTCCGCGAATCTCGCTCAATGAATTGAGCGGAGGGCGCGATCAATCTGGCTGCTCCTTATTCCGATGGACAACGCCGCTACCGCGGCTAGTGCTATCGCACTCAGTCC
>JBBPYR010000273.1:0-11608 GCA_038199755.1 Ktedonobacterales bacterium | reverse complement strand
GGATACCACCCCCTTTTTGGGCGTTTGCCCCACCCCACGGGCGACCCAAGGGTCCCAGCCCCTCATCCGCATCCTCTCCCGCCCCTACTGAAATGAGCCTTCCCGTCACCTCATCCATTCTTAACTTCATGTCTATGGGGCGAGATTTATCGCGCCCTCGTGCCCGTTGGCGAATCGCACTCCAGCAGGGCGTCATGAATGCCGCCCCTACGGGACTGACCAGCGCAAATCCGTATTCCGACCACCAACGACGCTACCGCGTCTAGCTTCGCTCAGGTGGTCGGAAAGGTAGCTTCGCGGCTGCTTCTGGCGGCGTTTCGCTTCATGATTCAGAGGGTTGTGTGAGGAGGCGTCTTTTCTTTTTCTAACATTCATGAACGCATGGAGAGGCAATAGGGAAAATTATCATGACCCAGACTGAAGACGGTAACGCGGTACAAGGCCACTCGCCTATTATGGACTGGATTGAGGCGTTTAACACGCACGATGTGGAGGCGATTGTCGCGCTTTATGCGGAGAACGCGGAATTATATGATTCGGGGATGAAACATCCGCGCCGTGGACGGGCCGAGATTGAGAACTGGTTCCGCACACGCTTCCGTACAATGCCTTCAATTCGCTATCTTCCCACGAGCGAGGTGTTGCTCGGCGAGAAGCAGGCTGCGATTACCTGGACCACACAGGGCAATGGGCCGCGTTTACTGGGCCTGCCGTTCTTTACCCGTCCATTTCGCGTGGATGGGGTGAGTGTGTTTCACCTACATGCCGGATTGATTGAGCGGCAGCGCGGGTATTATGACCACTTGGCAGCCCTTGAGCAGGTTGCGCTGCCGCTCCAATGGCTACACCTTCCCCGCTTGTAATGTTACTCCCCCCCATCCGTAGGGACCAGCTTAATTCGTTAGTCCATCATGACACCCGCGTACCTGTTGGCGAATCGCTCCTCAACGGGTACGGGGCGTCATGATGCACTTTTACTAATGAACCTGGTAATCAGAGAAACCCATCCGTAGGGGCCAGATTGATCGCGCCCCAGGGCGATTTATCGCCTGTGATCCCGCGAATCTCGCTCAATGAATTGAGCAGGGCGCGATAAATCTGGCCCCTACAGAGCCTACAGCGCGCTTCGCTGCTGCTCACGCGATTACCAGATTAAATTGTCAAAATGCATAATCTCGCCCCTACAGCGGATATTGAGGGGAACTGGTTAGGCTTCTGTTTCTGCGGGCACCTGGGGTGCGAGCAGAACGTAGCTGAGGAGCAGACCAGCGACACCGCTGAGGAAGATGGAGCCGAGCCAGAGGTGGATTGACCACGTGATGCCCTGGGTCAGCCCAAGAGTTGCGAAGTAGAACACGTAATAAATCGCTGGAACTGCGAAGGCGAAGATGCGCAAGGCGTCAACGCGCTGCATGGATGGACGCAGGCGCCATAGTAGCACGTCGGCGAGAATACCAGCCAGCAATGCGCCCGGAATGAGTATTTGTGAGTCCGAGAAGACGGTCATCAGAGCGGTATTGACGGTCATCAGCAGCGTCATTGAGCCAATGGGGAGCTGCCAACGGCGCATCACGATCAGCAATGCGCTCATCAGAATAACCGTTTGGAGCAGGATGCTGGCGGCGGCACGAGATTTGAGGCCATCGGAGACAACATTGGTCACGAGGTAGGTGTCAACAATGGGGTGAGCGAAACTGGTAAAGAAGGTAAGCAGCGCGAGAAAGGCTGTGAGCGAGAAGAGCATGGGCTGTAGTTGAGACCAGCCTGAAAGCTGCTTCTGGCCGACCCGGTACCACGCAGCACGTAATGGGCCACTCATCATCAGAGAGGCACTAAAGGCGAGGAGCAGGTGGGTGGGGCTCAGCAATGGTTCGATGCCGACCTCGAAGCCAAAGAGTGTATGCCAGACCAGATCACCACCGCCTGCCAGGGTGAACAGGGGCACGCCGAGCAGGGAAAGCTCGTAGCCACGGGGAATCGAACGCAACCAGTGGAAGCCACGTTGACGATTGAGTACGACGACGATGATCAAGGCGATGGCCATCGAGAAGTACCCTGAATAGAGAACGGCATGCCAGGGCGTGAAGAAGGTGTTATCGACCTTGCCGTGCGTGTGTGCCCAACCATCGATGAACAGGCCACCGATAAACCAGCAGGAGAGAAGAGACATCAAGCGGTCGAAACGCAGTCCACCGATGAACACATGGACGTGCGCTTTCGTTGCTTGTTCGGGAGTATAGAGAGAAGTAGCCATGATAGCTCTTTCCTTTCAAGTGAATGGGAATGTGGAATATTCATAAGCTTTGTATAGAGTATAGCAGGGAATGCCTTCAGGTGCGTGTGTCATAGGTCCTATTTTTTAGGTCCCTTCATGAGGTAGCGTGATAGCCAGAAGTCACGTGACTTTTGGCACATTGTGTGCTGCCGGGCCGTAACGTACAATGGAAGTGATGCAAGAAACACCTTTATTACCAACACCAATATCTGCTAAGCAACAGCGGCGTGAGCGATTACGTCGTTGGACGTGGTGGCTTGTGCCGAAACCGTTCGATTTGGTGACGACGCTGCTGTATCTCAGTGTGCCTGTTTTGTCAATTTTCTTTGTTGGTGATGCGAATTGTGATTGTCAGCAATTTCCCGCGTGGCGCGTGGTGTTGCTGCTGCTGGCAACATTGGTGCTGCTTTCAATAGATCGCGTGGAGTATATGCTGTATGGCGAGGAAACGCCGCAGAAGGTCGCCATTGCGTTGTTGCTGACGCGCATCGTCTTGATTGAGGGTGTGGCTCAGCTCGATGATTTGCATTTCTCGCCTTTCCTCTATCTTATTATTCCCCTGCTGGCCTCGCTCTATTTTGGCATCGTGATCGGATATGGGTTCATGGTGTTTGCCTGGGGATTATATGTCTGCAAAGAACTGCTCGTGTATAATCACAATTGGCTGAGAAGTGCGAATGGTGTGCATGACCTGATGATCTACACTCTAGGCCTGATTTTCGCGATGGCAATGGCAAATGCCTTTCTCGGTGAACGCTGTAGTCGCTCGCGGACAGAACTGCTCTTGCAAGAAGTCGAAATGTCACATCAGCAACTGAAGGCGTATGCTGAGCAAGTGGCGGAACTGGCGACGACGAAAGAGCGAAACCGCTTGGCACGCGATATACACGATACGCTGGGTCATTATTTAACGGTCATCAATGTGCAGTTGGAGAAGGCTCTGGTCTTTCGCGATAAGAAGCCGCAGGAGGCGGATCAGGCGGTGAGCGATGCCAAGCGTTTAGCAAGCGAGGCTTTAGATGATGTGCGCCGTTCGGTGGCGGCATTACGGACAACACAGGATACATGGCCTTTTGTGCCAGCGATGGTTGAATTGATTGAGCATATGCAAACGGAACAGCGATGTGTAGAATTGACGCTGGAGGGCAGTGAGGCAGGCTTTTCCAAGCAGGTCTTGTTAACATTGTATCGTGCGGCCCAAGAGGGCTTGACGAATGTACAAAAACATAGTCATGCTACCCAGGTGCAGGTTACGCTGCAATTTGCTGAGGACGAAGCAATCCTGACGCTGAGCGATAATGGGCGTGGCTTTGATACTAGCATGCTGGGGCGACAAGGAACGCTAGGCGAGGGCGGGTATGGGCTACAGGGGCTGCATGAGCGGTTGCAACTTGTTGGCGGCAGTTTGCAGATTGAGAGTGGAGAAGGTAGCGGAACGCGCTTGCAGGCACGGGTGCCTAAAGGTAGGGAGTGAAGAATGCGATCTGACGAGCAGGAGGCACAGAACAGAGCGGTGCGCGTGCTGGTGGTGGACGATCAACGTTTGATGCGTGAAGGTATCTCCTCGCTTTTGAGTATTCAAGAGGGCATTGCGGTCGTTGGTGTGGCGGCGAACGGGCAGGAGGCGGTAGAACAAGCACTTGCGTTGCAGCCCGATGTGATTTTGATGGATATCCGCATGCCTGTGCTGGATGGCGTGATGGCTACGGCTCAGGTGCGTCGGCAACTGCCCACCTGCCAGGTGTTGATGCTGACGACGTTTGATGATGAGGAGTACGTGGTAGCCGCCCTGAGAGCGGGAGCTACGGGCTATTTGCTCAAGGATATTCCCGCCCAGGACCTGGCAAAGGCGGTGCAAGCTGCGCATAAGGGCATTTATCAACTCGACGCAGCCATCGCTAGTAAAGTCGTGGCCTCGCTTGTGCGTCCCCCCATGAACTCAGCTTCTGGCAAAGAGGAGGCGCAGAAAGTCGTGGACGAGCATGG
This sequence comes from Ktedonobacterales bacterium, assembly GCA_038199755.1. Taxonomy (GTDB): domain Bacteria; phylum Chloroflexota; class Ktedonobacteria; order Ktedonobacterales; family Ktedonobacteraceae; genus JBBPYR01. Next base: position 7,347 of record JBBPYR010000273.1, on the reverse strand, counting down.
AGCGCCGCCGTTGCATAGCGGAGAGATTACGGCGCGTGAGGTGGAGGTGTTACGCCTGATCGCGATGGGTGCCACTAATCGCGAGATTGCGCAACGGCTGGTGATTAGTGAGGGTACGGTAAAAAATCATATCTCGAATATGCTCAACCGTCTGGGTTTACGTGATAGGACGCAGGCGGCTATCTATGCGCGTGAGCACGGCTTGTTGTGATTATGTTGAGTGTGGTATGGCTTTATTGGCGAGATAGCCAATATGGCTAATAGCGAGCAAGGCTATAACACTATCATCAAAGGCGGGAAAGGTGCTGATAGCATGCTGGGAACCGTTAAATAAGGCTCCCAGCGCAACTGCATAGGCAAAGACGAGTAGCACGGTGAAACAGAACAGCTGCACCTTGCCCAGATCGAGGCTGTCTTTGTTGCCTAGCTCTTCTCCTCTGAACATATCTTGCCATTGGGCGGCGTCACTGTTTTTGTTGACCGTGAGGCTGCCCTTGTTCTCCACTTGAGGCGTGTTGACTTGTTGTGCGGCTGGCGGGTCTTTGTCTTTCTTATAGTTGTGTATCAATGGTGTGCCGATGAGTGAGGTGACGCTGATGCCCATGAGCACCCAAAGCTGTTCGGGGAGGGCGATGTGCAAGCCTAGCAGGGAGCCAACGACTTTGATGTTGGTGATGGCCGCTGCTAGGAATGCGGAGAGCACGACGACGATCCAGAGCACACTCTGTAGACGCGAGAGGCTGATTTTGTTACGTTCATCGATGAGCGCTCCACGCCACTTGCCAGTGGTGCCCTTGCCCAGGATGAGGATGAAGGCGCAGAGGAGAATGAGGTAGCTCAGCCAGATGAGCAAACGCTGCTCGACTGGGAGGAGCGGGCCGATGGTGGTGATGGCAGCAATAAACACGAGGATGCTGAGGGTGTGCCACCAGTGCCAATATTGCGGTGCGGATGGTATGTCAGGTGCTAAAGGTGAGGGAGATGAGGGAGATGGTGTTGCCAGGCCTTGTTGATCTGGCAGCATTGCTTGACTGCTCATGATCGTTTCCTTTTGGTTGCCTTATTCTACGATATGTCGATATGGTGCAAGGAATAGCGCGAGATGGTAATGAAATGAAGGGATGGAAACCTTGTGGGTCTCCATCCCTTCGTGTGTTGTGCTAGCGATTACACTAATGCTTCCTCTTTTTCAGAGTCCATCCTGACGTTGTAGCCGTGGTAATCAGGTGAGAAGCGTTCATAGGTGTTCGATAGTAATGGTGATGCAATCATGAAGTCTGCGGAGGCGCGATTGCAGGCAATCGGGACGTTCCAAACGACGGCGATACGCAGCAGTGCGCGCACATCTGAGTCATGTGGTTGCGCGGTGAGCGGGTCCCAGAAGAAGATGAGCAGATCAAGTTCTCCCTCGGCAATTTTTGCGCCGATTTGTTGATCGCCTCCCAGCGGTCCGCTTTGTAGTTTGTGTATCTCGACTCCAAGGGTCTGCTCAAGCAGTTTGCCAGTTGTGCCTGTGGCATAGAGTTCGTGCTGAGCTAACAATGTGTGGTTGTATTCTGCCCACTCTAGAAGATCGTGCTTTTTTTCGTCGTGTGCCACGAGGGCAATTTTCTTTGCTGTATTCATTTTTGCCTCTTCTCTCGAAGATTTCATCCATCGAGAAGATGCGGGGGGCGCGATTAAAGGCGCCCCGATGGTAATGGTGTGGGGCGCGATTTATCTCGCCCCTACGGTTAGTGGCGCGCTGCTATTTCTTTGTGCGGCTCACTGCGTATGGAAATGGGAACGGTGTGTTGCTCACAGGTGGGAACAAGGCGCCACTCATGCTCGGATACTGAATAAGCAATTGCGGTTTTTGCCTCGCCTTTGCAGCCGTGATAAACACACGGGAGTGCAGGTGTGAGTGTGATTTGTTGGAAACTATCGTTCATTTGTAATACCTCGCTTACTTGTATGAAGGAGGGGGCAGAGTTTTCTCTGACATTCTCCGACCCCTTCGGGTGCTTTTTTAAGTTCAGGGTGTGATCCATCACACCAGCGTTGGTGCCATCAGGTGCTATTGGGGCTCGCCCCTCGATTGTTATCGGCACAATCCATTGACAACCAGCATATTCGTGCAATATACTGCACAAACAAGATGTTACACTAATTTTCGTACAATGTCAAGAAGTACCATACAATTTCAAGGAGAAAACCGCAATGTTGACTGCGGAACGAAGACGTTCTATATTGCAGATGTTGCAACGCAATGGGAAAGTGCTTGCCTCGGAACTAAGCAAAACCTTGCTGGTGTCGGAGGATACTATTCGACGTGATCTGCGTGAGTTGGCCGCTGCAGGCGAACTTGAACGGGTGCATGGAGGTGCGTTACTGTATTCACCTACTACTGCCAGTTTTGATACGCGGAAGCAGCAATCGCCTGAAAGCAAAACTGCTCTTGCTAAGGCGGCAGTTGAACTTATTCAACAGGACCAGGTCATCATTTTAGATGGGGGTTCGACACTTTTGCATGTGGCGCACCATTTGCCCACTGATCTGCGTGCCACAATTATTACGCATAGTGCGCCAATTGCCTTGGCACTCGCGGAGTATGCGAAGGTTGAGGTCATTCTGATTGGTGGTCGCTTGTATAAGCACGAGTTAGTGACGGTGGGCGCGTCAACGATTGACGCGTTTCGTAATATTCACGCTGATCTATGCTTTCTCGGCATAGGCCGCTTACATCCAGAGGCGGGCATAAGTACGTATGATCTCGAAGAGTCCTATGTAAAACGTGCCATGATCGCGAGTGCAACGGAAGTGGTGGCGTTGACTTCTGCTGAGAAGCTAGGGACGATTGCGCCCTATATCGTTGGGCCTATTCGTACCCTGACGCATCTCGTGACCGATTCTTCGGTCTCAGATGATGTGCTGGCAACCTATCGTTTACAGGGGATACATATTATCCGCGCATAGTCTAGGGCTGGTAGAGATTCGTCCCTACTGATACATATAATCGACCGCTTGCGTTTCTCGCGTAGGGGTATTATGATGACCTCGCAATACTAATGCAAGTTAAAAAAATAAACTGATAATCAACGGGATGCTGTAGAGCGCGCTTCGCTGCTGCGTTTGACCTGCATCCAGCCTGTTTTCTTCTCAGAATAGCTATCTCTATAGAATAGTGTAGTACAAAGGTCATTATTGTGAAAGAAAATCTGATCGGGGAACAATTTGGCAGTTATCGCCTGATACGCCATATTGGGCGAGGTGGGTTCGCGGATGTCTACCTGGGTCAACATTTGCGTTTGAGTATGCAGGCAGCTATCAAAATTCTCAACACGCGTATTTCCGATGATGATACGCAGAGCTTTCAGCGCGAGGCCGAGACGATTGCGACACTGGACTACCCCGGCATTGTGCGGGTGCTGGATTTTGATATAAAAAATGGGCTTCCCTTTTTGGTATTGGAGTATGCGCCTAACGGCTCGTTGCGCCAGCGACACGCCAAGGGAACACGTGTGCCATTGCCCACGGTGATCAGTTATGTCAAGCAGGTGGGTGAGGCCCTTCAGCATGCACACGACCAGAAGATTATCCACCGTGATGTGAAGCCGGAAAACATGCTAATTGGCAGGCGCAACGAAATCTTGTTGACCGATTTTGGCATTGCGACGATGGTAGAGAACACGTCGTCGGTCAATGTAGATGCGGTCGCGGGCAGTCTGCCCTATGTGGCACCGGAGCAACTGCAAAAGCATCCCCACTTTGCGAGCGATCAGTATGCGCTGGGCATTGTGATCTATGAGTGGTTGTGTGGAGAGCGGCCCTTTCAAGGTTCGTTTACCGAGGTGGCGATCAAGCATATGACGGTGCCGCCGCCACCGTTACGAGAAAAGAATCCCGAAATCAGCGCAGAAGTAGAGCAGGTGGTGATGACCGCGCTCGCCAAAGACCCACGCCAACGCTTTGGTAGCATGCGGGCATTTGTGAATGCCTTAGAGCAAGCCAGCCATGTGCAACCCCACCCTCGCCTCGATGTGCCGCCGTCTCCCTCGCAGTATACTACCCAACCATACAATGCCACACCGCAGTATGCGAACCCTATCACGCCGCTAACGCCAGTAGATGCGCGGTATAGGGGCGCGACGGATGGGGTGACGATGCCAGTTGTGCAGTCATCATCGACGCAACAAACGCCGCCTATTGGGGCGAGCGTGATGCAGGGCGCGGATGTGGTGACGCCACAAGGGGTGAAGACGGAGTATGGGTCTACGAAGACTGCTAGGAAGGTGTCGCGGCGGGCGGCGTTGCTTGGTCTGGGGACACTAGCGGTGGTGGCAGCCGGTGGAGGTGTGACGTGGTGGGCGTTAGCTCCACATTTACCCTATGTGTATCGTGGCCATAAGGATCAGGTGTGGGTCGCGGCGTGGTCGCCGGATGGGTCGCGCATCGTCTCCGGTGGGGGTGATGCGACAAATGGTAAAGCGGACAATAGTGCCCAGGTTTGGAATCCTCTCAATGGTAGCATCAGCAGTAGCTTTACGCAACATAAGGATGGCGTGGGTTCGTTATCGTGGTCGCCCGATAGTCAGCGAATTGCGTCGAGCAGTTTTCAAAATGTCTACATCTGGGAAGCGGCAACAGGCAAGCTGCTTGCGCACCAGGAGGATCAGGTGAGTAATCCTCTGCGGAATGTGGCGTTGGCCTGGTCGCCAGATGGGAAGATGATTGTCACAGGACGTGAAAATGGCGTGGTGCAGGTGCGCGACACGAGTGCGCAAGCGAAGGCGGAATTCCATATGCATACGGGCGTTATCAATGCAGTGGTGTGGTCGCCCGATAGCAAACTTGTGGCCTCGGCCTCTAGTGATAGCACAGTAAAGGTCTGGAATGTAGCGACTGGGCAGATTTTCTTGTCACTCGCACATCTTGCTCGTGTGAACGCGGTGGCCTGGTCAGCGGATGGGACGATGATTGCGTCTGGTGGCAACGATCATATTGTGCATATTTGGGATGCTCGCACTGGCAATGCGTTGCACCAATATACGACGCATACCGATGCCGTTTTTGCCGTGGCGTGGTCGCCTGATAGCAAGATGCTTGCCTCTGGCAGCGCGGATACGACGGTGCGGGTGTGGAATGTGCGTGACAATGCCTTCGTTACGACCTATCAAAACCATTCACAGCGTGTTACCGCCGTGACTTGGCTTCCTACATGGTCGATCTATGGCCAATTGATCGCTTCAAGCAGCCTTGATGGTACGGTGCAAGTGTGGAAGGTTTGACGGTTTCTCTTTGCTACAGCACTTCACTTTGTGTAGTATAATACTTTCATAGAATGATTGCGTTGGAATAACGAAAAGAAGGAGCATGTTCTCTATGCCAAAGGCTATATGGAATGGTGTTGTGTTAGCCGAAAGTGATAAATGCGAAGTTGTGGAGGGAAATCAATACTTTCCAGCCGACGCCGTGAAGCGCGAATACTTTCAAGAAAGTAGCACACATACCACCTGCCCGTGGAAGGGGCTTGCCAGCTATTACACCGTGGTAGTAGATGGGAAGGTAAACAAAGATGCGGCCTGGTATTATCCTGAACCAAAGGATGCGGCTAAGCAGATTAAGGATTATGTCGCCTTCTGGCGAGGCGTCAAGGTCGAGCTATAAGAGAGCGTTTGCAAGGGCATACAAGAGATGACTCTTGTGTGTCCTTGCAAGCTTTTTTTTTACATCAAACAGGGGAAATTTTTTTATGACACGGCAAGCGAAGATAATTGTGACAATTGGGCTGATGCTGGGTATGGCATTGACAGCATTAGATACCACTATCGTAGGAACTGCCCTGCCGAGTATCGTCGGGAAACTCGGAGGCATCACTTTATACTCATGGGTGTTTTCTATCTATCTCCTGACATCGACAACGACGGTGCCGATTTATGGCAAACTCGCCGATTTGTATGGACGTAAACCCCTGTTTCTCTTTGGCTCATCGCTCTTTTTGCTTGGGTCGGTGGCTTGTGGCGCGGCACAGTCAATGGAGCAGTTGATTCTCTTTCGTGCGCTCCAGGGCCTGGGTGCGGGTGCGGTGATGCCACTGGTATTGACGATTATTGGCGATATTTTCCCCTTGGAGGAGCGCGCCAAGGTGCAGGGCTTGTTTAGTGGGGTGTGGGGAGTCTCCAGCGTGGTTGGCCCAGCTCTGGGCGGTTTGATCGTCGATCACTTTTCTTGGCGTTGGGTCTTTTTCATCAATGTTCCCTTTGGGCTAGCTTCGATGCTGATCTTGCTGTTCGCGCTCAAAGAGCATGTGGAGCGCAAAAAGCACCATCTTGATTACGTGGGAACGCTGACCTTGACGGGCAGCATCGTCGCACTCTTGTTCGCGCTGCTGCAAGGCGGTACTTCCTGGGCGTGGAACTCGCTGCCGAGTATTGGCCTGTTCGTGGCAGCGGCAGTGTTGCTGGCTCTATTCATCTATACAGAGAAGCGTGCCGAGGAGCCGATTCTTCCGCTCACATTGTTCGAGAATCGCATTATTCTGATTGCTAGCGTGGGAAATCTGGTGTTGGGCGTTGTGATGTTTGGTGTGACAACCTATGTGCCGCTGTTCGTGCAGGGTGTGCAAGGCGGGACCGCGACCAGTGCTGGCATTACGCTGGGTCCCTTGCTGCTGGCATGGCCGATTGCATCGACGGTGAGTGGCAATCTCGTGATTCGCTATGGCTATCGCTTGACGGCGGGCATCGGGGCACTCTGCTATGTTCTCGGTACGGGAATGATGGTGTTCTTTCACACGCAGACAAGCCTCGTGTATATTGTGATCGCTATGTTATTGACAGGAACGGGTCTGGGCTTTACGAGTTCGGCCAATATTCTATCGGTGCAGAATGCAGTACCTTGGAATATGCGTGGTGTTGCCACTGCCTCGTCGCAGTTTTTCCGCACGATTAGCGGCACGATTGGTGTGGCGTTGATGGGGACGATTCTGAATACGCAAATGGCGCAGTTGTTCACACCGATTCTGGCGCAGTTTTCCACTGTGGTGGCGCGGCTGCCGAGGCATATCGCGCCTGCGAACATTCTCTTGACGCCGGATGTGCGCGCCTCATTGCCGCAACCATTCCTGAGTCTATTGCAACAAGCTCTGTCACAAAGCCTGTTCTGGGTGTATGTCTTGATCTTTGTGATGGCAGTGCTTGGTCTGGCCTCTTCACTGCTCTTCCCCAGTGGGCGTGCCGATAAGTATGCCTATAAAGCGAGTGAGCCCGAGGGCGAAGCAGCACAGGAAATTGTGGGCGAACCACTGGCAAATATTGGATAAAATAAGATAGGAAAACAGCCCTGCCAGCCGTTCAACGGCTGGCAGGG
>JBBPYR010000272.1:0-35581 GCA_038199755.1 Ktedonobacterales bacterium | reverse complement strand
CGAACAAATGTTTGGGTGACTAGTTTGGATATGCAATGTGGATAAAATCCGGGTCCCCCATGGGCAAATGGCCACTTGGGCCACACTTATTTTCTCCACTTTCCATGGGGGAAGCAGGTATTTAGCCGTCGAGTGTACTGGTGTCGCCTGCAGGTTCGCCAAGCTCTCTGGCGCGAATGACACGGCGCATGATTTTGCCTGAGCGCGTCTTGGGTAAGCTGGGTGCAAACTCAAGCTCGTCGGGTACGGCAAGCGCACCGACATTGTTACGCACATGCAATTTCAGTTCCCGCTCCATCTCGGCTGATGGCTCAAAGCCGTTTTTGAGGATGACGAAGACCTTGACATGCTCGCCCTTGACCTCATCAGGCTTGCCGATGGCGGCGGCCTCTGCCACTGCGGGATGGCTGACCAGACTCGACTCGATCTCCATGGAGCCGAGGCGGTGGCCGCTCACCTTAATCACATCGTCAACGCGACCCTGAATGCGGACGTAGCCGTCTTTGTCAATGTAGGCTGCGTCACCTGCGAAGTAGACATCAGGTAGGGTCTCCCAATAGGTACGATAGCGGGCCGCGTCACCGTAGATGGTACGCATCAGGCTGGGCCAAGGTTCACGCACAATCAAGAAACCGCCGTGGTCGAGGTCTACGGGGGCAGCATTTTTGTTGACCACCTGGGCCTGAATTCCTGGCAGTGGCTTGGTAGCACTACCGGGTTTCAAAGGCATCACGGGTGTTGGGCTAATCAGAATGGAGCCGGTTTCTGTCTGCCACCATGTATCCATGATCGGCAGCTTGCTCTTGCCGATGTTCCGGTGGTACCACATCCAGGCTTCAGGATTGATCGGCTCGCCCACGGAGCCCAGAATGCGTAAGCTGGAAAGATCATGCTTGGCAGGCCATTCTTCACCGAAGCGCATCAAGCCACGAATGGCCGTCGGCGATGAATAGATGATTGTCACCTTGTACTTCTCGACGATGCTCCAGAAGCGGTCAGGAGCCGGATAGGTGGGGATGCCCTCAAACATGACGCTCGTTGCGCCATTCATAAGCGGCCCATAGACAATGTAGCTGTGACCGGTGACCCAACCTATATCGGCGGTACACCAGAAGATGTCATCAGGCTTGATGTCGAATACAAACTTCGTGGTGGCGTAGGTACCCACTGCATAACCACCCTGTACGTGTACAACGCCCTTGGGTTTGCCGGTGCTGCCGCTCGTGTAGAGGATGTAGAGCATATCTTCGCTATCCATCTCTTCACAAGGCACCACTGTATCTTCGGGTACGTCGGCGAGCAGATCATCAAGGTAAACGTCGCGGCCCTCCTGCATGTTCACCTGAATTTTGTCGCCGAGTCGCTTCACCACCACGATGTGTTCAATGGTTGGCGTTTCCGCGACGGCCTCGTCCACGATCTTCTTGAGTTCAATGAGTTTCTCGCCACGAGTGTTGCCATCAGCGGTGATGACGACTTTGGCTTGCGCATCAATAATACGGTCGCGCAAGGCACTGGCGGCGAAGCCACCAAAGATAACGGTATGGACCGCGCCCAGGCGTGCAACGGCAAGCAAGGCGGCCACCTGCTCTGGGATACCTGGCATGTAAATAGCGACGCGGTCCCCTTTTTGCACGCCAATTTTTTGTAGACCCTTGGCCATGCGATTCGTCAGGACATACAGGTCTTTATAGGTCAGAGTGCGGCTGCTGCCGTCGTTGCCCTCCCAATAAAAAGCGACTTTATCCTGCACGGGGGTGTTCATGTGGCGGTCGAGGCAGTTGTATACAATGTTGAACTTGCCTTCGCTAAACCAGCGAAAGAAGGGCTTGTTCGTCCACTCAAAGGTGGTTTTCCAGGGTGCAAACCAATGCAGTTCTTTGGCGAGATCATCCCAATACTCGAAGCGGTTGGTGAGCGACCATTGGTAAAAGTCGTCATAGTTATCGAACCCTTTGGACTTCATATAGGCCATGATGTTCGAGTTCTGTGCAACCTCGGGATCGGGGGGAAAGAGGCGGCTTTCCACTAAAATAGAATCGGTGTTTTCAAAACTGAGGTTATTGCTCATAACAACAATGTCTCCTTACTACCACGAAGTAGATGCCTCTTGCTGAAGAAGCGGATGCATGGCGAATGAAAGTACGACGCGCCATAGTGTGTAACATTCAGATGCCTGTAGGTAAGAGCGTGTAGAGATGCGAATGTATGTATTATAGCATATCTTTATTGCTGTACTTTGGCTCTATTACGTCTCTGTACGTCTACATAGGTGTCTTGCTAGACGCTCTCAGAGAAACGTTTGCGAGGATTACCCATCCTCGCAAACGTCTGTTAACCCAATGAGAAGTGGCGTTTTGTCGGTGTTAGTCTCGTGGTCCAACGGGTAGGGTGAAGACAGATTTGCTGGAACTGAGTACGCCTGCGAGGGCAGTATACCAAGCCACTAGCGCGGTAAGAATACCGAGATAGCCGCCAAGGGCATGGGTGCCCGCACCAAATTCACCAAGTGTCAGGAATAAGAAGGTCAGGAAGAGCAAACCAAAGAGGGCGATGAGGGCCATGTTGCTTCTTAGCGTGCCGATAAACATGATGAGCGTGAAGATGGTCCAACCGAGCAAGAAGAATCCCAATGCAGCATGTAAGTCTGCTGCTGGAATGCCTGCCAGAATACCAGAGCCAGGAACGAAGACGATACCGAGGGAAAGCCAGAAGGCGCCGTAAGATGTGAACGCGGTTGCACCGAAGGTGTTGCCCGCTTTGAACTCCCACATTCCAGCTAACATCTGGGCGATGCCGCCATAGAAAAGGGCGAGTCCGACAATGATGTTGGTTGCCCCTGCTGGAGCGATGCCGGAATTAATAGCACTGAGGACAAATGTGGTAAGGGCGAAGGCAGAAAGGCCGAGAGGCGCGGGATTAGCAATAGCAGCTGCTGGAGCGGCGGCGTAGCCTTCTGTCTGTGCTGCGAGACGAGCCATGAGGGTCTACCTTTCAAGGAATGATATGTACCTGTACACCATTCCCAAGATATAAGTAACAACTACAATATCTGCTGCACTACATTGTGACAACGAAGGTATATGGAGAACGTGACGTGGGAAGTGTTCTTCATGGCGAATGTGGTAGAGTGTTTCTTTTCTCCTTTCTGGTTTGCGATACTATTAGCGTTTTGTATCGGGCTAGCTAATACGTTCGCATAAGAGGTTACAGAATAAGTATAGCAGATAGGTTTCTTACATGCAATAAAAATAATAGCATATATTGTATATACGGGTGAAGCCGATTTTCAAAGATGAGTGCTGCCGCGTATCAATAACGCGATCAGCAGAACGACGGCGGTTTGCAGGTTTGCATTGAGGTTTGTTGCCATTAGTTGTAGATAATATTTCAGTGGGCCAGTAGCTTGCCGAATAGCCATGAGAACGGGAATAATTGTGAGTACCGCTACAAAGCTATACCAAGGAAACACCTGCAGCCAGACATCGAGAAGCAAGAGCACGCCGGTGATGCCGAGCATGAGGGCACCGACAACGCGTGCTCGGTATTCGCCCAGTGCAACAACGGGGGTTATTTTCCCGACCGCAAGATCGGCGCGCCAATGGAGGAAGTGATGAAAGTACAATACCGCAGTCGTGTAGAGGCCAATGGGCAGGGAGGCAAGCAATGCGGTGAGCGTGATGGTGTTTGCCTGTACATAATAGGCACCCAACAGGGGCAGGATGCCGAACGAGATGAAAATGTCCAGTTCTCCCAAACCGCGTCCAATGTACGCGAGGCGCAATGGGGGCGCGACATAGAAAAAAGCCAGCAAGAAACCCAAGATGCCGAATGCAAGTGTCCACGGTCGAAAAAAGCTGAGGATCAGGCCAAAGATCAGAGCTAGCGCGAAAAGCCCTATCGCAACTCTCCGATAAGCACCTAAAGAGAAAGCCCCCTTCATCAGCGGTTGTGAGCCCGTAACGGCTATCTCGCCTTGCGTGCTCATCTCCTGGGCTGTCTGATCGGTTCCCTCTGCGAAATCGAAGACATCGTTGGTGACGTTCGCTGCCAGATGTGCCGCGAGTGCGCCGAGCAGGGTAAGTAAAAAGAAACCTGTTTGAAAGGGCGTCCCTTGTTCCCATGCCAATGCAGAGCCGAGTACGACTGGGGCGATCATTACGGGGAGTGTTCGCGCTCGTGTCACCTGTAATAATAGTTGCAATAACTGCATACACTCTATCTCATCTTTCGCTTCGTGTTGAGTAACTTCCACACACTATATCACCTTTTCCTCTTGAGATAAGATGCATCATGTGCTGTGTTCGTGTAGTTTTTAAGGAGCGCGTTACTGTTCGCCTACTGATAGCTGTTCTGGCTCAGACTCGGTCTTGAGGTGCTTTTGTGGTGTCTTACGGCCTGCAAGCAGAATGCCTGCCATCACAAGGACCAAACCAAGCAGCGCGTTTGGGCTGATTGTTTCATGCAGGAGTAGTGCGCCATAGACCAGGGCCATACATGGCAAAAGATAGGTGACAATCAAGGTACGGGTGGGGCCGACGCGCTCGATCAGCCAGAAATAGCAGATGTAGGCGATGGTTGTGCCGCCCAACGCGAGGGCTAGCGCGGCGGCAATCGGCCAGAATGACGGGAAATGGCTTGGTGGTTGAAATGCCAGTGCGATGCCAGCGATGGGGGCGAGCACGACCGCACCCATGCCGATCTGCCCGATTGCTTGTTGCATGAGTGGCAAGCCCGCGAGCAGGCTACGGGCAAGCAAACTGCCGAGGCCATAGCTAACAGCACCCACCAAGCAAGAGAGTACGCCAAGCAGGTACAGTGGGGAGGTGCCGACGACAAAGGTTGATGGCCCAACAAGGATGCCGACGCCGAGGAAGCCAACCAGCACCGCTGCCAGCCGCCCCCATGTCAAACGCTCACCATTGGGCCACCATTGCGCCATCAAGACAATGGCGAGGGGCGTGGTGGCGTTGAGAATGGCCGCCATGCCCGACGAAACGTGTTCTTCCCCCCAACTGATGGTGAGATAGGGGATGATGGCATTAAAAAGCGTAACCCAGAAAAAAGCTTTGAGATGAGTGCGCCATCCTTGCATGACGCTGGGTTTGAAGGGAACAAAAAGGAGTAACCCGGCTGCCCCAAGTGCCAAGCGCACGAAGACGAGGGTCAGCGGAGACATGTCGGTGATGGCAACTTTGATGAAGAGGAACGATGCTCCCCATAGTGCCGCGAGCAGAAAAAGGACGAGATACTCTTTGATACGCATGTTATTCATACTCCTATTGTCAGTAAAAATATAGCATATCATGGCTACGCCCTATGGTCATGGGCCAATTGTGACGAAACATACGGAATTGGCGGAACGAGGCTGTGCCCTCATTTTGGCGGGCAAAGAGGGGTAGATAGAATAGACATACATTATGCTTGACTTTGCCCTGCTCTGTAGAGTAGAGTACCATAGCGGCGTTCGGTAGTCTTTGTCAATCATAGTTTTGTAGTGGGAGTAGTGTTTATGCTAGAGCGTGAAGCGATACGTTGGTTGCAGCTCACCTACAAAGTTCCCAGTGAACCTTCACAGAAGCGCGTGTGGGTGTGGCGTCGTTTGCAGCAGATGGGTGCATATGCTCTACAAAACTCGGTGTACCTGTTGCCCTTTTCTGAAGACGTTGAAAAGCAATTTCGCCAACTCGCCTATGAAATTCGCGAGATGGGCGGCGAGGCTAGTATATTTTCTGTGAAGGCTCTCGACAGTGGCGATGAGCATCGTATCCTCGATACTCTGCTCCAGGCGCGCCATAACGAATATGATACGGTCATCAAGGCGTGCGGGCGTTTCCTCGGCAAGGCGATGAAGCTCGGGGTGATGCAAAGCTGGAATGAGCAGATATCCGCTGAATTTGCGGAGGTGCTCGAAAAGGTGCATCTGCTCTTTCGCACCGCGAAACGCCATGACCTGCTCGCTGAACTCACTGCATCCAGGCGCGCCTGCGCCGCCGAAGCTCTGGCGGCATGCGAACAAGTCTTTCGCGTCCTGCTTGACCGCGACTTCGCCCGTGCCCGCAAACTGCTAGAATTGCATCACGACCTCATGCTCGATCCCGCCGATGGCGACACGCCATGCTTATCTTTGTGAAAATGAAATAAACCCCCTTCCATCGGTGTTCTTGTAGGTAGATAGCATGAGAAATCAACGCTCCTGTTCTATTTCTTGTACCACCCGTCTATTTGTGATAACCATTCGTACATTTGTGACGTAAATCATAGATTTTTTGGTGCGTTATCCGATATACTGATAGTAGCGATACTGATAAACGCGACGCGAGGTATCAGATAGAGGGGATGCAACCAAATAGAGGACTACAGCGTATATAACAGTAATACTCGTCAGAGGTGGTGTGTTACCGCCTTTCTGTTCTAGTAGTTAAAGGATATGTATTATGCAGAGACAATACATGCGACCGACAAGTGGTGCTAAGGCTGTGGCTATTGATAACCGGGCTGAGATCGCACGTTTTCGCTTCTTTCAACTTCTTACTTTGGCAACTTTAATCCTCTCCGCTGGCTTTTCATTTGGCCTCCATATCCTTTTGGGACGCTAATATATCGCGCTGCGGTTTAAATATATATGAGATGGACACCCAAGGCTGGGTGTCCATGTCTTTTTTGGTGAGTATCGTTCCTGAGTGCCGTTTTGGTCGAAATGTTGTAGACTTGCATGCCCGGCTAAGAGTGTGTACAATTCATCTAAGGTAATATGACCATCCATCTCGCACACGGAGCTTATTGTTATGAGTACCTTGCCGCCTCGACCGCAGACATCTTTTTCAGCATCAACGCAAGCAAGTAAAGAGACAACGCCACGACGATTGATAGTGACAGCGGGCGTTGTCACGTTTGCTATTCGCGATTGGTCTTTGTGGGTGCTACTGCGTGAAGGCCCGTGGGGACCGCCGATGCGATTAGTGCTCGGAACAGAGACGGTGACGGACGCGGTGGAGCGCACACTGGACGCCTTGCTCCTATGGCCGATACGCGCACCACTTGCCCGTATCAAGGCGGGGTGGCAAGAGCATCAAGTCTACGTCTGGGGCAGTGCCGAACAGGGCTCGGCGATTTCTCTTTTGCATACGATCTTGTTGCGTGCCAATCGCGATGCCTTACGCCCAAACCTGCATGCTCAGCCCGTACCCAGTCTGCGTGTGCAATGGGTGCCGGTCGTGGACGTGGAGTCGGGGAGACACACGCTCGATACCGATGTGCAGCCGAGTTTGCTGGCGGCTCTCTATTCCTTGCGGGCAGAGGTGCAACGCGACCCGGAACTGATACTGCGTTATTTAAGTGATATGGAGTGCATGGCCTCCTCTGACACTGAGCGCGAGCAGGAGCGGCAACACGAAAACGCAGCGCAGTTAGAGAAGGGGACGCAACCGCTGAACGTCGTCAAGGACAAGGAACCGGGTATCGGTGATGGTACCTTGACACTCGCCGAGGCTGCCCTCCTCTATCGCGCCTTTTTTCCAGAAGGGGAGCAGATTGACCTGTCGAACTTGCGGCGACGCTTTCTGGCAACGAACAAGCTACAGACGCTAGAAGAGGAGCGGCCTGTGCGTGGGCGCGAGACGGATTGGCGGCGTGTCAGCCGCACCTATCGCTATATAGGATAAGTGGAGATGCCCACAAGGGGTATCCCTGAGAGGGAAGATGATGGCAAAAGTAACAACTGGCACGGGTGATACTGGCTATACAGGGCTGCTGGGCGATGAGCGCGTTGCCAAGTATGACCCACGACCAGACACGTTCGGCACGGTGGATGAGGCCACGTCCGCGTTAGGGTTAGCGCGTGCGATGGCACAAGATCAGAAGGTAAAAGACATTATTTATCGTGTGCAGCAGGAACTGTATTTGCTGATGGGCGAGTTGGCGACGACCGCAGAGAACTATGAAAAAATGGGCCTGCGTATGACCATCGAGCATGTACAGCGGCTTGAGCAGGTGGAGGAAGAACTCAAACTTGAGGTCGAGATACCCAACAAGTTTATCATCCCTGGCGATACGCTGGATGGGGCGGCACTTGATCTTGCGCGCACCATCATTCGCCGCGCAGAGCGGATGGCGGCGAAACTCTTACACGATGGGGTCATTCAGAATGTGGAGGTTGTGCGTTACCTCAACCGCCTCTCCGATCTCATCTTCATTCTGGCTCGTTATATAGAGGTAAAATCCTCGCTCGCACAATTACCCAACCTATAGCCCAAAAATGAGAAATGGTAATGACGCGAAAAATGCTGGGAAAATGCTGTAGGGGCCAGCTTATGCACATTTACTAATGAACCTGGTAATCAGAGAAACCCATCCGTAGGGGCCAGATTGATCGCGCCCCGTGGCGATTTATCGCCTGTGATTCCGCGAATCTCGCTCAATGAATTGAGCGGAGGGCGCGCTAAAGCTGGTCCCTACATCGTTTGGCATCGTTCCCAGGCTATTTCGTTCATATCCATTGGCACGTTCCTATAGCATTGTTGGATTTCATTTTAAGGGCATCTAAACCCACTAACGTTAAAAAAGAGCAAAAACTGTGATAGTACTGCATTCCATCTGGAATAATCTGGCAGAGGGAAAACTTCATCTTTGGGCAGAGTCATCGAGTCTGCCTATCACATTGTCGGCTTCGATAAAGCGTGGTGCTGATGTGGAGCAGGCGCGTCCACACCCCTTCGCGCTGACGGCACCTGACGCTTTACAAGAAATTGCCGCTGGCTTAGCGGGTCATCTGGCTGTGCAAGGCTCGCAAAAGGAGACACTTACGCTGCGAATGCCCTCGACGAGCAAGGAACCGCTCTCGTCGCCCGAATTGTTGTGGGACACAGAACATGATGTGGGGCGTGGCAAAAGAGAGTTGCGCTGGTGGAATGTGACGACGATTACGTTGGATGCCAGCCACGCCTTCGATTTTCTGCTGGCACTCTCGCCGCAGGTGGCACCCGCTGGCATCGCCCTGGGCAGTTCACTGCGCTATTGGGCTACCGTTGCGAATTTTGCCTATGAATTGCTTATCAAACAGGCCTATTTACCGACCGTGCATGAGACGCAGCATGGACGCACCATCACCTGTCGCGCTGCGTGGGAAGTGATCCTTTCAGATGACGACGATGAACGCCTGCAATCGTTGGTGACGATGATGCCGCCCCTCTGCTGGTCATTTTTCCCGCCTGGGGAGAAGAAACTGATCTTGTTGCGTGAATGTGTGATGAGTTTTCTCAATCAGATGGTGGATGCCTTTGTGCGCGAAAATCTCGCCACCACAACCTTGTTGCCCACCAAGGGACGGCGTAAGAGCGCGAAATCGCTGCCAGAACAATGGCTGCAAGCCCTGAGCAACGGCAATGCGACCATTACTGCCCCTGCCGAGGAATTGAAAAGCTTTGTCGCTACCACACAGTCATGGCTCAAGCAATTACGACCCTCGCTATCCGATGCACCGTTCCGCACCTGTTTTCGGCTCGATCCACCCTTTGACCCAACTGCTGACTCTCCCACGAACACCCTAGAAGGTACCTCGGAAGGCTCACCAGCAGAAGTACCCGCCCGAAAGGGGCAGCACAGTGAAGTGTGGCATGTGAGCTTTCACTTACAGGCCAACGATGATCGCAGCCTGTTGGTACCCGCTGAGCAGGTATGGCAGGAACGCTCAAGCACGCTCACCTTTCTCAAACGTAAGTTTGAAAACCCACAAGAACGCTTGCTAGCAGACCTGGGGCGCGCCTCACGTCTCTTTCCACCGATAGAGGAGAGCCTGAAAACGGCGCGTCCGCAATCGTTACCGCTCACCACTGAAGAGGCATACGCGTTTCTGCGTCAAGCAGCTCCCCTGCTAGAGCAGAGCGGCTTTGGTGTGCTGGTGCCGCCCTGGTGGCAGAAAAGCTCGGCGCGTCTGCGCGTCAAGATGAGACTCAAGCCAAAGGGAGGCGAGAGTAGCACAGGGCTGCTGGGCTTTGAGGGATTGGTTTCCTATGATTGGAATGTTGCCATTGGCGACACCACGCTTTCCGAGCAAGAGTTCGCGCAGTTGGTCAATCTGAAAATGCCACTGATTCAGGTGCGCGGCCAATGGGTAGAACTGCGACCAGAAGAGATCGAGGCCGCAATTAACTTCTTTAAGAAGAAGCGCGACCGTGGCAACATCAGCCTCGGTGAGGCACTGCGGCTCGGTCTCGGCCAGGAGCAGAGCACGCTCGGCCTGCAAGTGGCAGAACTCGAAGCTGAAGGATGGGTCAAAGACCTGCTCGATAAGCTGAGTGATAGCGCGAGGATAGATGCGATAGAGGTGCCCGCAACGCTGCATGGGACGCTACGCCCCTACCAAATCAAGGGCGTTTCGTGGCTTGCGTTCCTCCGTCAATATGGCCTGGGAGCCTGTCTCGCGGACGATATGGGATTGGGGAAGTGCATTGGCGCAGAATCACTTGTAACTGTAAATGGAAGTTTGTTGAAAGCAGAAGATATTTGGAAGCTATATGCGGGAGAACCGGTCTCTGATGGGGAGGGTTACTGGGCTCATCCCAAAGAACCTTTACTAACAAATACTCTTGATACCACAACGGGAAATATGACACAAGCACCGTTTAAACGATTGTATCGTCAACATATTTCTGAGCCTCTCCGAAAAATCCGCTTAGAAGATGGAAGTAGCTTAACGATTACTCAGAAGCATAAATTGTTAACGAATAAAGGCTGGACTAATGATTTGCGTGTTGGCGACTATGTTTGCGTTCCCGCAAAATTATTATGGCATGGTCTAGAGGAAGATGCAGACCTTATCAAGGTGCTTGCTTGGCAAATTGCCGAAGGATATGAGCTAGCAGATAAAAATGCTGTTCTTACCATAACGCAAAAAGATGTCGCTGTACTTGAGGACCTAAAGCTTTGCTTTGAACGTTTAAGTGTGCGCTATGATGTTAATACAAGTAAGGCCGCTATTCGTCTGCCTGCTAAAAAGGTCGCCTATTTACAATTTACTAGTCAGAAATATAGGAAATTTCTTGAGGCAAGGGGATACCAATGGGGATATCTTTCCGCACATAAGCGGATTCCTGATTTTGTTATGCAGGCTGGTTTGGATACTGTTCGTATTTTTTTGAGTAATTTTTTTCAAGCAGAGGCTTCCGTTGTTGATAGTATGCGAAGCATAGAAATCAGCAGTGCATCTGCTTTGCTTATGCAACAACTCTCCTACCTACTTAGAAGATTTGGTATTTGGATACGGATTTCTGTAAAGCAAAAGCGGGCGACCAACGGTTCAGGAATCTTTCGTCCTTACCAAATTGGTGTTTTGGGTGGAAATGCTGCGAGGAAGTTTTGTAAAGAGATAGGTTTTCCTGGTATCGAGAAACAAGCTCGCTTGGAGAAAATATGTCAGAAGGTGAATAATACGAATGTTGAAGGTATTCCCGCATCTGAAATTATGGGCCAAATAATAGCAGCCACGAAACTTCCTATTCGTCATTTTGGGATGCCTCCTGTCTATTCTTATGGCTCACAGCAATTTTCACCTGCTAGTTTGAGAACAGTTATGTCTGCCGTTGACGGCATTCTAAGTGGTGAGGCTGAGCGAGCATATCGGGAAATTCCTCTTTCAAAGTGGACAACGCAAACGCTTAATGCTTATGCCGCACTGGATAAGCAACTCCTCGTTAATACTAGAGCAAAGCTGCAATGGCTCATTGACCAGGAGGTTTACTATTGTAAAATCAAAGAAATCGAAGAGGTCCAACATTATGGATGGGTCTATGATTTTGAGGTCGAAAACTACCATAACTTCGTGGCGAACAATATTCTTTGTCACAATACTGTGCAACTAACCACGCTTTTGCTCCATGATCTTGTGGTGCATGAAGATGCTAAGCCGCATGGCCCTACCCTCGTCATCTGCCCTATGTCCATCGTGGGCAACTGGCAGCGGGAGCTAGAGCGTTTTGCGCCCTCATTGCGCGTGATGGTGCATCATGGTCATGAGCGTTTGAGTGGGCAGGCGTTTGAGGACGAGGCACGCCAGCATGATATCGTCATCACGACGTATGCGCTGGCATTGCGCGATAAAGAGCACTTGCAGCGTGTCGGATGGGATACCGTGGTCATCGACGAGGCGCAAAATATCAAGAATGAAGTCGCCAAGCAGACACAGGCGATCAAGCAAATTGGCTCACAGTACAAGATTGCTATGACGGGAACGCCCGTCGAAAATCGCTTGTCCGAGCTGTGGTCGATCATGGATTTTCTCAATCCTGGCTATCTCGGTTCGGGGGAAGCCTTCCGCAAAAACTTTGCGTTGCCCATTGAACGCTATCACAAGGCGGAACAGGCGGAGCTGCTCAAACACCTGATTCAACCCTTTGTGCTGCGGCGCGTCAAGACGGACAAAGAAATTATCAAAGACCTGCCGGACAAGATGGAGATGAAGGTCTATTGCAACCTGACACAGGAGCAGGCTTCGTTGTATGAGGCGGTGGTGAAGGAAATGATGGAGAAGATTGCCCAAGCCGCTGGCATCGAGCGCAAAGGGCTGATCTTATCCACGCTCACTAAGCTCAAGCAGGTCTGTAATCATCCCGCGCAATTTATGCGCGATGGTAGCAGCCTGCCGCATCGCTCTGGCAAGCTAGAGCGTCTGGAAGAGATGCTCGAAGAGGTCTTGGCGGAAGGGGATAAGGCTCTCATTTTCACGCAGTATGCCGAGATGGGAACACTACTACGCACGTACTTACAAGAGCGGCTGGGCTATGAGACGCTCTTCCTGCATGGAGGCGTGCAAAAACAGCAGCGCGACATGATGGTACAACGCTTTCAAGAGGGGCGGCGTGGACCAGCGCTTTTCATTTTGTCGCTCAAAGCCGGTGGTGTCGGCCTCAACCTGACCGAGGCCAATCACGTCTTCCATTTTGACCGCTGGTGGAATCCTGCTGTAGAGAACCAAGCCACTGATAGAGCGTTTCGTATTGGGCAGAAGCGCAATGTGCAGGTGCATAAGTTCGTGTGTGCAGGAACGCTAGAGGAGCGCATTGATATGATGATTGAGCAGAAAAAAGAATTGGCAGAAAGTATTATTGGTAGCGGCGAGAACTGGTTGACAGAGATGTCTACCGACCAGCTCAAGGACCTGTTCGCGCTCAGTCGTGATGCCGTTGCAGAGTAGGAGCAAACTATGAGTCCCAGACGTGGTGGATATGATGATTTTGAATGGGATTATTATTCTGAGCATCGTCCGCGCAGAGCTGCTAACGGTATCAAGGCCAAAAGCGAGCGTGGCGCGATTGGTGAAACCTGGTGGTCGAAACGCTGGGTAAAGGTGCTGGAGTCGATGGGCATGGGGACGCGCCTAACTCGTGGCCGTTCCTATGCACGATCAGGTCAGGTGCTCTCGCTGGATATCGAGCCTGGTATCGTGAAGGCGAAGGTCCAGGGGTCGATGCGTCAGCCCTACAAAATCAAAATTTCCGTAGAGCCGCTTTCCGATCAAGAGTGGGAACTTGTCATAGAGGCGATGGCGGCGCAGGCCATCTTCGCCGCTAAACTCCTCTCTGGCGAGATGCCCGCTAATATAGAGGAAGCTTTTGCGTCGGTACATCTCGCGCTATTTCCTTTACGACAGGACGATTTGCATACCGACTGTTCCTGTCCCGATTGGGCCAATCCGTGCAAACATATCGCAGCCACCTACTATATTATGGCTGAACGCTTCGATGAAGACCCCTTTCTAATCTTCACCTTGCGTGGACGCAGCAAAGAGCAAATCATCAGTGCTCTGCGAGAAAAACGCGCCCTCGTTGCTCCAGATGCGCAAACATCGGCTGCATCCTCGGCTCAGGAGGACGCGAGCAACGACATATCACTGCGTCTCGAAGATATGCTAGACACCTTCTGGCAAGCTGGCAACGGCTTGGAGCGCTTCATCGTCAATCCCGAAGCACCCGCTGTTCAGAAGGCGGTGCTCAAACGCCTGGGTGATGCCCCCTTCGATGTTGGCGGCAAAAATCTCACACTGTTATTGGGTAAAGCCTACGATGTTGTCAGCGGTGCCGCCTTGGGAGCGGAGAAAGAAATAGGAGAGTAGGAGAGTTGTGATGCTGGTTGAGGCCATCAAAGAGCTTTACGACCACAACTACTGGGCTATGAATAAACTCTTGCAAGTGTTAGAGGGTTTGAGCCAAGCGCAATTGCATACCGACTTGTTAAATGGTGTTGGCAGTATTCATACAACACTGGTTCATATTGTCAGGTGAACTGGGGATGAATGCCTTTTTAACGGGTAACATTACCTCAAATGCTTTTATATTATTCTACTGACATGGCTCTATAAGTGTGTTATACTGACATGGGCTTAAAGAAAACAATGAATGCTAGCTTCAGATGTGAGTGACCTAACCCCTGCTAAAATAGCGATTAAAAATCAATTAACTCACGAGGTGAACAAAATGGAAGTTGCGAAAGATGGTCCTTATATAACTGCTGCTCTTATTTGTGAGAAAGTTCTCCAAGAAAAAGATGAAACTGTAAGTATAATACGACTAATAGATCGTGTTACACTTACAGTACCCGCATCATCCTCACCTGAATCTTTGCCACCTATACCTCTTAACCTTAGTGCATTTATCTCTTTCAAATCTGGAAATGCTAGAGGAAGTTATACAGTAAAATGGAGAACAGAAGCACCTTCTGGCCTCAAAATGCCAGATCAACTCCTTCCTGTGTTTTTTGAGGGTGAAGATCGTGGTTCTAAATTTGGAACTGAGAAGGTGCTAGGATATGTCTTTCAACAAAGGGAAGAAGCAGGCTATGTAACTCTGACTCTGTCCAATCCTTATTGGAAAACTCAGCCAAGCGAAGTTTAATCCCGTAAACTAGGCTTTCTAAGGCTAGGTCATTTTTTTGATCTATATCCCAAGTTTCTGGAAAGAACCAATCCTCAAACTCTTGAAGTGAAATTTTACCGACTAGGTACTCGGACAATTGCTCACGTATATCAAAATCAAGGGAATGTAACATGTCCAAACCTCCTATGAAGCGCATTAGTGCAAGAGAACTTCGTAAAATGTTTAATGGTGGCCAATATTGGGAACAGGTCAAACAAGGCACATTGCAATCGATAGTAGTTGCAAATAACCATCCTAGTTCACCTCGCGCTAACGAACCTGTCTGTACTAGGGGTCAGTATATAATATACGTCAATGCAGAGAAAGAAAAAGTTGCAGGCGTTCATCAATACCTACGAACTGATGGAACAATAGGAGCATCAGGACGACCTGATCCAAAAGAATTGCTTGTTGATGGTATATTATATACACCAGAGCTAGACTAAATAACCCTCTCCATCACTATAATACCATAAGCTCCAACTAATAACCATCGCGTTACATAATTCTCACTTGCCCGGCTGACCGCCAATAACCAATCCTGCCACTCCAGGGTACTTAGCCATGGAACCTCTCTAAGAATGTGAACTAGTTCACATTGTTCTACCCCTGCTTACCTATATACTAGGCCCATCTTCTTTTCTAGCGAGACAAAATCTCTGCTATGCGCATTGTTCTTTGTAAGAGAGAACTGATACGCTCCCTCTTACCAGGGTACGTTAGGGTACATTGGGGTACATGGGCCATATGAATGCTGTAGAGGATGAAACTCGTCTCACTGTTGAAGCCTGCCAGGGTTCAATGGCCGCGTTCGAGCTTCTCGTAAATCACTATGAGCCGCGCATAAGACGGATGCTGTATGGCATGACACATGATGTTCACCTGACACAGGACCTGTGTCAGGAGACATTTCTTGCCGCCTACAAAGCTCTGCCGCGTATGAATGGTGAGGAACTGCACTTCGCCCCGTGGCTGTATCGGATCGCCCTTAATCAGGTGCGTAGCGAATGGCGACGACGCAAACATGTCATCGTTATCCCGTTCACGCCACCGCAAGGACTCGGCGATGAACAATTCGATGAGGCAAGCGAAGACCTCTTAGGCTGTGACGATCAGTTTGAGGCACACATCGTGGAGCGCGATCTGGTGCGACGTGTGTTACAGCAGTTGCCATCCGCATCAGCTATTTGCCTTATCATGGATGCCGAGGGATTTACGTATCTTGAGATAGCGGACGCATTGCACGACTCGCTGTCAGCGGTACGCAGCCGTTTAGCGCGTGCGCGTCAGACATTTCAGCGTATTTATGCAGGTCTCGATAGAGAAGGAAGATGATGAAGGAAGAAACGTCAAGCCCACGAGAAAACGGCCTTCCGTCGTGTTCGCTGAGTGGGTATTGTATCTTTGTGGCGGATGAGCCAGAAGACGAGCACGTGCGAGACGCTGTATTTTTCGCTGGAGAGGATGAGGATACATACGATCAGCAACTTCTCACACAAATGCACGCTCATCTACCCACCTGCCCAACCTGTAGCAGCACCTTGGCTCAACTGCGTAAAGAGCGCGACCAGCAACGTGCGTTATTGCGGACGTTCCTCGCGCAGGGTGAGCAAACCGTTCCCTCGACCATAGCATCGATTCTTGCAAATGTGCGCGGCATCCAGCAAACACCGCAGATATCACAGACACAGCAGACCCCGCAATCGCTGGAAACACCGCTTCCGGCTACGCTGAGCGCAAACAATCATCACGATAGACCGCTTGCTGCTGAACCTCTACGTATGCAGAAAAGCTATCCATTTGGACAGGTGCAGAGTGGCACACGCCCAGCGAGGCGGCGCACCGTTCGCTGGGCGCGGATGCTGCTCACCATGGCTGCCATGCTTGTTTTTTTACTAGGGTCGCTCACACTCTTTAGCCGCCTGATCGTCTTTCATGGTGGTGGTAGTGCCTCATCTACGAGTAGCGGCACGTCCAATGTGCAAATGCTGCAAAGTTGGTCTTCGGTCGTCATGACTGTGGTAAGTAATCAGCAATTGCTGATAGGCAATTATGATCCGCTTAGCGGCAAATATAGCGAACTTGGCAGAAGCGATAACCCTGCTACGACTAGTGTTGACGGTGTCTCTCATAACGGCTATGCGTTGTTGTATCACAGCTATGATGGGAAGCAGACGGCATACAGGGTTGTGCCGCAAAATATCACTCTCTATACGGTGCAAGGACGTGCTGGCTCTGCTGTGTGGAGTACCGATGACCGCTTCGTATTTATCAGTACACATCAAGGCATCGTGCAAGTCAATGCAGCCAATAGTAGCGCAAAGCTGATTTGGCCCGATACGACAAGCCCTAGCACTGCCGTGCTCGATATCCATTTTTATCGTGACGGCTACCTGTACCTTTCCACGCCCAATCAAGCGGGAACAACGGGTGTATTGCAGCGTGTGGCCTTGCGCGATAAGACAGTGCAGACGGTCGCAAGCTGCGCAAACATGCACGATTTCTGGTTAAGTCCCTATGGCGCGACTGTGTACTATGCTTGTGGAGATCAGGATGCGCTATATGCCGTCAATAGCGACGGTTCTTCGCCACGCCTCTTTCGCACACATGCTGGCCGCATCATCGGCTTCGCACAGGACGACGCACTGATTACATTGTCCCTCGTCAATACGGTGTCCCGCGTGATAAAGCTGGGGAGCAATCCCGCCCTCGATCAGGTTTTACTGGCTCAACTTGCACCACAAGCGGCACCCATTATGGCGCAGGATGTCGCGGTCGCACCCTATGGCACGGCTCTTGTCGTGAGGGGTATGTATCACGATGATATACAAAAAATGTGGTATGGCAATCTGTTGAACGGGCAGCAACAGATCATACCAATAACGACAGGCGTCGTACAGCTTATTGGCTGGTCGCGTCTGCAAGTTCCTGCAACCACACCGCTTGTGCAAGCCACGGAGCCGCTCACATTGGATGCCTGGCATCAGGTGCTCATGGTGCATCGTACCTTGCAAGGGGTCACGCTCGTGAATGATGATGTTCTTAATGACGCTAGCACCGTCTTGAGTACATCGACGGGATTGCCCGCTTCTACGCTGGTTGATGGTATAGCAGGGGATGGCAAAAACGTGCTGTACCAGTTTTCGCGTGCTGGGCACACGTTGTACTACACGCTATCCGCTGTGGCAAAGACTGGCTACTTTTATGCCCTCAACGATCAAGATGCAGGCAATGCGATTTGGTTGTCGGATAGCGAGTATGTCTTGGTGAACACTATCCATAACGGTGTGAGCAGGGTCAATGTGCGGACGGGAGAGGCCGTTCACATTTTGCCTCATCTCAAGGCTGCGAAACTTATTCGCTACCGCGCTCCCTACCTCTACTTTCTGGGAGCAGAGGATCGTGCGACGGGGGCATTATATCGCGTGAATCTTAACCAGGATGGGGCGGTACCGCAACAGGTGACGCTACGTTCTCCGCGCTCCACCTTCTGGCTCAGCCCAGATGGCAACACGGTATATTACGTCAATACGGGGAGCGCGGGCCTGGCTGGTGTGTATGCAGTTAAGAGTGATGGCTCGAATTTCGCGACCGCACAACCGCTACGAACGGGTGATGTGCCAATCGGCTATAGCGCGGACAATGCCCTGATGACAATACGGCAGGTGCAGGGCAAGTTCCAGGTCGTGAAACTGGGAGCAACCGCGCCGCAAGATCAGGTCGTGCTGGCGGATGTTGCTCCCGCAGCGATCAGTGTATGTGATACGGCGGTAGCTGTTGGCATGACGCCAATCTGCGATAGTAGTATTGCCCTCGCGCCTCTGGGTGGCAAACTGGTGGTGGAAGCTGGCTATGCCGACGGACATTATACGCTGTGGTCAATCGATATCGCGACTGGCGCACGCTTCCAGCTTCCTACATCTGCGAGCGCGCAGGGGGTGGGGGAACAATGGCAACTGCTTGGTTGGAATCAGATTGTGCTTCACAATGGTTAAAGATCAGGTGCCGCCAACTGATGAATGCCCAGTGTAATCGAAAGTTCGCCACCGTGGTGCAGATCATGCTCGATCAGGTGCCAGATGACCCACTGCCGCGATAAGGCGTACTCTTCTCCTTGCCAGGACTCGTGGAAGACGAATTCCATGTCGGCACGTGTCCAGCGTGCGAGGGCGTCTGTGAGCACTGCCCAACTGGTTTCTAGCCCCTGCACCAGTTCTGCTGCCGTGCGCTCTGGCATATCTTTACGATCCCATTTGCCCAACGCTGCCAGTTCCTCATCGCCCTCTTTGAGCAGGTCATGAAGCCATCTGACACGCGCCCCGATGATGTGTGTGACTGTCATGCCGATGGAGCGCAAGTGTGGCGCGGGCCGCAAGGCGAGTTGTTCCGCGCTCAGTGGCGCAATCGCTTTAATGAGTAGTTGCTGATATGTCTCCCAGCCTTGATAGTAGAATGCTGCTGTTGTGTTTTCGATCGTGGTCATAATATGTCTGCTCCTCTTACGCTGTAGCTATTCTTTGTGCGATCTTTTCGGAGTTCTTTTACAAGTCTAACACGTAATGTGGTCAGCTTCTGTCCGCTTTGGCACAAAGATTATGGCTCTGCTCCATTATCTCCCCCAGCTAGAAGAATATATCTTAGTGCTCTAGTACCTTTTTTGCATGCGCAAAAGTACTTTCTTGTCCTTGGGTGGAAAATGGTGGCTGTTATGCGTTAAAATAGAGGAGTAGGTCAAGAGACCTAAGCACCCAAGTGATGAGAGGAAAGAAAGGAGAGATTACCATGCAAACAAATGAAGAAGTAGTCTTCATAGAAGTGAGCGAAGAAAAGGAACCAGAAATTCTTCAGATTATGCCTGCTCTTCCGGGATGGGAAGCCGTTTGGGGCGATGCAGAGGAGCCAGAAAAAGGCCAACCAGGATACCGTACAGAGACCGTAGTCTGTTGGGCCTTGGTTGAGGCGAGTGATGGTCGCAGGTATGTAACAGCTATGCTGCCGGACTTGGAAAGCAGCGAGTTGAAATTACCGCTGGAAATGGGCAACTTTTTGGGGTATGCCACTCCTAGCTATTCGCCAGACTGGGTAAAGCTTGCGTCAGACAGGCGCAAAGAAACACATTCACATCCTGCCTAAGCGTCAAGCAGTTCTCGCCTTTGCTCACCATAAGTTAATGAGGAGGGCATAATCTTCTAGCCTAATACGTCAGTGATAAATAAAGATGCACAGACGAAATTCAGTCGTCTGTGCATCTTTATTTTCATTCATGAGGCTGAGCATACGAATACTATCACTCCCACTTCTTGTGTTGCAGCGGTGTACGGCCTTCGTGCATCTGAAAAATATGCTCGGACAGGCCCAGCGTGCGTAGTCCACGTTCCTGCGCGGCACGAGCCATCTCCTGAGCGGAGGTGCGTGAGACGTGACTATGAAAATCTGTGTGAATTGGCATATACGACTCTTCCAATCATATTACTTACAATAAGCGTGTAGTTTCCAATATGATGCTTGATAATTATCGTATCATAGGTAGACACTTAGACCAATCTGAAACCTTTCTGCGGTGCGCAGCGTGCTAGTCTCGGTGCTAAAGATATTGCTCAGCGATATAACCGTTAGAGGGAAAGCTTCATGGAACAACGCGTCACTTTTCAGGAAACCTTGCAAACCTTGCATTTCATTTGGGAGGATAAGACTTCTTTTGAAATCTTTGGTTTGAAGGTGAAGAAGACCAGAAAACAGATCTATCAAGAAGTTTTCGGGAAAAAAGCCAGGAAACACTACTCCAAGCAATACCCCTCCCTCACAAAGAAGGAAATAGACCAGATTGTCAAAACCCATATCGAACATCTAAAGACCGCTACAGTGGTAATGCATGTTGCCCCATTGCTTGATGGGGATTTCACCCGCGCAAATCTTGAAGCAAGAAGATTGCAAATTCCATCCCAGCCAGCACACAACCTCCCACGCGTTTTTTAGCAGATAAAATTTCGCAATGTCGTATGTTACAAGACCAGCATCTCATGCTGTGACTGCGCAAAATCGCGCCCAGGATTAAACGCCTTCAGCCCGATGGTAGCATGTTCAAAGGGAACTGGTACGCGGACCTGTTCCTGTTCGGCATCGCCAGCGACGATGGCTTCGACGAGCAGCGCGGTTATAGGCGCGTGCATCAGGCCATGGCCGGAGAAGCCTACGGCGTGGATCAGGTTTTGCTGCTGCGTGTCGCGCCCGATCAGTGGGTTGGCGTCTGGCGTGGTGCCATAGAAACCAGAGGTGGTCGCTATCAAGCCGCCTGCGTTAGCCAACTGAGGAGAGAATTGCTCCACTTGTTCAAGAATGGCGCAGCCATAGTTGTCGATGCCGTTATCATGGCGAAAAGGCGGCTCGATGCGGTCCTGGTCGGCATCACTGAAATGCGCCTCTGGCTCTGCCTCATGTGCCCACGCGAGTAGTAAGAGATCATGTTCTGGTCGCGAGTGTGCCCCGCGCTGACTGCCTACCCCGTAAATGGTCATGGGGAGCTGATGCCATGCGGTGGCAGTCATGATAGGTTGTGCAGGTTTGAGAAAATAGAGGTAACGCTTAAGTGGCGAGACCGCTAGTGACATGCCACCAATGCGCGGACTGAGACGAGCGGCCCAGGCGTTGGTGGCATTGATGAACCAATCAGCTTCAATCGTTCCCTGACTTGTCAGTAGCGCGCTAATGCGATCAGCACGGAGTGTGGCACCGATGACCTCAGTGTTTTGTTGCACCTGCACACCCAGTTCTTTTGCTCGGCGGAACCCTTCGCTATAGATCATGTGCGGTAAGAGGAAGCCGTCAGTTGGACACCATGTTGCCCCCTGCAAACGGTCAGGGATGAGATGGGGCCAGCGTTCCTGTACCTTCTGAGGGGTCAGCACCTCAACGGGAAGTCCAAGGCGTTGCTGCATGCTGGCCGCTGTTTGGGCATGGTGCCAAATCTGCGCTAGCTCGCGTCTTCTTCGGAGTTGCCATGCCGAGATGGTGTCAGGTGCTTCGTATAGGAACAGATATCCGTTCTGGCGCAGCACGGGCTGCTGACGCACATCGGTCGGGCTGTGCAAGAGATCATGGAAGTGGCTGTACCACCACTCGCTATATTGCATCCCGACCACCGTCTCTTCCGTACTGAACTGCGCGCGAATACCTGCCGCGGAACGGCTGGAAGAGCCATTGCCTACTTGCGCCTTCTCCAACACCGTCACGCGGAAGCCTCGCTCTGCCAACCGAACGGCGATTAGCGCGCTGGTGGCCCCACCGCCAATGATGGCCACATGTTCAGCGGAAGAGGAACGTGCCATACTCAATTATCCTTCTTTTCTCTGCTGGTTCTCTGCTGGTAGAGATTTAGGGTCAGGGTAAGACGACAGAAATCGCGAAGCCGTCCTCATAATCGTCGTCCATTGCCAGTGCGAGCGACATCAGGTGCGGATCGTTGATGATGCGTTGATTGTATTCAGCGACGCCGACGAAGTAGGCATCCTGCACCTGCGCGGGGTCACGAAGACCTTCTCCGCCGCGAATGCAATTATCGGCAACAATCACGCTGCCAGGATGGGTGAGCTTCAATGCCCACTCCAAATAGTGTGGGTACGCTGGCTTATCGGCATCGATGAAGACAAGATCGAATGGCCCCTCGCTGAGCAAGGTGGGCAGGGTTTCGAGCGCGTTGCCCACACGAACCTCGGCGCGGTCGGCCACGCCTGCTCGTGCATAAGAGTTACGCACAACCTCGGCATGTTTGGGATCGATTTCTAGCGTGATGAAACGACCATCGGCGGGCAGTGAACGCGCCAGCCAGATGCCGCTATATCCTGCCAGCGAGCCAATTTCTAGTATCTTCTTCGCGTGAGAGATGGTGGCGAGGAGTTGCAAGAACTTTCCTTGAATTGCGGAGATTTGGATTGCGGGTAAACCGGCCTCGCTTGCCGCGACAAGAGCACCCTGCAACCCTTCATCTTCGGGCGCAAACAGTGTACTAATGGCTTGTGCAATCTGTTGTTGTTTCACGATTTGCTGTGGTAGAGCTTTTCCTTCTATATGCTGGTCGGCCATGCGTGATTTCTCCTTTAACCGTCAATAACTGCTCAACCCAGGCGAGGTCGATGCTGGCGTGGCAGGCAGCAAAGATGTTGCGCGCCTCGTGCAGGTAGCTCAGGCCTCTCTGGTAGGTGCTTTCGCACTCCTCTTGTTGTACCACATGTGCTGAGTCCTTGTCAGGAGAAGGTGGACTTTGAATGAGAACTGCCCCATAGCCGTACAATGTTCTGGCATAGTCCAGGCGTAACGCCTGTTCACTGAACATTTGGATAGCTTGCTCAAAATAGTGAGCCGCTTCAGCATACTGGCCTTGGGCGTAGAGAACATGTCCCAGCAGGCGTTGGGAGCGGCCCAGAACACGACTAGTCTCATGCTCCTGGGCTTCTGCCACCACTTGTCGCACGAGTTTGTTCGCCGTTTCGAAGTCATCTTGTAAGAAATAGGCGGCACCGAGCAGCAGTTTACCATGAATAATCGTTTCGACTTGCAGCCCCTCATCTTGCAAAGCGATAGCGCGTTGTATGGTTGATTTGGCGCGCTTGAGCAGCCGTTGGTAGGTATGAGTCTGCCCCGTCTGGTTGTATTGATAGCTGCCGTCAAGCTGTCGCTGGCGGATACTCATAAGCTCAGTGATGCGTAAATCCCCCAGTCCAACTAGGGCATAGCGAATACAGCGTTTACTCTTCATCGCACGTCCGATGGTGAAGGCATGTTTGAGGCTTGTGGCTGCCTCGTCAAGATGCCCCAGGTCCTGCTGGACCATTGCCAATTCGACGCTACTCCAACTGATATGTTCACGATCATTGATCTGTTCCGCGAAGATGAGACCGCGCTTGAACCAGCTTTCAGATTCGAGCAATTCACCAGAACGACTGGCGACATCACCCAGATTGCAGGTAAGAAAAGTCTTGTTAGGCAAGTCGCCGATGCGCTCCGCGAGCTCATAGGAATGGTGCAAGTAGGTGCGGGCCTCGCTCAATTCACTACGCATGATGTAGGCTGCGCCTAGATTGCCACAGATGCGCACGATATCGGTGAAGAGTTCGTGCCGCTCATAGACGCGACGTGCAATGTGCATATGGTGCAATCCATCGCTCAATTGTCCAACACAGGCGTCAACAATACCCAATTGTTCATGGATATAGCCTATCTCTAACACGTTTCCCGTTAAGGCGCGTTCGGTGCGCGTCTGGAGCTCTTTACTGGTAGCTGGCTGTGCAGAACCGGACATGATGGCGGCACCTTCCTCTTGAAATGGTTGCTGCATGCTGTCTGCGTCGATATAATACGAGGCTTGTGGCACTTCTTGCTCAAGCATAGTGAGGGCTTCTTGTAAGTAGCGACGTGCCTTTTGATAGTTGCCATCCAGCCGCAGCATAACACCATATTGTAGGTGTAGACAAGCCCAAGCTGCCCCTGTCGTGACATCGGCTGCACACATGATCTCCTTGCCGCGCTTATAGCAGGCATAAGCGTTGGCATATTCACCCGTGCCAGCCCAGATATTGCCGATTTCTCGCCAGAGCAGTGCTTGTATGCATGCTTCACGTTGTTGTGCTGGGCCATTGGCTACATACATATTTTGAAAGAGGGGGCTGGTGCGAATCCTAAGAATATATTCATAGAGTCTTCGTGCATCCGCAAAGCATCCCTGCACGACCAGACATTCTGAGATATGTTCTAGCAAGCGACAGAGCAACAGCAATTGCGTGTTGCTTGCGGCCTGTTGTAGCTGTAACGCACTTTGCTCGGCAATGGCTTGAATAGTAGCGTGTGCATCTATTTCATGCGTGTTCGGCTGTCCTTTGCTCGTGAAGGCGTAATAGGCCTGGATGTAATAGTGTTGCGCCTCAGCATAGGCAGAAAGTGTGTAAGCGTTATTTCCCGCGAGTTCGGCATAGTGGGCAATACTGGCGGCATCACCCCCGCCTTTATTGAGGTGATAGGTGATAGTCGCCGCCACCTTTTCAAGCTGAGTGGATGCATGGAGTTGCCTGATCGCTTCTGCTGCCCGCCGATGGAGTTGTGCTCGTCTCGCTGCTGAAAGGCGTTCGTAGAGATGGCTGACGATCAAGGGGTGCCAGAAGTGGTAGCTAATGTACGCCCCGGTCCCCTCTTCTGTGAGAATACCCGCGAACAGAGCCTCCTCCAGCAGATCAAGCGTTTTGTCTTCGCTTTGCTCGCCAGTCATTGCACGCAGTTGCTCTAAGGCAAAGGAGCCACCCAGTATTGCGGCCTTGGCGAGAAGCGTTTGACACTCTGGACTCAAATGTGCCAAGCGGCGTTCGAGCACTGCCGCGATCCCTTCTGGTACGGATCGCTGTTTGCGCGTGTCGCTCCGTCCCGTTGTAAGGAGGGCAAGGGTTGGAGAACTGAACGGATCGCTTCCGTTCTCTCGTGGCTCCGCATAATAAGGATCTCCGGCTTCCATGACAACGGTATTCTGGGCGTTGTTGCCGACAAAGCGCGCTAACTCTTCCGCGAAGAAGGGATTTCCCGCTGCCTGGATTTGAATGCTCTGTACGGCTTCTTGTGGCAGATGTGAGATGAGGGCTTCAATCTGTGTGGGTGTCAATTGTTGGATCGGAAGGGTGACGATGGTTTGCTCGCGTTGCAAGTCAGAAATGAGGGTTCGCAATTTATGGTGCGGTGGTAACTCCTCGTCGCGGCAGATGGCAATCAGGAGAATGCGCTGGTTGTGCAAATGATGTGCCAGATAGGTGAGCAATTCTATGCTACTCTCATCAGCCCAATGAATGTCATCGAGTATCAGCAGCAATGGATAGATGTTGCTAAGTATGGTAAGCAGCCCCAGCGTGGCTTCCCACAGGTGAAGACGATCCTGATCGTGAGAAAGTGTGGTAGTGGAGAATTGATACTCTACATCAGGCAAGAGCGGGCTCAAGCGTTCCAGTTTTGTTCGTAGCGATTGGTGCAAGAGATTTTGTGGGTCCGCCTCTTTTTTCGGTGAGGCCGCATCATTTTTCGATGGGTCCGCATCATTTTTAAGAAGTGGCAGAATCCCTTTGAGCAAGGTGCGTAAAAGTTCTGTCCAGAGACGATAAGGAATCGTTCCTTCTTGTTCATAGGCACGGCTCCAGGCCACCGCCCAGCCATGTGTATAGGCTTTCATGCTTATCTCTTCGGCAAGGCGTGTTTTACCGATGCCCGGCTCTCCCTGTAACAATAAGAAATGAGGTTGTTTCATGGCGGGGGCGAATGTTGCTTGTGGCGGCTCTTTTGGTGCTGGGTCTGCTTCACCTGTAATTGCTTCTACTGAGAGGAGTGTCTGCTGCATGATGGCGTGTTCTCGGTTGCGTCCCACCAGTGGGCTTTGATTGTAGCGGTTCATTTGGAATGCAGGTCGTGGCAACGAGACGCGTGAGCTATCCTCTTTAATGGTTGTGGCGTCAGTAGCTGCTGAAATAGCTGTAATTGGCTCTTGTTCATGACGGGTAGCCTTGGGCGTTTTGTAGGCGTAATGCGCGGGCAAATGCCCCTGGCGTAGTGTTTCGTACAACTCACGTGTTTCGGGTAGTGGCTCATTCTCGTAGTCGCGTTGTAGGAGCGTGCTATGTTGGTGATAGAGCTGAAGTGCCTCGCCACGCCGATCAAGTTGCGTCAATACTATCATCAAGCGTTGTAGCGCGGTTTCGTTCGCGGGGTCGGCGGAGCGTATACGGTCGAGCGTTTCGATGGCACTGACGTACGCGCCACGTTCGGCTCGTACATCGGCGAGTTTCAATAAAAGGCCAATCCAACTCCGTTGGAGGGCGTCGCGCCGTTGGATGGTCCATTCCGAATATAATTCTTCAAGCAGGTAGTTGCCACCATAGAGGGCAGCCGCTTCCTCTAGCAGACGCTCTACCTGTACGACGTCAGTTGTGGCATTGGCCGCTTTCAAGAGGCCATCAAAGGTTTCGACATCAACCCAGATAGTCGAGTTCGCTGCGAGTTCAAGCACATCGCGCTCAAGACGCAGCAGGCGTGATGACGCGGGTCGTATCAACTCTGGCTCAAGTATCTGGCGCAGTTCGTGAACAGCACCGTTGAGGCGATTTGCGGCGACAGCAATCTCCAGGTCAGGCCAGAGCTGCTCAATCACCTGTTCGCGTCCAAGTCTGCGTCCATTGCTATTGAGCAGGCAGCCAAGGAGGGCGCGGGCGCGTCGCCGTCGCCATGCTCGGCTATCGATGGGGGTCCACTCATTGCCGCTGCGCCGCTCAACACGAAACTGACCGAGGAGATAGACGCGCAAAAGAGGGCCAGTATTCTGCTGTGTTGTCGCGATCTCTGAGGTTGGCTGTTCTTCATCGACTGGCGGGGTCGCCTCGATTTCCGGGGGCTTTTGGGTACCAATATACTTGCTCACAGTACGTCCGTTTTCGCTCCAATAGGCGTACCAATAGGGGCCGTGCCCCGCGCCTTCTTTACATTTTCGACATCGTTGCTTTCCACAACGCGTAAATTGTCTGCGATAGGTGATTTTATTACTCATGCCATTGCCTTATTTGCTGTTGTGAAAGACCTATTGAGAAGACATCATTAACATGTAATTGTTAGAGAAGACACTTCCATTATATAGTAATAAAGGCTAATAGTACAACTATTTAGCCCTTTTTGCTCTATTCCTCAATGATATTCTTATAGTCATCTATAACTTTCAATGGATCTGATTACACCCTTTAGCGTGTAGTAATGCACATTGACGAAATAATCTGAGAACCACGGAACCCGCTGTAGGGACCAGCTTGAGCGCGTCCGCAGCCTGTTGGCGAATCGCTCCTCAACGGGGACGGGACGCGCTCAAGCTGGTCCCTACAGCATCCCGTTGATTCCCAGTTTAATTTGTTCATGTCCAGTACTGTTAACGCTTTCGGCCCTTGAGCAGAATAAAATCGTTGCTGAAGCTATCTAGATGTCCATCAGCCCGTCGTGTCACCGCGAAATAGTGTTGAATATGGGCAGCACTATTCAGCATAAACTGCTCTAAGGCCTCTTTTTCGGAGGCAGGTAATTGGGAGCGTTTTGTCCAATCATCATACTTATGCGTTCTGCGGAAGAACTCTGTGTGTTCGATCTCTAAACCCGCCTCAGTGAAGAAGCGTTGCCATTCTTCGGCTGTGCAAGAGCGACCATGCGAGGGGTCACGCCACTTTTCAACGGTATTATCAAAGGCGTCCAGTTCGGGATCGCTGGGTGCCATACAATCAATGAGTAGGTAGAGTCCACCCGTTTTGAGGACACGTGCTACCTCTTTTACTGACTGCGCCATGTCTGGAAAATGGTGTGGCGCAATACGGCAGGTTACGCGGTCGAAGCTCGCGTCTGGAAAGGGCAATTGTTCCGCGTCAGCAACCGCGAAACTCGCATTGGTCACGCCTTGTGCGAGCAGAAAATCGCGTGCCTTTTCCAGCATGCGAGGCGTTAGGTCGCTGACAGTAATATGGCCGATGTGGGGAGCAATTGTTAATGCGGTATGACCACCACCTGTAGCTACATCGAGTGCCTGCTGGTCTGTGCTCAATTCTCCTAGTTCCAGTAATCTTTGCAGATCGCTACCCCCACTATGTGAGACGCTGGCGACATAACCCTCAGCAGTTCGGCTGAAATAATCTTGTACCTGAGCTTTTTTCTCGCTGCTACTTTGTTCTGGCTGTTGGGTCATAACGTCTACTGTCCTTTCAATGTTTGCAAGCTGTTCTCCTTTATTGTTATAACGATGAGCGAGCCTTTGTCAAGCTTGCCTGAGTCATTTGTTTGTTGGCCTGTGCCCTGTTTTGAATGAGGTTGCCTGTCCTATCTAGCTGTGCTAAGATGTTTGTGTTCTGCTGTTATGCTTTCTTTCCGTTTTGTCATGTTCGTAATGGAATAATTGTGTATGCCCAAGCTTGAAGGTTCTGTTGAAAACATCGTTTTTCGCAACGAGGAAAATCAATATACCATAGCGCGTTTTCGCCTGAATGATACAGGACGCCTCTTTCGCGATGATTTAGCCACCATTGTTGGTATTTTACCTGGCATTCATAGTGGAGAATTGCTGGTAGTTGAGGGAGAGTGGGAGCACGATCCGAAGTATGGCCGACAACTCCATGTTGCCAGCTTTATTGAGCGTCTGCCCGCCTCACCCGAAGGCATTGTGCGCTATCTTAGCTCTGGCCTAATCAAGGGTATCGGACCCAAGAAGGCCAAGTTGATTGTTGATCACTTTGGCGAGCAGACGCTGGCAATTATTGAGCAGCAACCCGAACGTTTGAGCGAGGTGAAGGGCATCAGTGCAAAAGAGCGCACGCAAATCAGCAAGGCTTGGGCCGAGCAGAGCGAAATCAAAGAACTACACCTCTTTCTACAGTCACATGATGTCTCTATGAATGTGGCGACCAAGGTGTATAAGCAATATGGCAAAGATGCGATCAAGGTGGTACGCGAAAATCCCTATCAATTGGCGCAAGATGTGCATGGCATTGGCTTTCGTACCGCCGATGATATCGCCGTCAAGTTGGGTTTGCCGCTGGATAGTGTGCCGCGCCTCGCGACTGGCTTGACCTATGTGCTGGCCCAGGCCGCAAATGATGATGGTCATTGCTTCTTGTTTCTTGATGATCTGCTGCGTCGGTCCGCGCATGCCTTGCAGACCTCGCCTGATGCCTTGCCTGTAGCCTTGGAGCAACTCAAGGAGCAGCGTGAGATTTATGTGGAGCCGCCCTTTGCAGCCTCTGCACCGCCGCACAGCGTGGTCAGCGCACCGGACGCTTCTGACATGCCGTCCGACGAATGGCCGGGCGAAGAGGAGCGAACGCCACAGGAGCGCATTTACTACGCCCCGTTTTGGTACGCGGAAAGTCGCTCTGTGCGCTTATTGCGGCAATTGATGCATACACCGAGCGTTTTGCCACCAACCTCGCAACAACAGTGGGACTTGGTGTTTTCTGTTCTCAAAGAGAAACGCAACATGGTGTTGACCGACAGACAACAGGCCGCTGTACAAATGGCGTATAACAAGAAGGTAAGCATTCTGACTGGCGGGCCAGGTACAGGTAAATCAACCTCTATTCGTGCCCTGCTGATGCTGTTGCGCAAGCGGAAAATTGAGGTGGCGATGGCTGCACCCACGGGACGGGCTGCGAAACGTCTGGCCGAGGCAACGGGCGTCGAGGCAAAAACGCTGCACCGCTTGCTAGAATATGCGCCACATGATAACTCCTATCAGCGCAACGAAGAGAATCCACTGCCCTATCAGTTTATCATCGTCGATGAGTTTTCGATGGTTGATATCCTGCTCTTTTATCATCTGCTCAAGGCACTTCCGCGCGAGGCGCACCTGTTGCTGGTGGGCGATGCCGACCAACTTCCACCTGTTGGACCCGGCAACGTGTTGCGCGATTTGTTGCGTAGTGATGCCATACCAACGGTGCGCTTGACGGATCTGTTTCGCCAGGCGCAACAGAGCCGGATTATTGTGAACGCGCACCGCATCAATACCGGACAGATGCCGAATGTGAAGATTGAGGCGAGCAGTGACTTTTTCTTTATGCATGAGGAAGACCCGCTGCGCGCTCAGCAACTGGTGCTCGATCTGGTGCAACGTCGCCTGCCTGCGCGTTATCACTTCAACCCCATGACCGATATTCAAGTGCTGTCACCTATGTATAAGGGACCGGTAGGGGTGACGAGCCTGAACGAAGAGCTACAGGCACGTCTCAATCCCAATCCGATCGCGCAGGTGGAATACGCGGGTCGCGTGTTGCGCGTCGGTGATAAAGTGATGCAGATGCGTAACAATTATGACAAGGGCGTGTTTAATGGCGACGTTGGCTGGATACGCAGCATTCAAAAAGAAAATTTCACCGTCAAAGTGGAATTTATTGAGGAGGCGGGCCCGCTTGCGGTCAGCTACGAATTTCACGAACTGGATGAGCTGACGCTGGCATATGCTGTCACCGTCCATAAAAGCCAGGGGAGCGAATATCCTGCTATAGTGCTGCCGCTCATCAGCCAGCATCGTATGCTGCTCCAACGCAATCTCCTCTACACCGCGATTACCCGCGCCAAGCGTTTCTGCGTTATCGTGGGCCAACCCTACGCCCTCGAATTAGCGGTGAAAAATGACCGCGTCGCCTTACGCAATACTGGCCTCACGGAACGCCTGCTCGCCCTGAGCAATGGCGGCAATGCGGTCACAGCTCTGTCATCGCTATTCGACGAAGAGCTATAATAATGAATGCCCTAGCGAGTGATCACATGCACGTCTTATAGCCTTCTCATAACACACACAGTTTGCTGTGCAATCTTTCCTAAATATGCACTAGCCCTTTCTGAATAATCACTATTGACAAGCGCAATTGCAATATGTTATATTATCAAATAGCAAATAGTTATAAACGTTGCTGTTCTGAAGGAGCTCTGAGACATGATGGTAAGTGTTATGTTACCAATAGCGAGTATACAGCTGCAAGCAGTGGGTAGTGTCATGTTTGATGCTCTTCTGCTGCTGTTGCGCGACCCAAATATTGTCTTCGTGCTCTTCATTGTTGCTATGCTTGGCATCTATGTGGAAATCGCGCATCCCGGCGTCATTTTCCCCGGTGTCCTCGGTGCTTTTGCGCTCATCCTCTTCTTGTTTGCAGCCAGTCAACTCTCCCCTAACTGGGCAGGCTTTGTGCTCATGGCCTTGTCATTTGCGCTCCTGCTGCTGGAAGTGCATTTGCCAACGCATGGTGTGCTCACTATCGGTGCCGTCATCTTGTTGGTAGTGGGTGCCTTTCTCTTCTTTGGTGCCGCGGTATCCCCAGATCAGCCACAACTCAGTCCTCTTCTCGTCTATGTGACGGCGGTTCTGGTTGGCCTGATTGGTTTTGCCGTGGCAATCGCGGCCTTACGCATACGCCGTTTACCGGTGTCTACGGGTGTCGAAGGCATGGTGGGAGAGCAGGCTGTCGCCGTGACAGCACTTTCACCACAGGGGCGTGTGCGCTATGGTGGAGAAGATTGGGCTGCTGTGCTTGCTGACCCTGATATGTCAGTCGAGGCGGGAACAGAGTTGCAGGTTGTTTTTGTACAAGGATTGCGTTTATATGTACAGCCTATGAGTATGGTGATACAAAATGCGGAACGTGTAGAACATGCAGAGCATGCTGAACGTTCAATGCCTATG
Source organism: Ktedonobacterales bacterium (assembly GCA_038199755.1). Taxonomy (GTDB): domain Bacteria; phylum Chloroflexota; class Ktedonobacteria; order Ktedonobacterales; family Ktedonobacteraceae; genus JBBPYR01. Next base: position 3,457 of record JBBPYR010000272.1, on the reverse strand, counting down.
CGTGAACAGCTTTAGTTTGTGAATACCTTATAAAGGAGACGTGTTCATGGGTACACTTGTCTTATCCCTGGTAAGTATAATCGTTGTTGTTCTCATTTTTGTCGCGCTTTCTGGTCTGCGTGTTGTGCAACAGTATGAACGCGGCGTCATCTTTGTACTGGGTCGTTTGACTGGTGCCAAGGGGCCCGGCCTGTTCTGGGTGGTCCCAATGATCTCGCGAATGGTCAAGGTAGACTTGCGTATCGTCACGCTGACGGTGCCGCCGCAAGAGGTCATCACACGTGATAATGTCACCATTAAGGTGACGGCGGTATTGTACTTTTATGTTGTTGATCCCACCTCTGCGGTTGTCAATGTGATGAACTTTATGCAGGCGACGACGCAGATTGGTCAGACAACGTTACGTAATGTGCTTGGTCAATCGGAACTCGATGAACTGCTGTCGCAGCGCAACAAGATTAATCGTGAGTTGCAAACGATTATTGACGAGGCGACGGAGCGTTGGGGCATCAAGGTAACGGCAGTGGAAATCAAGGACGTGGAGTTGCCCTCAACCATGCAACGTGCCATGGCGAAACAAGCCGAGGCCGAGCGTGAGAAACGCGCCAAGATCATTCATGCCGAGGGTGAGTTGCAGGCTTCAACGCAGCTTGCACAGGCCGCTGCAATCATCGGTGCGCAACCGAGCACGCTGCAATTGCGTTACCTGCAAACGCTCACTGAAATAGCGGTGGAGAAGAATTCAACCATCATCTTCCCGTTACCTATCGATGTTATCACCCCATTTCTAGATTTGGTGAAGTCGCGCACGACGAGTGTCGGTGTCGAGCAATCGAATGGGACAAATGGCACAAATGGGCATACGCCCAAAGTGCCGAGTGATGAGACGCCATCGTATCCTGCCCTCTAGTAATGATAGAGGGAAGCAGCAAGCAGCGCAATGACCTTGGTCATTGTGCTGCTTGCTGCTTAGTTATATAACGAGGTGTTACGGTTGTAGTGGGGAGGTATTGGGTGCTTCCACTTGTTTGTCTTGTAGGTACTCAGCACAGGTGCGGTACGTTTCCTCAGAGATGAGACCGTTAGACATGTACAAATTGAGCATGACATCAAGTTTCAAAATACTTATCAGGTTGTAACCGTGGCGGCGCAGGCGTTCGACTGCTCCGTGCTCACGGTCAACAAGCACGATGACATCCTTGACTTTGAGTCCTCCTTCTTCCAGCAATGCTGCCGTTTCGAGAATACTACTACCACGTGTGATCAGATCGTCGATGATGAGCGCGGATTCACCGGGGGTATAACGACCCTCGATACCGCGCTTCCCCGTTCCCTCCGGGTGCGTTCGTGCGTAGATGAGCGGTATGTTCGTTTCAAGAGAATAAGCCGATGCCAGCAACAATCCACCCACTGGTACGCCTGCAACGACGGTAAAGGGATGAACGCGTGGCCTACGGAGAGACTGTGCCAGATTGATTTCTTGTTGCATCAATTTACTTGCAACACGCAGTGCGGTTGGATTGCTGATAAGCACCTTGGGATTAACAAAGACCGGAGAGCTCACAGCCGATTCGCTCACCGTAAAGTTTCCAAATTTTACTGCACCCAGGTCGAACAGCGTTTGTGCCAACCAGAGATTGTCGAGAGACTGCTCTTTCGCCACCTAGACATCCTTTCACTTTTGAAGAGTATTAGTGGTACCAGTATATCACACGGCCAGATGTGCGCCAAATGTGTTGAACTTTCGCGAAAAGCTGCTACTATCTTGACAGTTACTAGATGGAAACCTTACAATTTGGAAAAGCTATAGATGTCTACAAAATCGTTATCCCCTTTGTAGGCGAGGAGTAGTATGGCTCAGGTTGGTTTACTCGAAGACAATACGCGCATCGCGAAACTTTGCGCAACGATGTTACAGTTCGCTGGTCATCAGGTGACAATTTATGAACATCCCCTTGAGTGTTTACGCGCATTACAAACGCCAAAGCTCAAATATGAAAATAGAATATTGGCGCATCCTTCGCGCGAGGTGTCAGACACGTCGTGGTCTCTTCCCATTGATGCGCTAATCCTTGATTTGCATTTGCCCGATATTGAGGGCATTGAAGTGTTACAATATCTTCGCTCACAGCCCCACACGCGCTTCTTGCCGCTGATATTTTGTACTGCGGCTTCCGCGGCTGAGATTGCCCATGCCATGAGCCTTGCCCCTCATGCCGTCTATGTAGAGAAACCGTTCAAGCTGGAGACCCTCACCTCCGCCATTACAAAAGCAATGAATGCACACATTGCTACGTGAACAACGAGAGAGGGGAAATGTTCAAATTTCCCCTCTCTCGTTGTTCACGTAGCAATGTGTGCATACACAGTGGCTCAGCCCCACCAGAATGAGATTGCAATAATACTGTATAACCCCATCAGGACAAGGCCTTCTAGCCATGTCGATTCGCCGTCATACGTGATAACTGTGCTCAATATTGCGGAGAGTGCTAGGGCGGCTACCAATAATGGAGCCATGACCAGCGTTAAGGGTGTTTTGCCGATCAAAAAGCTCAGAAGCACAAGAACGGGCGTCAAACCAAGTGCGACTTGGAGTGAACTATTGAGGATAACGCTAATAGCGTAATCGGGCTGGTTGCGGAGCGCGAATTGAATACCTACTACGTTTTCAACCGCATTTCCCGCGATGGCTACAATGACAAGTCCAGTAAAGGCTTGCGAGATATGCAAGAGTTGAATAGCAGGAGTAAGCGCAGAGACAAACCAATCTGAAACAAAGGCCGCACCAATTCCAGCTACCACCAGAATGACAATAGTCAACCAGAGCGGCCATCCTTGCTTTAGCTCTTCAGCCTCTTTAGGAGGTGACAACGGTTTTCCTGACAACGAGGCGGGAATACTACCAATAAATACAATCAGCAAAATGACAGCACAGGCAATGCTTAAGCCTATCTCATGTCCAGAGGCTGCTGTATGTAAGTTGTGTGTGAGCGTTGGTATCGTTAACGCTGATACTGCAAGCAGCGTAAGCGTTGCAATGGTGCGTGGTGTGTCCGAGGAGAAACGTTGGTTGCCATTCCGTAGGCCACCGACGAAAAAGGCTAGGCCAAGTACAAACAAGCTATTACCCAGAATGGAGCCGACAAGAGCAGCCTGTACGACGCCAATGAGTCCTGCTTGCAGAGCGAAAATACCCACAAACAACTCCGGTAAATTGCCGAGTGCCGATTGTAGTACTCCTGTGGCTCCTGGCCCCAAACGTGAACCGAGTTGCTCTGTCGCTTGACCGACAAGGGCCGCGAGTAAAGAGAGGGCCACGCCCGATAGGATGAAGATTACTATTGCATTGCTATGCAGTATGGTAAGCAGGCCTGCTAGGATACTAGCCACTAGCGAACCACTAACAATAAACCAGTCTTTCCGTTTCACAGAACCACTCCGTCAAATCTTGATGTAT
>JBBPYR010000271.1:0-57065 GCA_038199755.1 Ktedonobacterales bacterium | reverse complement strand
TTATTGATATATTGTATCGCATAGAGCGATATGACATACATCATGCTCTTGATGCTTTTCCTATTGCCCTTGCCATTGGGCTGCTTCCCCCAACCACAACAACATAGCTCACAAAAGCCAACAAACTGATACATACACTACTGGGATATCCCGTATAGAAACCGACTGCGATACCAAGCCATGTGAAAGCGACAGCAAGGCCAGCAGCAATTGCCAGCGACGCAAACGGTCGGCTACTGACCTGATGTGCAATCGCGGCAGGCAAGAGCAGAAGCGCGAACACAAGCAAGGCACCCACAGCTAGCGTTGCTTCACTGACCGTTATCGCCAGAAGCACCATAAAGCTCAGACTGAGCACGCGTACTGGCACACCACGTGCTGCTGCCACATCAGGGTCAAGCGATGCAAAAAGTAACGGACGTACCATGAGCAAAAGAGCGAGCATCACAACAGCACTTATAAATGCAATGGTCAGTAACTGGCCAGTGGAGATACCCAGAATATTGCCAAACAAGACGGTCACGCCAGAAAAGCCTGTACCAGAGCCACTGACATGTGCAGTAAACAGACTCAGGAAGAGGACGCCGAGACCAAGCACCCAAGCAAGCATCGTACCAATCGCTACATCACGCCCCCGTAAACGCTCACCAAGTCCCCCCATCGCCACCGCGACCACGACAGTAATCACGATCAGGCTAAAGAGTGGATTGATGCCAAAAGCTGCACCAGCTAGTGCCCCAGTAAAGGCGACATCCGAAAGCGACTCACCTGCGAATGCCTGGTGCCGCAAAACCACAAAGTAGCCCACGAGCCCTGCGACGATACTCAAAATGGTTCCGGCAAACAGAGCCTGCCGCATGAAGTCATAATGAAGGATGACCAGGATATCCTGCCAAAGGTTCAGCGTAAAAGGGGGTAGCGTTCTCGCTAGTATGATCCTCATAGCATTCCTCCTCTACGGGAACGGTCTCGTGACGCACGACGATGTAGCAAGAAATTCCGCAGAAATCGCCACCCACGGATGAGGACATAGGTGCCAAAAGCGAAGGTCGTAATGAAAAAGCCGACCGGGTATGGTGAAACGTAGCCCGCTGCTAGCCCGCCCCAGGTAACAATGAGGGCCAAAGCCACCGCGACCAGAACTGCTATTGCGGGTCGCGTAGTGACATATTGGGCGATGGCGGCAGGGGTGACGAGCAAAGAGAAAATGAGCAGTACGCCCACAACCTGTACCGCCACCGCGACCACAAGGGCAAGCAGCACGAGATACACAAAGGCAAGAGTGCGTACGGGTACACCATGCGCTGCCGCCACATCGGGATCAATGGAAGCAAAAAAGAGCGGTCGGGCGATGATAGCCAGTACACCCAACAGCAGCAGTGTTGACCAAACAATAATGGTAACATCAGAGTCATTGATACCCAGCACATTGCCAAACAGTACGTTATAGACATTCGCCGCGTACTCCGCTGTGGACAAATGAATGAAGAGAAAGCCGAGGGCAAGCGAGGCGGTGAAAACTGCCCCCACAGCAATATCGCTCTGGCGGTTTTGACGGGCTGAAATGTTGAGCGTCTGGATGCCAATTGCCGCCAGCAACCCAGCCAGAAAGAGGCCCACGACAGGAGCAATCCCGAAAAGTGCAGCACCCGTTGCTCCCGCAAAGCCCACATTGGCAAGACTATGACCTGCAAAGCTCTGATCGCGTAACACCATGAAGTAGCCGATCATGCCAGCAGCAAGCGCAACAAATGTTCCTGCAAGATACGCATTTTGCATAAAGTGATAGTGGAAGAGCATCTGGAGGTCTGCCAGCAGATCCCAAGAAAACTGCACTTGTTCAGGCATGGTAGCGTGCGTCCTCCTCTGCTTGACCCACCACAATAATGCGGCCATCACTTGCACGAAGGACCTCAACAGCGGTGTTATAAAGGCGTGAAAGCGTCTCTGTCGTAATTACCGCTTTTGGTGTGCCAACTGCAACCTGTCCATGAGCGATATACACTACACGATCAACCGAGGACAGGATGGGATTAACGTCATGAGCGACGAGCAAGACAGCGGCTCCTGTGTCCCTGCTAACTTGACGAATTACCGCCGCCACGCCTTGCTGGTTGCGCAGATCCAGGCTATCTAAGGGTTCATCCAGTGCCAAAATCTGTGGCCGTGTGACCAAGGCTTGCGCAATGAGTAAGCGTTGTTGCTCTCCACCCGAGAGCTCGCCAATCGGACGGTCCGCATATGCCGAGGCTCCAACAAGATCAATGGCCTCCTGAACACGGCGAGCAGCCTCACGTGCTTTGTCTCGATAAAACATGGATAGAGGTAAACCCCAGTTTGCGCCGTCTAATCCAAGCCGGACAATGCTGCGCCCACGTATTCGCACGTCTGCCTCAAAATGCCGCCGCTGTGGAACATAGCCAATCTTAGCGTTACCGCGCTGCGCCGTACCACCAAGCACGGTGATGCTTCCCGCCGAGAGCGGAAGCAGTCCCAGTATGGCTTTGAGCAGAGTAGACTTGCCCGCTCCATTTGGGCCGAGAATGGCAAGAAATTCCCCTGGCTGAACTTCCAGCGAAACGTGCCGCCATATGGTGCGTCCCCCCAGAGTGACAGCGGCATCTTGCAACTGCACAAGTGGGTGAAGCGGGGCAGACACGGGTGTGAGGGAAGCCTCGTGGGTGGGAGACGAATGATTCATCAACACATAAACTCCTTTGAGATAGCAGGCCAGTTCCGCACCCGCCACCCAATAACTACTTGCCCATAGCCCGTGCGAGAGCAATTTGAATACCCTGTAATTCCGCTGTTTGCCAATCCTGAAACAAAGCATTCGCAGGAGTCAAGGTCTCAGTGATCGTTGCCACAGGTATGGTATTCGCCTTCGCTTTGTTGATAAGAGCCTGGATATTGTTCGGCGTGTTCTGTGAATTGTAAATCAAAATCTTGATCTGCTTCTGACTCACCTGCTGCTCGACCGTTGCTTCATCAGCCGCAGAGATATCTTGCCCTTCAGAAACCGCTTTGAGATAGGAATAGGGAGTGATAAGCTTCAATCCCAGCGCGGGTGCTAGATAGGAAAAGATACTTTCGGTCGCTCCAACCGGAGTGCCGCTATATTGCGCTTTGATAGCAGCAATGAGGGCGTGATACTGCTTCAAACCTGTGGTCAAGAAGGTCTGCGTTGATTGCTCAAACACGCTACTGTCACCTGGATCGAGGCTCTTCAGATCATCGCGCATCTTGTTCGCCACCGCCGTCACATAATCGGGATTGTACCACATATGCGGATTGTCGCCCTCATGCTTACCATTGAGGTCGCCAACATTCAATTCTTTCCGGCCACTCACTGGATTTGCCTGCAAGAGCTTATCCGCCCACGGATCATAGCCAGCACCATTCACGATCACATATTGAGCATCGGCAACAGTACGTGCATCAGTGGTAGTTGGCTCGTAACTATGCGGGTCGGCATTAGGATCGACGATAATACTGACAACATGGACGTGACTACCGCCAACCTGAGAGGCGATGCTGCCCCAAAAATTTTCCGCAGCGACAACCAAGATCGTATTGTTACCGCCGCTATTAGCATTAACAAGTGTTTGCGTGTTGGACCCACCCCCGCAAGCGGCAAGCAAAAGCAACAATGAAATATGTATCATAGCCAATGGCAAAACAGCACGAGATGAAGACATCGTATCCTCCTTGATGGAAAAATAAGCGCATATAGAACGGGAAATCACAATGGTGCTGCGCGAACGCTAACGATACAACATATCATCATAAATGATACAATGTATCTATAACGAACTAAGAATACTACAATATGCTTCAATCTGTCAATGAGATATTGTCTCAATTAGCAAAAGTACCGAGGTGAAACTTTGACGCCTTGAAATGCGGTATAGTAGTAGAAGTAACACATAGCTGCTTTTCAGCAAACTCTACTGCCTTTTAAGGCAACAAAGGAGATACTGCATCCATGCTAAAAACACTCGGTCATATGTTGTTGTCAGCCATATTTATCATCAATGGCTTCAAAGCATTTCAAGAGCCAGGCAGTCGCCCACAGAAAGTCGCTGAAGCGGGTATTCCATCACCGCGAGAAGCAACGATCCTAAACGGTGCGATCATGACAGTTGCTGGCACAACGCTTGCTCTGGGCATTGCGCCCAAGCTCTCCGCGCTCACGTTAATTGGAACGCTTATACCCACAACCTTTGTCGGCCATCCATATTGGAAGGAAACCGTACCGCAAAATCGAGCTAATCATCAGATTCACTTCATGAAAAACATTGCCATGATCGGTGGCATGATTGCCGTGCTGGTAGAAAAAGACTAACTTTTTGATAGTGATTTCCCTTGCAATTCTGCGCTCGTATGTGGCATACTTATCTGTAGAGACCTTCGGGGCAGGGTGCAATTCCCGACCGGCGGTATGACACAGGTAATGAGGTTACTTGTTGTTGAGCCCGCGAGTCTACGCGCTGTGCAAGCCATAGCGTGCCTGACAGATTCGGTGTGATTCCGAAGCCGACGGTATAGTCCGGATGGGAGAAGGTTTGTATGTGGAGCATTGTATCTCACTATAGATATATAGTGAGATAGATAGCGTGTAGTATGTACACGGCTATTACGCATGGTTTCCCTTCAACTCCCTCACATGCCTCCCCGAGTCAGTTACATTGGCTGTTTTTTGGCATACCAAAAAGCATGCTCGTAGCCTTATGACTGAGGGATGTCAATGAGCGCAACAACGTCAACAAAAGGCGTATCTTTTAGGGTACGCAAACGTGAGGCTGCACGTAGCGAAATTCAGCCACCCATACGTGCCAATGACGCGCGTGTAGTCAGGCTCGTTGGAGCAAGCAGGGTCTATTCACTCGTACCACCACTGCTATTGGGCGTGATCCTTTTAATAGCTTGGTATGTCAGTACCACGAGCGGTCATGTGAATAACCTGCTTTTGCCTACTCCGGGCGACGTTCTAGCGAGCCTGATCGACGGAATCAAGACTGGTATATATATTAGCAATACGCTGTATACCGTCCTTGAAAGTGTTTTAGGATTTCTGCTTGCATTGATCATTGCATTACCTGTAGGATACGCAATAGCGAAATCGCGCCTGCTTGCGGCCACGATCCAGCCTTATCTTGTGGCGGGTCAAGCCATTCCAGCTATCGTGATTGCTCCCCTGCTATACCTATGGTTAGGCTATGGTCTCCCCACCAACATTGTGATTTGCACGCTGGTGGTGCTCTTCCCCATGGTAATCAATACCGTGTTGGGAATAGAGATAATCGACTCGACGCTCACGGATGCTGCACGTGTTGAGGGCGCGGCTGGCTGGTCCTTGCTGGCGTATATCGAGTTCCCCCTGGCCCTTCCCGCCATTCTAGCTGCAATCCGCACAGCACTCACCCTCTCAATCGTGGGTGCGCTCGTCGCGGAATTTGTCGGCGGTGGCGATCAAGGTCTGGGTGCGCTTGTCGCCTTGGCAAAAAACCAATATAACACGCCCTTCATGTTCTCAACACTGATCGTGCTGGCAGCATTGGCAACATGCTATTACGGTGTTAGCTGGCTGCTCATCAAAATGGCAGAGCGTCTCTACTAACAACAAAACCTTTCAAGAACGGAGAACCGCAACGATGTCTACACGTCATCGCTCTTCTATTGTGCTACTCTTTTTCTCATTGAGTGTTTTACTCGCCCTCCTCGTTTCTGCGTGTGGCAGCAACGGTAGTAGTGGCGGCACTACAACAAGCGGCTCAGGCAGCACATCCGCAACCACGCCAAAAGATGTCTCTATCGGCCTGGGCTACATTCCCGACATTCAGTTCGCCCCCTTCTACGTCGCTCAAAGCAAGGGATACTATAAAGCGGCAGGGCTGAACGTCACGCTCAATCATGGCATTGTTCCTGACCTCATCGGCTCAATGGTGGCGGGCAAGAACACCTTTGTCTTCGCAGGCGGCGACGAACTGCTGATGGCCCGCGACAAAAAGGTCAGTGCAGTTGATGTCGCAACGATCTTCCAAAAGTATCCAGTCAGCCTAATTGTTCCCGCTAGTTCCACCATCAAGACACTTGCTGACCTGAAGGGCCATACCATCGGCACCCCCGGTCAGTATGGCTCAACCTATACAGGGCTGCTCGCGCTGCTCTACAAAGCCAATCTCACAACCTCCGACGTGAAAATCCAGTCGATTGGTTTTACGCAGGTTTCCGCCTTGCTCAACAAAAAAGTGGACGCCGTCATGGGCTACTCAAACAACGAACCGCTCCAATTGCAGAAGCAAGGGCTAGCGGTACGCACCTTTGCCGTCTCCGATTATCAACCGCTGGTCTCAAATGGCATCCTCACCACTACAGACACGTTTCATAATCAGGCAGCACTGGTGAAAAGTTTCGTCCAGGCCACAATCAGGGGTCTCAAAGACGTGATCGCCAACCCAACCGAGGCAATACAAATCAGTCAGTCCTTTGTGCCTGGCATGAAAGTAGATCAGGCAACGACGGTATTATTGGCCACCATTCCCATCTGGCAAAACGCCAACGGGCCACTTGGCTACAATGATAGTGCTGCTTGGACATCCATGGAGCAATTTCTGGCAGCGGAAAAGCTGATCGCCACCGTATCAGACGTTACGCAGGCATACTCAAATCAAAGCGTGGCATAACTAATACAGCTGGTTTCACGGATGGATAGCAGAAACGCCTGATCTCACGAGGTCAGGCGTTTCTGCTTTTACTCATAACTCTCAGTATCAGAGAGGTGTATAATAATCACGCAAACGAAATTATAGAAGAAGGTGAGAGCATCTTTATGCAGCATAATTACCCGGCAGCACAGAGCAATGAGCAGCCATTGATTAACTTGGTCGGCGAAAAGGTCGCGCTTGGCCCCTATCACCGTGGCATCCTACCGCTACTCTCCAAGTGGGATAATGACTTCGAGGTAGCTTTCATGTCGGGCGATCCTTTGCGTTCCATCACCCGAGACGCCACCGATGCACGCTATGAAAGCTCACACAGGGAAATGCCACGTGATCGTGTCGATTTTATTATTTACGAGGCAGCAACGCTTCGTCCAGTTGGTCTCACCGAGCTACGCCATATCGCCTATCGTAACCGCACCGCCGAATTTGGCATCCTCATCGGCGAAAAAGACTGCTGGAACAAGGGGTATGGCACGGAAGCCACTCGCTTGATGCTCGACTACGGCTTCAGCATTGTTGGACTACACAATATTCTCCTCGACACCTATAGCTATAACGAACGCGCCATCCGTGCCTATACGAAAGCTGGTTTCCGCATCATTGGCCGACGCCGTGAGGCATATCGCTGGGGCGACAAGCTGTACGATAGTGTGCTGATGGATTGCCTCGCGACAGAGTTCGAGACACCACTGAAACGCATCCTCACGCTACCTTAGCCTGAGCTTTCGGGATCGTAGAAACCAACGTTCCCAGAAATTATGATATCATAACGTGCAGTAGTGGTTATATCCACGCCAGAAGTTACATCGCTTGTAAACGAAGGGCTACACCCCTATCCAAAAGGAAGGCACTATGACCGATACTGCCACCACACCGGAAGAGATTCCGGTAATCACCGCTGATCCGTTCTCCATAGCCAATCTGATCGAGCCGCGAGCCTTGCATGAGCAACTGCGAGAAGCAGGGCCAGTCGTTTACCTTGAGGCATATAATATATGGGCAATGGCACGATATGAGCAGGTGAACGCGTCCCTCAAAGACTGGGAAACCTTTTCGTCGGCTTCCGGTGCTGGCCTGAGTAATTTTCGCAAAGAGAAGCCGTGGCGCGTCCCCAGCCTGCTGCTTGAGGCTGATCCACCCGCACACACCCATGCACGCGAGGTGGTTGGTCCGCTTTTGGCACCCCCTGTCCTCAAAGCTCTACGCCCACGTTTAGAACACGAGGCGATTGAGTTGGTAGACCGACTCATTGCACTCGGCAGTTTCGATGCCGTCACCCAGTTGGCCGAGAAATATCCGCTCAAGGTGTTCGGAGATGCCGTTGGCTTGCCCGAAGAGGGCAGAGAGAACTTGCTGCCATACGCCAATATGGTATTCAACGGCTTCGGGCCGCGCAATCAGTTGCTCGCCGACGCCATGGTTAAAGCCCAGGAAGTGCAACAATGGGTCATGGACAGTTGCAAGCGCGAGTCATTGCATCCGGACAGCATCGGTGCCAAAATCTGGCAGGCAGCGGATAACGGCAAAATACCGCCAGAGTGGGCACCGCTGCTGGTGCGCTCCCTCCTAAGTGCAGGTCTCGACACGACGGTCAACGGGCTTGCCGCCACCATCTACGCCTTTGCCAGCAACCCTGAGCAGTGGAGCATCCTGCGCGCAAACCCCAAGTTAGCGAAAATGGCCTTTGAGGAGACGATACGCTGGGAGTCTTCGGTGCAAACGTTCTTCCGCACGACCACACGCGAGGTCACAGTCTCCGGAAAACGCATCCCGGAGGGGGAGAAGGTGTTACTATTTCTTGGTGCGGCTAACCGCGACCCGCGCCGCTGGACCAACCCTGATAACTTCGACATTCGACGCAATGCCTCGGGACATGTTGGCTTCGGCATGGGCATTCACCGCTGCGTCGGGCAAACCTTCGCTCGCGAGGAGGCCGAGATCGTGCTGACAGCCCTCGCCCAACGCGTGGAGCGCATCGAGTTCGCAGGCCCGCCACAACGCCGACCTAATAACACCATGCTGGCATGGAACAGCCTACCAATCACGGTGTATCCCAGCTAAAAACCAACAAAGAATATCGTTTGTCCAAAAAGAAAGAGGACAAGAAGGCAGATCGACATCACGATTGGGAAATGTGCCGTGATCAGCGATCCTTTCGGAACGCGGCTTTGCATTCTCGATCTGACGAAAGGACTCCGTCCGCTCAACCTTGCTGGATCAATAACGCCCGACGGGTTGCAAAAATAATCACTCCCACATCTCCGGTAGCGTCTTCCTGACGCGATTCAGCCACGCGGGCAGCGTCGTGGCCCAGTTCAATCGCTCCATCATGTCATCGATCAGCGTCTCATCCACCTCTTCGCGCGTATAGAAGAGGTCTTCGAGGGGGCCGTTGATGGTGGCAATGGGCGAGACAAGCATGAGAGCATCCGCTAGCAGCGCGGCTTCTCCCCGTGCGGGCGGATAGACCTCGCCATAGGCAGCCAGGAAGTGGCGGGCGAGCTCTGGCTCAAAGCCACGTTTGGTCAGGGGTCGCGTTTCAGAACTATCGGGCTGCCAGCGTAACGCACAAAAGTAAAAGAGGCCGTAGGCAACCTCGAAGATACGCCGCTCCCAGTGCGAGGCTTCAAGGCCCGTTACCGCTGTGACGCCAAAGGGACCGAAGCGCAGATTTTGCGCATGGTAATCGCCATGGATATGAAATGTAGGAATCGTATGCACCGAGCCAATCGACATCATAGCAGCAGGCAATACCGCCTCCCACGCATCAACCCAATCCGATAGTGCGGCGGCGATGGCGTGTATCTCGCTCTGCTCAGCATTGCTCCGCGCAAGATTGAGCCAGCCTTGCACCAGTGCCCCCATATGCACCTCTGAGGGCCAGCGATACTCTTTGCCAGGATAGTGCAACGAGGCTTGATGAATGCGCCCAAGCATGCTTCCCGCGTGGCCCACCCAGTCCAGAGCGCGTTCATCGTCTGTGCTAAACTGCTCACCCGCGACCGCTTGTTGTAGCTCGAAAAAATCCTCGCCGACAATCACCATCGGCTCCCCACTCGGTGTACGCCACAAGTCAGGAATGGGAATACCTTGCTGCTGCAGATAGTGCTGAAAATCATAGCGATGATTTGGCTCCTCAGCAACAAGCATCTCGGCACGTTCCTTCAAGACATAACGCTGCCCATTGAACTCGACGAGCAAACCCAAACGGTCTGAGCGGATTGACTCGGCTGGACCAAGATTTTTCCATTGCGCGATGCCAAAAGCGCGCATGATCTCATCGAGGTCCACCAGTTCTCCCGGTTCTCCCTGCTCCTCGTGTTCGTGAGTGGCGGGAATGGCGTGTGTATCATCTTCCATGTCGCTCTAGCCCCTATGCTCCCTCTGCTAGACCTCTGTTGGCAAGTCCTGACGTTCGCCCCATTCATTCCAGGAGCCATCATAGTTGGTAATGTTGGGATAATCGAGCATCGCCAGACTAAAGAGCACCGTCGTTGCGGCGACACCACCATTACAGTAGGCGACAATCTGCTCCTCCGGCTTCACACCATTATCATCGAATATCTGCGTCAGATTCTCATTGCTACGGAACGTTCCCGTGGCCGAGTCTATCAACTCTTCACGCGGCAAGCTGATGGCACCGGGGATATGACCACGACGACCACGCCCACGCACGACCGCACCCGTATACTGCCCACGATCACGTGCATCCACCAACGTAACGCCCTTCCGATTGAGGGTTGCCAGCACATCCGCGGCAGTTGCACGCAGGTAGGGTTGCACCACAGGTGTAAAAATTGTGGCGGGATAGGACGATATCTCATTCGTTAATGGCAAGTTCTCACGCTCCCATTTGTTCAGGCCACCGTTGAGTACCACTACTTCATCATGTCCATAGTACCTCAAAGCCCACCACAGGCGCGTGGCAAATTGTGAGGCGGGATGCGAGTCGTAAGCCACCACGAGGTGCTGATCGCCAATGCCAAGCTGCCTCATCAAGGCGGCAAAGCGTTCGGCAGGCGCGACCTGTGCCTCTACGGAAGCATCAAGATCAACAATATCGCTTGTCCAGTCAATGTAGAGAGCACCGGGGATATGCTCTTCCTCGTATTCTTCACGTGCCCCCACATAGTGCGCGTCCTGCACGCCATCATGTTCTACGGTACGTACATAGCCGCGCATGTCAACGATGCGCACATGTGGATCATACAGATGCTCTGCCAACCATGACGTTTCTACCAGGAAACGGGTGCGTTCTAGTTTCAAAGCGTAATCCTCTCTTTCTACTCTTTTGCAATCTTAGCCTTATAACCTCTGCCGACTTACTTATGAAAACAGCCCTGCCGCACCGGGATTATCCGTTTTGACGAAATGGGCGGGTGCGTTGAGAACGTTCATAGGAATAGCTTCAAGAACACGCATCGTCTCGTTCGGCGTTTGCGTAGTGACATACCTTTGCACTGTCAGCCCAAGTGGGCGCGCAACGAGCAAGGCAGCGGTTGAGGCAAGAATAACGTTATTCGCGGTCCCATAGGGGCGACGCAAGCGGGCAACAGCCATGGCAGATAAGCCAGTGAGTGCGCCTGCAACGGCAAAGCTCGTGCCACATCGTTCGTTCCAGGCAAGCTCCGGTTGTGATGTGCGCAGAAGATTGAGTGCCTCAAGTGCCGTCGGCATCACCGCTTCCGTTGGCACCTCACCAAAGACGAAAAAGCCGAGGGCAGTAGAGACGCCAGAAAGTTTCGCATCAGGATATTTTTTTGCCAGCAAGACAATAGTCGCATGTTCAAGGGCGTGATTTTGCTTTACAGCACCCCCAAGCAGAAATTGTTGTGCCACCGCGACAACTGGATTGATAGAGCTCATTAGTTGATCCTTCCTATTTATGAGGCTTACATAGAAAATGGCTACCACTGTGGTAGCCACTTTAAAGTTAACAGAAGAGTACCCAGAAGTACCCGTAAGAAATTCTGGCCTGAAACCACTATCTTAATACTATCACGTCATACAATCACGTTAAAGAGCACAACTTCATCACCAAAGCTGATAACATCGTTATCATTGAGCAGAATCGGCTGATAAATACGCACATTATTTACCAGCGTTCCATTGGCACTCTGCAAATCCTCCAGGTACCAGCGCCCATTATTGTTCTCGAACCAGAGACGTGCATGGCGACGAGACACGGTGCGTCCCGAAATGACGAGATCATTGCCGTTGGTGCGCCCGATGGTGGTGACATCCTGGTGAAAGCGGAACGCCCGTCCAGACATCGGCCCATGTTGCACGGTGAGACGGGCCAATATAGGACGGCCATTTGGTCCTATGAAGCGATCCATACTGGCGCGCTTATTCGAGAGGTCATCACCACAAGCGGTGCAATAGAGACGGCTCGCAGGATTCACTGCACCACAGCGAAAGCACGTAATTGCGCCTACCTGCTGCTGCTGTAGAGAAGGCATGGGAAATTGCACACTTGCGGACTGAGCGATTGGGAAACCGGGGTTACTCGGCGGCACAGGTGCCATCGATGCAGACTTGACCTCACTGCTGTTCAACATATTAGGTTGTATCGCGCTCAACCGCCCGGAACGTGACATGGGAAGATTAGAAACGGACAACGCGTTCGTCAATGCATCAATCAATACCGTCATCGACTGATAACGATCCTGTTGCTGCTTCGCCGTCATCTGCACGATCACCTGGATAATGGCCGGAGGAACATTTTCCGCGGTTAGCCTGTCAACCGGCAAGGGGTCCTGCAAATGCTTCATCGTTATCGTGAGTGGACTATCAGCAGAAAAGGGAACACGTCCCGTTAAACAGTGAAAAAGAACAATACCGAGCGAATAAATATCACTGCGACGGTCTACGGGTTGTCCCATCCCTTGCTCTGGTGACATATATTGTGGCGTACCAATGCCAGTTCCCACGCGAGTGAGGTTGGTGGTACCCTCAAGAATTTTTGCAATGCCAAAGTCTGACAATAGTAAATGTCCATCTTTACGCACAAGCATATTGGCAGGCTTCACGTCACGATGCACAATACCATTGCGATGCGCACAATCCAGGCCCTCAGCGGCCTGGATCACAAACTCAACGGCCTCCGCCACGGGCAGAGGACGCTTGAGACGATCTTTGAGTGTGCCACCATCGACATACTCCATCACAATATAGGTGATATTATCCTGTTCTCCAAAGTCATGTAGCTGAACAATATTTGGATGTGCCAACTTCGCCACTGAACGCGCTTCCTGCACAAAACGTTTGACAAACACAGGATCACGTGCATGATACGCGGGTAACACCTTGACCGCAACATAGCGATCAAGCGTGGGCTGATAGGCTTTGAAAACTGCTGCCATGCCACCCGTGCCAATACCTTCAACGATACGAAATTGGCCCAGTGATTTTCCTATTAATGCTTTAAGATCATTTTCATTCCCTGATTGCATAAGTGTGACGCTCCCTTAGTTCCTGCCGTTTAATCCCGTTAGACCGTCATAGCGAAAACCACTCCAAGCTGCCTATAGACACAAAGCTGGAGTGGATTCACCAGCTCCTCCACCTCTCGTGAGATGGTTCCTCGCGAGCCGCTCTATTGGGCAGAAACAGGCCACATAGATGAAACAGTGCGGTTGGTTATTTTCACCCTGAATTATACAGCTATAAACGCGGCATGTCGAGGGATAAGACAAAGCCCACCTATCCCTCAAGCAACAAGCGTTCTGGATCTTCTAGCAACTCTTTCACTCGTACCAGGAAACGCACAGCTTCGCTGCCATCAACAATGCGATGGTCATAAGAGAGTGCGACATACATCATTGGGCGAATGACCACTTGCCCATCCAAAGCTATCGGTCGTTGCTCTATTTTATGCATCCCCAGAATGCCCACCTGCGGCGCATTCAAAATGGGTGTTGAGAGCAATGAGCCAAACACACCGCCATTCGTGATAGTAAACGTGCCACCTTGCAATTCGGCCAGAGTCAGGGAATTTCCCCTGGCACGCTTCGCAAGATCAGCAATCTCGCGCTCTATCTCGGCAAAGCTCTTGCGGTCAGCATCTCGCAGCACCGGAACCACTAATCCCTCGTCCGCACTCACCGCAATACCAATATCATAGTAGTGCTTCAACACCATCTCATTGCCTTGTATCTCAGCGTTCAGGCGCGGGTTTGCTTTGAGTGCGCCCACCACCGCCCTTGTGAAGAAGGACATGAAGCCCAAGGAGACATTGTTGCGCTCCTTGAATGAGTCTTTTCGGCGAGCGCGCACGTCCATAATAGCAGTCATATCCACCTCGTTAAAGGTGGTTAGCATGGCCGCGCTATGCTGCGCCTCGACCAGCCGTTGCGCAATCGTCTGCCTGCGTCGCGACATGCGCACACGTTCCTCACGGCCTTGTGGTGCAGCGGCGAGTGGCAGTGGTGCCGGAGTCGGGGTCTTGCTATTCAGACTCCCAACGAAGCTCTCGCTGCTAGCTTCGCTCAAGGAGTCTGCAATGAATGGCTTGCCATTACTAGTTGTGGCCGCTTGCGTCTGCTGAACAGGCGGTGCAGGCTGCTGGGTGGACGGTGCAGACGGTCCACCAGCAGCGGAAGTCGGAACCTGTTGCGTATCCGGTGTTGCGCTACCCTGCGTCAGATACGTCATGACATCATCTTTTGTGATGCGTCCATGTGGGCTGCTCCCCTTCACCTGTGCAAGATCAATATGGTTTTCGGCAGCGATGCGCCGTGCGAGAGGAGAAGGTGGCCGCTGTGCATCAGAGCTCGTTTGTGCCACTGGCTCAGATTTCTGCACCGCATCGGCAGTCGATAGAGTTGGTATGGTTTGCTCTTGTCCAGATACAGTAGTGCCATTTGTATTTCCCGCCCCTGTCCCAACACCTGCCGCTATCCCTATGACCGCAATGATCTCGCCGACCTTCACCGTATCACCCTCCTGCTTTATAAGCTTTTGCAGGATACCATCCTCTTCGGCATTTACTTCGACATTTACTTTATCTGTCTCTAACTCAACGAGGGTATCACCACGATGAATCGCATCCCCCTCGTGCTTTAACCATGTAGCAATGGTGGCATCAACTATCGACTCCCCGAGAGCCGGTACACGAACTTCAGTGGACATATTTTCCTCCGCGCTGACTGAGTGCTAGGCTGGACGCTTCAGCAGTAATCCGCTCTTGCTCCGCCATGAAAAAATCCCAGAAGCCTGTTGCTGGGCTTGACCGCTCTGGCCGTGAAATGACATGTAGTTGTTTTTCTTCAGGCAGAAGAGCGGTCAAGCGTGGGGCCATGTAGTTCCAGGCACCCATGTTCTGTGGCTCTTCCTGTACCCATACCACTTCTTGGGCATGAGGGTAATTGGCTAGTACTTTCTGGATAGCTTCTGCCGGGAAAGGATAGAGCAACTCTACCCGCACAATGGCGATCTCGTCATTGGTGTTGCGACTCTCATGCCCTAACAGATCAATCGCAACCTTCCCCGTACAAAGCACGACACGCTTGATGCTTCTTGCGTGAGCACGGGCCTTGCGATCATCAAGCACCGCTTGGAACGCTTCCTCGGTCAAATCAGCCAGGTGAGATGACGATAACGGATGACGTAACAAGCTTTTCGGCGTCATTATTACTAACGGACGCGGATTATCTGCGAGATGAAACGCTTGCAAGCGTAACAGATGGTAATATTGTGCCGCCGTTGAACAGTTGGCAACGCGCCAGTTATTCTCAGCGGAAAGCTGAAGATACCGTTCTAGGCGTGCGCTCGAATGCTCCGGTCCTTGTCCCTCATACCCATGTGGTAACAGCAGGACCAGTGATGACTTTTGACGCCACTTCGCACGCGCGGACGTAATAAACTGATCGATGATTACCTGCGCGCTATTAGCAAAGTCGCCAAATTGTGCCTCCCACAACACCAGCGACTCCGGTGAACGCACACTATAGCCATACTCAAACCCCAGCGCACCCGCTTCACTCAACGGACTATTGAATATGGAGAAGGCAGCGCGAGCATCGGTGAGATGTTGTAGCGGAATATATGTCTCATCATATTCTTGGCTATGGAGCACAGCGTGGCGATGGCTAAAGGTGCCACGCTCAGTATCTTGACCAGTAATACGAATGGCAGTGCCATCTGCGAGAATGGTAGCAAACGCAAGTGCTTCTGCCTGCCCCCAATCAATGCCACCAGCGGGGCCTAATGCGGTAGCACGCCGCTGCAACGAGCGTGCGAGTTTGGGATTGGGTGAAAAGCCCTTGGGCCACGTCAAAAGCTCCTCGTTAAAGGCTTGCAATTGTTGCGCCGATACTGGCGGTGGCAACTCATCATCATAGTGATATTCATATGAGCCATTCCCATTGCTCGTTTCTATTTCTGTATATGGTCCACTGCTGTCAGCCTCTCGCTTCGCCTGATCCATGGTGGCCATTGCCTCTTTGAGCAATACCTCTGCCTCTTCATGGGAGACAAGTTGCTTTTGCTCAAGCTGCCGTGCATACAATTCGCGTACGGTGGGATGATTGCGAATGACATCATAGGTCTGCGGCTGCGTAAACGCGGGTTCATCGCCTTCATTATGGCCCCAACGCCGATAGCCGATCAGATCAATCAGAATATCCTTATGAAAGTGATCGCGAAAAGCGTGGGCAATGCGTACTGCCACTAGACATGCGTTAGGATCGTCAGCATTCACATGAATAATGGGAATTTCAAAACCCTTGGCCAGATCACTGGCGAAATGGGTTGAACGACTATCTTCGGGCAAGGTCGTAAAGCCGAGCTGATTATTGGCGATAATATGAATGGTGCCCCCTACCCAGTAACCGTTCAAACGCCACATATTGAGCGTTTCCGCCACAACGCCCTCGCCGGGGAACGCGGCATCGCCATGGATGAGAATGGGGAGGGTCTGATCGACATCTTGTAATGGCGCACCGGCAACAGAGGTGATTTCCTGCGAGCCACGCGCCATACCCTCAATCACTGGATTGACAAACTCCAGGTGGCTAGGATTTGGGGCCAGCAGTATCTTCAAACCTAATGCGGCATTGTTGCCCAGCAAGTGTTCCGCGCCCAGATGATACTTCACATCACCCGTCCAGCCAAAGCCAAAACTGTCGGTCAATGGCTCGCCATCTTGCCGTCGCGAATGAGAGAACTCGGCGAGGACAGCACTATACGGCTTCTCCAGCACATGTGCCAGCACGTTGAGGCGGCCTCTATGCGCCATGCCAATGATGATTTCTCGTGTTTCCGAGTCAAGAGCTCCACTAATGATTTCGTCGAGCATAGGCACCAATGCATCAGTTCCCTCGATAGAAAAGCGTTTTTGTCCAGGGTAGATTTGATGTAAGTAGCGTTCAAAAGCCTCGACCTGTGTCAACCTCTTGAGTAAGCGACGAGCCTCCGGTAGTGTCGGTTCTTGATGATACAGACGCAAACCAACGGCATCACGCAACCATGCACGCTCATCAGAGGATTTCACCTGATCAAATTCATAACTGATAGTGCCAGAATACATCGCTCTAAGGGCATTAATCGCCTCTAGCGCATTGGCCGCGCCTTCCGCTGAATGCCCACCAACGACGGTTGGCGGCAATTGAGCAAGATCGTTTTCCGTCAAGCCAAATGTTTTGGCTAGCAGTGCGCGGTCACCCAAAGGTTCGCTTCCCAGTGGGTCTAAATGCGCACCCAAGTGCCCTCGCTCACGAATAGCATGAGCGAGCGTAGAAGCGGCAACAGCACGAACTACCTGTTGCGCAGCAGTACTTGTCTCCTGTTTCTGGCCGCTGAATGGAGGCATCGATGGCAGTTGTGACTGTTGTGACTGCGGTAACTGTTGTGTCCACTCTGCTATAGAGTCAGGTGCAGTATCTGCCAGGGCACCTTCATTCTCTGGTACCCATGTAGCGAATAGTGTACGTGCAGCTTCATCTACTGATGAAGGATCTTGTTTATAACGATCATATAGATCAAGGACATACCCCGCATTGGGACCGTAAAATGTTTCCAGGTTCTGCATAGAACTTCCTTTGTATCTCCAATCTCGATTACCCCACCCTACCTATTTCACTAATGAAAGAGAGCATTTCATAATATAAAGATTCTTTTTTGTGGGTGTGCTCCTCTAACTCTATTATAATACGCTTTCTTCCTTCTGCGATAGTACATAATCCACAAAAAAAATATGGCCGTCTGTATTTTCAACAGGCACGCATGGCTCTTGTATTCCAACCCTACCTATGGTATCATGTGCTTACAAAAGCAAGGCAACGAAGCTGCCTTCGTAGCAGAAATGTTGCAAAAATGTCCTTTCCTGTACGTCTAATACAGTGATGAATAAAAAACACAAGCAACAATAGACAACGCAAAGATGGAGCCAGTACGTTTGTAACACTTGCTTACAGAGAGTCCGGGGTTGGTGAAATCGGATAGCACGAGCAAACAGAAGATCACTCCTGAGCAGCCAGCCGAAACAAGAGTAGACCTGGCCGGAAACCTACCGTTATCAAGAGGTACGTAATCTATCTACATTTTCTCTCGCTCCATAAGCAAGCCTAGCGGCTACACCTGAGCAGAAAGAACCGAGGGATGGGTATACGTGTAACTGAGTGGGCCATGGTATTTTTCATTATACTTGGCTAACAAGGGTGGTACCACGGGAATTCTCCTCTCGTCCCTAGCATGGGCGAGAGTTTTTTTATGTGTTCAACAGTTAGGAAGAGGGCCAGACGATGAAGACGAAGCTACTCTATCATGAAAATAGTTTTACTTTTGAATGCACGGCAAAGGTCGTCGCTGTTGAGGGAGACGAGGTCGCACTCGATGCCACGGTGTTTTTTCCGGGCGGCGGCGGACAAATGGCTGACCGTGGCATGATAAGTTGGGATAATAAAGAATCAAGCGCGAACGTCATTGCCATGAACAAACGCGGCGATGTCGTATGGCATACGCTCGACACCATTCCGCCCACCGTTGGCACAGAGGTCGTTGGCACCATAGAGTGGGATTTTCGCTATCAAATGATGCGTACCCATACCGCGCTGCATATTCTCTGTGGCATCATCTGGAAAGAATTTGGTGTACAGGTTACGGGCGGGCAAATGTATCCAGATCGAGCACGCATGGATTTCGCGATGGAGAATCTGGATAAAGAGCGTATCAGCTACATTGAGCGCAAGGTGAACGAAGCAATTGAGGCCAATTATCCTATCCGTGTCTATAGCTTGCCAAGGGATAAGGCTTTTGCCATACCGGATCTTGTGCGTACAAAAATTAATCTGCTACCACCCAGCATTGAAGAGGTACGTATCGTCGAAATCGTTGGTCTAGACTTGCAAGCTGATGGCGGCACACACGTCAACCATACCAACGAGGTCGGCGGCATCAAAATTACCAAGACCGAGAATAAGGGTCGCATCAATAAACGCCTGGAGATCACACTCCTATCAGAACAAGAACAAGAACAGGAACAACCTTTTTACTAAAGTAGGGATGTCCCTTGTGGGCATCCTGCTAAATGTGACGCGGGGGAGAAAATAGTGTCAGTCAAATCAAGTGTATTCCAGCCTGTCATGGCCGCTGATCGCGTAGACTATCCAGAGTTGGAACGCAACATCCAACGCTGGTGGGATGAACACAGTGCTCGTCAAGCCTACCTACAGCGCAATGAGCAGAGCGACAAAAAATACTCGTTCCTGGATGGCCCCATCACAGCGAACAACCCGATGGGTGTCCATCACGCCTGGGGTCGCTCCTATAAAGACCTCTATCAACGCTTCAAAACGATGCAGGGCTTCAAACAACGGTATCAGAATGGCTTCGACTGCCAGGGCCTGTGGGTCGAGGTCAACGTCGAGCAAGAGCTGGGACTGCAAACGAAGCGCGACATCGAAGCCTTTGGCATCGCCGAGTTCGTTGAACGCTGCAAAGCCCGTGTGCTCAAATTCGCCCAAGTTCAGATCGATCAATCAATACGTCTGGGCTACTGGATGGATTGGGGCAACGATTACTATACCATGTCCGATGAGAACAACTACACCATCTGGTCATTTCTCAAAAAATGCAACGAGCGTGGCATGATCTATAAAGGGCGCGACGTGATGCCGTGGTGTCCACGCTGTGCCACCGGCCTCTCCAACATGGAGATCGAATCGGAGGGCTACCGCGAGATAGAGCACCTGAGCCTTTACGTGCGTTTCCCCTTGAAGGATCGCCCCGGTGAGTATCTGCTGGCCTGGACCACCACACCGTGGACGCTTGCCGCCAACGTAGCCGCCGCCGTACATCCCGACCTGCCCTATGCCAAGGTTGAGCAGGATGGCGAGTTTTATTACCTCGCCCAGGAACTCCTACCGGTGCTCAAAGCCCTCAAAGGACGCGACAAGGGCGACTATCACGTGGTCGAAACCATCAAAGGGAGCGATATGGTCGGGTGGAGCTATAATGGCCCCTTCGACGAATTACCCGCCGAAAAAGGAGTCGTTCATACCGTTGTGCCATGGAAAGACGTGAGCGCAACTGAAGGAACGGGCATCGTCCATATCGCCCCCGGCTGTGGACGCGAAGACTTCGGGCTTTCCAAAGAGTTCAATCTCGCCGTGATCGCCCCCGTAGATGAGTTTGGTATCTACCTTGAGGGCTATGATTGGCTCACCGGCCAGAGTGCCTCACAGGTTGGACAGCAGGTCGCGGAAAACCTGACGAAGAAGGGTCTGCTCTATCGCCCACAGAAGTATCGTCACCGCTATCCCACCTGCTGGCGTTGTAAGACGGAGTTAATCTTCCGTCTGGTGGACGAGTGGTTCATCTCTATGAAAACGCTACGCCACGAAATCATGGATGTGGTCAACCAGATCACCTGGATACCCTCCTTTGGTAAGGAGCGCGAACTCGACTGGTTACGCAATATGGATGATTGGATGATCTCCAAGAAGCGTTACTGGGGACTGGCCCTACCCATCTACGACTGTCCCAAGTGCGGCACCTTTGAGGTGCTCGGTGGTGAGCAAGAGTTGCGGGAACGCGCCGTCGCAGGCTGGGAAGAGTTCGATGGTCACACTCCCCATCGTCCGTGGGTGGATGCAGTCAAAATCACGTGTAGCAAGTGCGGAGAAGTAGTGTCACGCATCAAAGACGTGGGCAATCCCTGGCTCGATGCAGGTATCGTGTCCTTCTCGACCCTGCACTATCGCAGCAATCGCGAGTACTGGCAAGAGTGGTTTCCAGCAGATTTTGTCACCGAGTCATTTCCGGGCCAGTTTCGTAACTGGTTCTACTCGCTGCTGGTCATGAGTACGGTGCTTGAGAACAGGCGACCCTTCAAGACACTCTTTGGCTTCGCAACACTGATGGGCGAAGACGGCACGCCTATGCATAAGTCAAAGGGCAATTTGGTTGTCTTTGACGATGCAGCCGAGCGTGTTGGCTCCGATACCATGCGCTGGCTTTATGCGAACCACACGCCGGAGCAAAATCTCAGCTTCCCGCGTATCCCCACCGAAGAGGATATGCAGAAGGCAGCGGATACAGGGGTACCCGTACGTCTGAGCGAAAAGTGGATGCTTGTACGCCGCATGCTCGATAAAATCTGGAACGTCTACTGGTTCTTTGTGACCTATGCCAACATCGACCAGTTTGACCCAACACAACACCAGTTACCCGTTGCCCAACGCAACGAACTTGATCGTTGGATACTCTCAGAGTTGCAACTGACCGTCCGCGAGGTAACGGACGGTTTAGAGCACTACGACACCGTGAAGCCAGCGACAACCGTACAGGATTTTCTGGATGACCTATCCAACTGGTACCTGCGGCGCAGTCGCGAACGCATCTGGGCCTCTGGCATGGAGCAGGATAAGGTAGCAGCCTACCTGACACTCTATGAGTGCCTGACAACGCTGCTCACCTTGCTCGCGCCCTTTATGCCTTTCATGACTGAGGAACTATACCAGAACCTGGTGCGTCGCGTCGATGCCCAGGCACCCATGAGTGTTCACCTATGCGACTGGCCACAGGTGAAGCCAGAGCTGATCGACGAGCAACTGACGAGCGATACACACCTTGTCATGCGCGTGGTCGGGCTTGGTCGCTCAGCCCGTGAAAAGGCTCAGATCAAGGTTCGTCAGCCGCTCAATGCCATGTACGTTCGTGTGCCAAGCCAAGCAGAGGAAGAAGCTCTCACGCGGCTCAAAGAGCAAGTTCTCGAGGAACTGAATATCAAGCGGCTAGAACTGATAGGCGCGGACAGCAACATGCTGGCCTACACGCTCAAGCCACAGGTGAAAACGCTCGGCCCCAAGTATGGCTCGTTGGTCCAAAAAATCCTGAAGGCCTTCAAAGCCTTTGATGCGGACGACACGCTGGATGCAGCGCGAGAGCTGACCGAGAAGGGCGTGCTCACCTTGACGGTTGATCCCGTTCACGGCACACAAGTCGATCTCAGTTCCGAAGAGGTGGAAGTCATCTCTACGGCGCAGCCCGGCTTTGTCACCGCCGAGGAGCGCGGCTACATCGTCGCGTTGGAGACAACCATCACGCCCGCCCTGCGTGAAGAGGGTCTCGTGCGCGATCTGACGCACTACATCCAGGACATGCGCAAGAAGGCGGGCCTGAACATCGAGGATCACATCGGGCTGGCCCTCTACACAACGGATGTGCCACTCGCACAACTGCTGGTTGATTACTGCGAACAGATCCAAGACGAGACGCTCGCCAAGAACCTGCTCGTGTCGATCAGCGAAAGCGATAAACCCTCCTTCGCGGAGTTGTACCGCGAAAGTATCGCGCCCACATCGCTCAAGAAGCTGGAAGGCTATACCATCGAGGTCGTCTTAGGCAAAATGTAGGCATATAGTTCATTAGGAGAGGATTATGGATAAGTGCGTAGCTACACACTTATCCATAATCCTCTCCTTCATTACTCTGTCATTTTTTGACTCTATGCTATAGCGTATACTATAATCAGAGCATGAGTACCGAAAGAAAAAGCAACAAAGACTTTCGTCCGAGCGGATTCAACGCTGCCCAATTTGGAGCCATGACGTTTCTTATCATCTGTGCGTTCTATTTTCTCTTGCCCTTTTTCTGGTTAATTGTGTCGGCATCCAAAACATCACGAGACCTCATTCTCACCTTTGGACTCTGGTTTGCGCCACACTTTTCTCTGTTCAGCAACCTGCGCTTTGTCTTCATCATCAACAATTCGATCTTTGTGCAATGGCTGCTCAACACACTCATTTACGCGGGTATTGGCTCAGTAGTTGGCACAGTGATATCAAGCATGGCAGGCTATGCACTTGCGAAGTATATCTTTCGCGGTCGCAACTTTATCTTCTCACTCGTCTTAGGCTCAGTTCTCGTACCAACAATGACGCTGGCTCTTCCCTTGTTTTTGCTCATGAGCAGTTGGAATCTTACCAATACCTACTGGTCAGTGCTCTTGCCCAGCATTGTTAGTCCCTTTGGGGTCTATCTCTCGCGCATCTATGCAGCAGCCTCGATACCTGATGAATTACTAGAGGCTGCCCGTCTTGACGGGGCTGGAGAGTTCCGTACCTTCGCCACCATCGCCGTGCGGTTGATGACACCTGCCCTGGTGACGGTCTTTCTCTTCCAGTTTGTCGCAATTTGGAACAACTATCTCTTGCCACTCATTATGCTCAGCGATGAGCACCTCTTTCCAATCACTGTAGGGTTACGAACATTGGGCGCACCCAGTCTTGTATTATCAGGGGCACTCATCTCGACTTTTCCTCTACTGATTGGCTGTATAATTTTGCAACGCTTCTGGCGCAATGGGCTGGGCACAGGGAGTATCAAGGGTTGAAAAATGAAAACAAAACTATAGGACAACTATTATGGATATAGCAACAATATTACGTGCAACCAACCATCGTGCATACCCACTTCCTACGGGTCCGTGGGTGATGACGCAAACATGGCATGAACTCCTTTTCGCGCACTACCCCATCTCACCTGCAATACTACGACCACTTATCCCCTCAATTTTGGAGATCGATACATATGAAGGCGTGGCGTGGGTGGGCATAGTGCCATTTCACATGAGCAACGTGCGACCCAGAGGCATCCCCGCTGTGCATGGTCTTTCCGCCTTTCCTGAACTCAATGTGCGCACCTATGTCAAGCATGGAGAGCAGTCAGGCGTCTTCTTTTTTAGTCTCGATGCAGGCAACCCAATTGCTGTTGCCATCGCCCGTAGCGTCTTCCACCTACCATACTTTAACGCGCAGATGAACAGTAAGCGCGTTGGTGAGGCGATTCACTATGCTAGCCATCGCACCCATCGTGGGGCACCTCATGCCGACTACGAAGCGACCTATCAGCCAGTCGCACCCATCGCCTATGCTACCAGTGGCTCACTGGAACACTGGTTTACCGAACGCTACAGCCTCTACACAGTCGTACAAGCCAAACGCCTCTACCGTGGTGAAATTCATCACATTCAATGGCCACTCCAAAAAGCTGAGCTTGAAATCAAGCAGGACACCATGGCCCGCTCACACGACATTACGCTGCCCGACACAGCTCCCTTGCTCCATTACTCAGAGCGACAGGATGTGCTTATCTGGCCGCTCCAGCATATTCTCTAGTACTTCTACATCATTTTTCCTCTTTCAACCGTGTAATACATATCTATTTTCTTTAGAAGCTGTATAATAAGCCCTTGTGGATTGATATGTAGAGTGGAGTTGGCTTTCTTAAAGTCTAGAATGAGGATGATATGTCCCTTTTTGTCAAAAAGTATCGCTCTTTTTTTTCGTTATTCAAAACGGCTAGTACCAACAGTAAAAGTAATATTGCAGTGCTTGATGGCATACGTGCCATTGCTTGTTTAAGTGTCATTTCCTACCATATTGACCGCTTCACCATGCTTTCCCACGTCTGGTCCTTCTCTATCGGGCCGCTCATTTCATCAGTGGCGATGGGTGGCTGGTCTGGTGTGACCTTGTTTTTTGTGCTTTCAGGCTTTTTGCTCTTTCTGCCCTACGCCAAAGCCTTGTTATTTGAAGCTGGCGACAACACTTGGCCTTCAATACGCACGTTTTATCTACGACGCGCACTGCGTATTTTACCCGGCTACTACGTCTCTCTTTTTCTGCTGATCATTTTGACGCAGCCGCAGTATCTTCAAGCAGATCATCTTCCGCAACTAGGGCTCTTCTTAACGCTTTTCATGGATGCCAGCCATAGCATCTATCAGCAGATTGATGGCCCGTTCTGGACGCTGGCAGTTGAATGGCAATACTACTTACTCTTACCATTTCTGGCCCTCGGCTTTCGCTGGATTGTACAACGCGGCTCACCACGAAGACGCCTTGTGCTGCTGATTGGCTGTCTATTCCTCATGATCTTGTGGGGAGTTACCACCCGTTATTGGGGCCGCTACTTCACCTATTATCATCCAGAGGCGAAGGGGCCGATGCCACAGCCCATCTTCAACATTGCCCTGTTCTTTCTGTACGGGACCGATGGCAAGTATCTCGAAGATTTCGCAGTCGGCATGCTTGTAAGCTCGCTCTTCATTTATGCACAACGAGCTTACCTGGAAAACAAGCTACGCCTAAACTTATCGCGTGTGAGCATGTGGTTATGGGGCGTAGGACTTCTCTGGCTGCTCTTTATCGCTTCATGGAGCGCATTTCCGCCGTTGCGTGTTGTCGATCCGTACATTGGTGCCCACAACTGGCTTGTTGAGATCAGCCTCGCCGTGGGTTTTGGGCTGTGCCTGACGGGTATTTTATTCGGCCCCAGCGGGTTACAACAATTGTTCTCCTGGTCTGCCTTGCGTCGTGTGGGATTTATGTCTTACAGTTTATATATATGGCATATTCCTATATTACTGTGGTTCATGTCGTATATCTTGCCCTATACCCAACATTGGCGGCATTCCGCTATTTATGGCCTATATTGGACCTGCGTTGCTCTCATGATTATGCCTTTTGCCTATCTCTTCTATCGTCTCGTAGAGCAACCATGGATCACTATAGCTCACAACACACGAAGAAAAGAGGCACAGATACATGTTTCTCACGACAAAACGGCTGTTACTGCGCGAGTTCGAGGAGAATGATTGGCAAGCACTACTCGCTTATCAGTCTGATCCGCTGTATTTGCGTTATAATCCCTGGCACCAACGCTCAGAAGAGGATGTGCGCCAGTTTGTGCAACGTTTCATGATCTGGAGCCAGGAGAAGCCGCGCCGAAAATTTCAGTTCGTGATAGTGCTACAAGCTGAGCAGCGTGTGATTGGTAACAGCGGCATTCGTCTCAAAACGGCACAATCCCAGGAAGCCGATCTCGGCTACGAGTTGGACAGCCGTTATTGGAATCAGGGCTATGCGTCTGAAGCGGCACAGACCCTGCTGCGCTTCGGCTTTGAGGAGCTGCGCCTTCATCGTATCTGGGCACACTGCATCTCCGAAAACACACGCTCCGCCCACGTCATGGAAAAGATTGGTATGCGACGTGAGGGTTGGTTTCGTGAAAACGAGTGGATGAAAAATCGTTGGTGGGACACCTTCCAATACGCTATCCTCGATCACGAATGGCAAAAACGGCAAACAGAATTTAAGAATATGAGATAATCTCATTTTACAGAAAGCGAGCATCCCTATGCCTCAAACGCCACATATAGAGAAACACTTTACCGCGGGCGAAACCGTTCGTGATATTGTGATTGGCATGTCAGATGGACTTACCGTGCCCTTTGCCCTGGCAGCAGGGCTTTCTGGCGCAGTAAGTTCCACCGCCATCATCATCACCGCTGGCCTCGCAGAAATCGCGGCGGGGTCTATCGCCATGGGACTTGGCGGCTATCTGGCAGCCAGAAGTGATGCCGAGCATTATGTGAGTGAACGCAAGCGCGAAGAATTGGAAGTCATAGAGAAAACGGAGGCTGAAAAAGAGGAGGTGCGCGTGGTTTTTGCCACCTATGGACTCACTAAGGAGCAAAGCGAACCCATTGTAGAGGCCCTCAGCAAGCGACCGCAGGCCTGGATTGATTTTATGATGCGCTTCGAGCTAGGGCTTGAAGAGCCTGACCCCAAACGTGCCCTCACTAGCGCGCTTACTATCGCTATGTCATACATCGTTGGTGGACTCATTCCGCTCAGCCCCTATATCTTCTTGCATACTGCGAGTGCAGCTCTGCTGACCTCGGTTATACTCACGCTCATAGCCTTGCTCATCTTTGGCTATGTGAAGGGGCATTTTACTGGCACCAGCCCCATCCGTAGTGGGCTTCAAACTGCCCTCATCGGTGGTTTGGCCGCTGGCGCAGCGTTCCTCATCGCTCGTGCGATTAGTAGATAAGCTTGCCTGTTATTTGACAGCCAGGCATTGCTCCTTATTGCTATAACACATGCATTGGTAGGAAGCATGACTCCTTTAGCTTCCTTTCCTCACTTCACGTTCCGTCCGTAAGAGGATTGCATATTCTTGCGGTATGGGCATGGCAGACATCTGTTCTCGAATGCCGCTATCGGTTTGTTTGGCCCACGCCCTTACTTCAAATCCTTCTGCCACCATAGTATCATCCCGCTTGACCCGATACTCAATCCTGAAAACCTTGTTCTTAACTTCGGTTATTTCTGCGCTTAACTCTACCAGATCGTGATAAACTAGGGGCTTATGAAAACGAGCACCGCATTCAAGAATAGGCTGCACATAGCCTTCTCGATTTAACTCGACTGTGGGTAATCCAGCATCGTCCAGTAACTGATGGCCAGCGCGATCAAACCAACGATAATAGTTCGGGTAAAAGATGATGCCAGCCGTATCTGTCTCTCCCCACTCTACCCGAAATGTCATGGTAAGCTTAAACATAGCTTTACTCCCTCACTGCCTCACAGGTGCATACACACATGCGCACTACGTCATATTGTCATGTGTATCATATCATCTGCTGATCGCTTTAGAGCACGCTCCTAGCAATACGACGCTGAGCCTTCGCCTTTTGCCGCACACGTCGCGCCGATGAACGCCAAAAGTGCCACCCCAGAAACAGTAGCAAGAAGAGTGCTAGCATCACCCAGCCGAAACGTTCAATCCAATATTGCAGTTGCTCAACCTCTACAGCAATAAAGTAACCAATCAGGCAGAAAAGGACATTCCAGAGCGTTGCCGCCACCACCTCATACGCCAAAAAGCGCAGGTAGGGCATCCTTGTCATACCTGCACTCATCGCCACAAATGAGCGCATATGCCCAATCGTATGTGAGAACAGAATCGCTTTTCCGCCATGTTTCGTCAAAAACCGCTGCGTCAAGCGTAAGCGCGCCCCCAGGCGTACCTTTCGTCCCAACGCGCTTGCGCTCCACCTGTCAGAGAAACGATTGAGCACAAGCCGCCCCACGAGGTAATCAACATGATAGCCTCCAATCGTGCCAAGTGTCGCAAACAGAATCACCAATCCGATTGAGAGCGTCCCTTGCCGTGCATAAAATGCTCCCAGCAGGGCAAGCGTGTTTCCTGGCAATAATAGACCGAGCAGCGAAGTATTTTCACCAAAGGTACCTAGGAAAACCACTAGATACCCATAGCGATCATAAAAACCACCTAAGGCCTGTATCCACTCATAAAGAGGTAGTGTTGGCATAGTCAATTCCTCATCACATCACTTCATGCTTATTTCTGACGCGTCGTACTCTCAAGCACATGCTCTGTTTGTGGCTCCTCTTGCGTTACTTCGGGCAATCCTGGATGCCTACGTGCCCGCATCATCGACGCGATAATCGCAGCACCGAGCACCAGAGCGATAAAGGCGAGCGAGGCCCATGTCGGCATATGATAGATATCCGCCACCAGCATTTTGATACCCACAAAGGTAAGGATAATGGACAGGCCCAACTTGAGGTAATAAAACTTGTGGATGATATTCGCAAACACAAAGTAAAGTGAACGTAGCCCCAGGATGGCAAAGACATTCGAGGTGTAGACGATAAAGGGGTCATTCGTGACCGCAAAGATAGCAGGAATGGAGTCTAACGCAAACACTAGGTCGGTGCTCTCGATAATCACCAACACGAGCAGCAACGGTGTTGCCATAAGCACACCCGTTTTGCGCGTAAAAAAGCGATCATGTACATACTCGTCCGTTACCGGCACGATCCTGCGTACCAATTTAAGCAGGGGATTCTTTTCAGGATGTACCTCTGTCTCTTTTTGCAAGCCCATACGCAGGCCCGTAAAGATCAAGAATGCACCGAAGATGTAGATGATCCAGTGGAATTGTTCGAGTAAGACAGCACCGACGCCGATCAGCGCGCCACGCATGATTAACGCGCCAAGAATACCCCAGAACAGCACCCTATGTTGATAGGCAGCAGGCACGCTAAAGTAGGTAAAAAGCAGCACGAATATAAAAATGTTATCGACGCTCAGGGATTTCTCTATTAAGTATCCAGTAAAAAATTGTAACGCTTGTTCAGGTCCAGCAAAAAAGTAGAGACCGGCATTAAAGACCATTGCCAAGCCTATCCAGACAACGCTCCACGTAATAGCCTCGCGCAACGAGACAGTATGGGCCTTGCGATGGAATACGCCCAGATCAATAGCTAGCATAGCCAGCACAAACACCGTAAAACCTACCCATAACCAGATATTACCAGCAAGCACAATAGTTCTCTCTTCCCTAA
Organism: Ktedonobacterales bacterium; assembly: GCA_038199755.1. GTDB lineage: Bacteria > Chloroflexota > Ktedonobacteria > Ktedonobacterales > Ktedonobacteraceae > JBBPYR01. The sequence goes on along the minus strand of JBBPYR010000271.1, from coordinate 27,673 downwards.
CATAATCATATGTTTTTCTTTATTCTATGAAGCGGATGAAAGAGAAGCATTTTCCGGGGGGACAGCCTCTCTCCATCACTTGCGAGAACTATACACGACTGATATGAGGTGGTGCTGTGACACATCTGAAACCAAACTGAGAATCTCATTTTTATGCGAGGAGTTAGCGTAGAGGCAACCAGACGCTGAATGTACTCCCCTTCCCAGGTTCACTTTCCACAGTGATGCGCCCAGAGAGTTGTTCAACTAGAGTCTGTGCTATAGGCAGCCCAAGCCCAGTGCCTTGGCGGGAGCGAACGCGATCAGCACGGTAAAAGCGTTCAAAGATATGAGGGAGGTCTTCTTGGTCAATACCCATACCTGTATCACGGATATGAATAACCGCTTCCTGTCCATTGCGTTCTAAGGAGATGTTCACATGCCCTTCAACTGCATCATCACCAACATGCGTATATTTGATGGCATTATCGAGTAAAATCAGCAGGATACGGCGCAAACTCTCTTCGTCCCCCTGCACACGCAAAGGCTCAATATGCCCAACCTCAAGCCTCACCCTTGCATTGTCCACCTTCAGGCGACCCCTGAACTGTCGTATGAGGTGGAGTACGACGTGATCGAGTTCAATGGATACCCGCTGTTGCTCTTCAGAGACACCAATCCCTTCATCCTGCCTCAGCACTTGTTTGCTACTATTGGCATCGGCACGCGCCAATATGAGCAATTCCTCCACCAATCTCGCCAGACGCAACGTCTCTCCGTGCGCATCCCCTAGCATGGTACGCCGTTCATCTGGTGGTAAATTGTCAAAGTGACGCTGCAAAAAGGCAAGATTGCCTTGAATGGTGGTCAGCGGTGCGCGCAACTCATGCGATGCATCGGCAATAAAACGTTTCTGCATCTGGGTTGCGCTCTCCAAATCGGTAAGCATTTCGTTAAAAGCATTGACAACCAGAGACATTTCATCGTGCCCGCCCGTCTCTCTGACCCGATGGCTCAAGTTGCCGATGCGCGTTCCCTGCGCGGTAGCCACAGCAATCGCCCTGGCTGTCTTCACGATGTCTGTCAGGGGCCGTAACACATTGGCCGCAATGAGCCAACCGCCGATCAGTGCAGCCGCGAGAACCGTACTGCCAGAGATCAATAACCGCGTTTTGAGAGTGAACAGCTCACTTTCCACATCTCCCAAGGGCTTTGCCACATATAACACGCCTATTGTTGGACCAGTATAAGCTATACTCGCCTTACCGTTGACGGAGACTGAAACCGGAGCCTTGATTGGTAGAGCCTGTACACGCATATTCGCACCGTTGTCTGCCACAGTATACGGTAATGCGCTTTGGAGATTAACATTATGAGTCGTGCTCTGAGACAAAGGGGCATTCAATTGGAAACGTGTCGCTCCGTTGATATCAACAACCTGAATAATAATGTTGAGATCATGACTGCTATCAATCGTATTTAGATGAAGTTTGCTTGGCCAATAGGGTGCCTCTGCTGTAAGTTCATTGCGTATCTCTGCATTCGTGATACGTACCTCAGCCTGCACTGCACTATCCACGCTCTTCTCCGTGGCATCGGTCACTGAAAGCAACACCAACACGGCAAAGAATACGAGCGCACCCGCTAACAGGAAACCATACCAGACAACCAGACGCCAACGCAAAGAGGCGGGCAGCCGTTGTGCTCGTAACTGCACTTGCTCCTCTTCTAAAGAAGCGGTATTTTGCGTTGGAGCAAGTTTATTCTTTGCAGACATAGCCAATACCGCGTACTGTGTGTATCAAACGTGGTTCTCCGCTCGCCTCTAACTTTGTCCGTAGATATCCCACATAGACTTCCATCACGTTTGATGATCCCTCAAAATCAATGCCCCAGACGCGATCCATAATGATATCCCGCGTCAAGACCTGCCGAGGACGCCGCAAAAAGAGGGAAAGCAGCTCATACTCTGTGGGCGAAAGCTCGATCTCACGCCCTCTGCGATGGGCGATGCGCGTCGCGGTATCCAACTCAACGTCAGCGTACTTCAACACCTCATAATGCTCGCTCTGGTTACGCCGCAACATCGCTTTGACACGGGCCAGCAGTTCCTCGTTCGCAAATGGTTTCACCAGATAATCATCAGCACCCGTTTCCAAGCCCTTCACCCGATCAACCACCGCATCACGCGCAGTCAACATCAGAATGGGCACCTGATCGCCCGCGGCACGTAGACGACGCACGACCTCTAACCCATTTATGCCCGGCAGCATAATATCAAGCACAATCAGGTCGGGAGCGCGTTCCAATGTTTTCGTTAAAGCCATATCGCCAGTAGAGGCAATAGCCACACTATAGCCCTCATATGCTAGGATACGCCGCAACAAATCTGTAATGCGCGGATCGTCATCCACAACTAAAATGTGCGCCTTCATCAAATACCTCTCTCACCCTGCTTCTCTGCGTAGAAGCAGTTCGCTAACTCTTCCTAAACGTTACTGTAGTTAGTATGGCATCCACATATGAAGCCTAGCTGAGATGAAGCTGAGACGAACCTGAGTGTGCAAAACTAGATACAACTGTTATCCCCACTGCTCCAATAATGGCAGCAGTTCGGCAAGATTCGTAATCACGGCGGTAGGAATAATATGTTGCGGCTTCGGCCAGGGATAGGTATTCTCTCGCCACACGGCCCGCATACCCGCCTCTAATGCCCCCGCAATATCGTCAGCCATGCGGTCCCCCACCATCACACAGGACTGCGGCTCAACCCCTAGCAGTGCGGCCATATGCAAGAACACCGAAGGATGAGGCTTGGAGCGTGGCAGGTCAGAGGTGTACGCAACCGCATCGAAGAGCGTGTTCAAGCCATGCGTCGCCAGCTCGGCATTATGCCAGTCCGCTGCCCACCATGTATTTGACAACAATCCTACTTTGTAGCCGCGCTCCCTGAGCGTCATCAACGTCTGACGAGCATCGGGAAACACAATAGCCCAACCATCAACGGCATGAGCATAGCCATCCAGAGCAACCAGCACCTCTTGTTCGCCCACTTGCTGCTGACCCAGACGCGCAAAGCCATCAAGTATTACATCAGCTGGCTTGCTACTCGCCTGCCGCTTTTCTACCTGTAACCAGTGATTTTTCTCGGCCTGACGCATCGCACGTACATAATTCTCCCTCTCAGGCCAATGATCCCCCGGCAGCTTGGAGATCAGATAATCATAGGAGAGAGCCCAGCGACGCTCGATATCTTCGTCCCAATCAGGCCAATCGATCAATGTTCCACCAAGATCAAAAATCACTGCACGTACAGACTTCATATAAAGGTCCTTTATTATGTCCTATGGCTATAAGAAGTATTAAGGAAAGCACGGCTAGTTGACTAACCCTTTACGACGCATCTGGTTGAGATCATACTCGGTAGGGGCCAACGGGCTGATGTGCGTCTCGGCACAGGTCCAGCCAATGAAGTTAAATCCTAATGATAACCCTTGCGCTAACGAAGACTGCTCCGGCGATGCAAGCAAATTGAGGCACTCTTGACCCACCTCGACCGCTTTTTCTTGACTATACTGGCCATAATAGCCGTCTAACACTGCTGTATGCGGTGCAAAATCATCGAAGCGCACGTTATGAGTAGAGGCAAGCAACAGCAGCCAGTAGCCAACTTGACTCCCCTCTAGTATTGTATCGGCCTCTCTACCGGAATGCACATGTTCGCCTATTTGCACGTCGGCCAGTTCTTCTAGCTCGTCAGCCAGACGCGCCACGAGGTAGCCATGACTATGTTCTTGTAATAAGCGTGATGTATTCGACTGTTCGCTCAAATCATGATCGCGTAAGTAGAGGTACACCCCGTAGAGCTGACGCATCTCTGTTTCTAGCTGCCGCTGCTGCTCCTCACGCTCCTTGTGCAGCGCGTCCATACCTGCTGCGGCTACTGTGGAGTGGGCAGTAGGGGTAGAGGCATAGACTGTTGCTGGATTAAATACGCGCTCGGCGACGATTTCGTAGCTATCATCGCTATTGAGGCGGCGATAGTAGCAACTGCGATACCCGTCATGGCAGGCGGCTCCCCCCTGCTGACGCACACGAATTAACAGACTGTTCTCTTCACAGTTCACGAAGATAGCACTGACCGCTTGTGTGTTGCCCGATTGCTCTCCCTTGCGCCACAAAGCGTTGCGCGAACGACTAAAGAAGTGGGTATAGCCTGTCTCACGGGTGCGCTCTAATGCGTCCTGATTCATAAACGCGACCATTAGCACCTCTTCAGTGCCATCATCCTGTATCACAACGGGTATCAATCCCTGACGATCAAACTTGAGCATACGCTATTTCCCTACTTTCCCTTCTCAATACCGATGCTTTCTCCAGCATTTCTTACTGTTATCATATCACCAGATGTGCTACAGGAAACAAGGGATAGGTGGGATCAAGGCACCAGGATACGAATTATGTAAGCTCTAATAAGTCCACTAGTACTATCTTTCGCAAACACTACATTAAGTGTGATACGATTGCGACAGTCGGTTCCCCACGAGTGAATGCCTAGTTCTTCTCATGCTTGTTAATTTGATGACCTACATATTTTATATATTCAATTCAAGAAAATTTCCTCTTTAGAGACAAAAGTAGAAAGGTTAAGCGAATGGAATCGAGCAGAACAAGAAAAAGCAGTATCTCAGGTACAATGGTGCCGACGCAGCAACGTCAACAGCGACGCCTCTTCAGGGGTGTGCTGATCACACTTCTCATCATTATTATTCTCGCGGTTCTGGTGATTGGCGGTATCGGCGTATACTTCTCAAATGCCATCCTCGGAGTTGTCCACTATACACCCACCTATACCCTTGCCGTGACAAATGTGACCGCGAAAACGGTAACGCTTCCAAGCAACTCCTCTACTCTGGCTCCTGGGGAGTTCGAAATCGAGTGGCCCGCTGGTCAAGCGATTGTTGGTCCCATCATCTCCTCCGATGCCAGCACCGTCACGCGCCAGCTGCTTCAGACAAACGCGCCCCTCTCGAAGGGCCTGCTAACCTACTGGACCAGGAACGTCTATTCCGGTAAGTTCAAAGACAGCCTGGGACTGACAATCAACGATGTGCAAGTCCCCGATGCGCTGGGTGCCATGCCTGCATGGTTTGTGCCCGGCAAACTCACTACCTGGGCGATCTTGGTACATGGTCAGGGAGAGACACAAGAAGAAGCTCTGCGCGTCTTTCAGCCATTGGCTCACCTTGGATTACCGCTGTTAGCCATTTCTTATCGCAACGATCTCGGTTCCCCAGCTAGCCCCGATGGCTACGATCATCTTGGCGATAGCGAGTGGCAGGATTTAGAGGCCAGCGTCAAGTACGCACTCGCGCAGGGTGCGCAGCACTTAGTTCTTTACGGATGGTCCAAGGGTGGCGCGATTATCGAGGCCTTCCAGCATCGCTCTTCCTATGCCAAGTATGTCCAGGCCCTCGTGCTCGATGCCCCCATCCTCAATTTTCGTGCGACAATTGCATTTCAGGCCCAGAAACGGTCCGTGCCAGAGTTCATCGCCACGGTTGCCGAGGGGATTGCTAGCTTCCGCAGCGGCATCAATTTTGATGCGCTCGACCAATTCCAGCAGCCACAGACCGCCATACCTACCTTGCTCTTTCACGGCACCAATGATATGTCAACGCCGATTGCAGTCAGCGATGCCTTTGCGCACGCCCATCCTGATTTTGTCACCTACTATCGCGTTGCCAATGCGGACCACACCGAATCATGGAATGCCGATCCGCAGGCCTATGCCAATGACCTGACCGCATTTCTGACACAGAAAGTGCATGTAGCATAACTAACTGTCTCAGCACCTAGAACCATAGATCAAAGATCTGAAACGTTACGATAAGGAACTCAAGCAAGATAGGGAGAAAAGCTACTCTTTACTCGACAAAAGCATATTGATGATGTTGAACTCGTGAGACATAAAGAGATATTTGCCGGTGAACATTTTGCGTCGTACCTCTCCAAGATTCAAGCTACGAAAGACAATAAACGGAAAATCATCGTATTCTTCACCAAGAGGTAATAAGCTATTTGCTGGATATAATCTTTGTATATAGGCACTGAGTAAGCCGTGAAACGTGGCTTCTGATATATTTTTGTGTTCGCGTTTGTTGGCGAAGAATTCCTTCATGCTATCAGCAATCACGAAGGTGACGAGTGGAATGGTATAGTGTTGATCGGTATGAAAGCTTTCCTGTGCATAATAGGATATTTTGCTTGCTTCCATGCTCTTGAGTGCTTTCATTAACGCAATGGCATCCCGTAGGGCCATATGCAGACTTTCGGGATATTCTCTATCTTGACTTAGCGCGTACATGGTGGCAAGAAGGTCAAACGTTTTTTCTCCCGGCATCACTTCATGTTCTGTTTGCAACCAATACTTTTCTTGCATTGCTTTACCAAGAATAGGAACAGTGAGCAGCCCACCCGAAATGTAGCCAATTTCGAGGGGCAAAAAGTCTAAGAGGTGATCAAAGCCCTTATTGACGGCTTCCTCAAATTTTTGGCTCAGTATGGGCACAAGCGAGAGATACGATTGTCTTTTTAAGACGTTATTTGGGGTACGCTGTTGACCAGAAACAAGATCGATATCTGCGTGTTCTAATGTGTGTGCTAACACATAGCGCACAGACTCCAAGCGTTTATCGCTCCTATTGAGGTGATGTAGGTCTTGTAGTTCTTTGAGTAACCTTCCCATACGAGATGTGAACGTCTCTCCTGCCGCAAAGACAGACTTTCCTCCTATAGGAACCATCATAAAGTGCTGATTTAGTCCAAGTTTTCCGCTTCCTTCAATACGTGTCATGATGGATGTTTTTAGAATAAGCAAAACATTTAAAAGGTGCAGAATACTTTCGCGGACTGCGAGTAGACGGTCCTCTTGTTCAGAATACACAATTTGATCGGTCAAGTAGAAGGTCAGCATCTTTTCATCTTGATCATAGGCCCCCCCTCGTCCACGATAGATCACCTGCAATATTTCCATGAGATTTTGTTCAATCTCAAAATGTGGAATATCTACCAATATATGCTTGGCGTTGGGAAAAGAAAGCCCACGACTCGCCGAGGCGGTCATAAAGACAACCTTTGTCGTCTCCCGGAACTTACTTATGGCCTCTTTTTGTCGCTCTGATACATTTGCATGAATTTCAAGGTATTCTGTGTCCCGCTCAAATCCACCACGTTTGTCTCGTACCTTTTGAATGAGACGCGCAAGCCTCTGTTTACTCTGAATGTATACTAATAACTGTGGTGCATTTGACGTATCAAGGCTGGCAAGAATATCTTGAAGAATGATGTCTTGCAAATTCTCCTGCAACGCTTTCGTGCGTTCAGAAAATGTCTCCTCTTTGTAAGGAATAACATCTATACCTATCTTGTAATTTATACACAACTTACTTGCTGGAAACGCATTTGCGTTTATCACGGTAGCATTCGTTCTTTTGAATGGAAGAGGAGAGATAGCTAGTGTAGATGGCAATGATGGCGTTGAAACACGGCGCACATAAATCTTATCCGGTTCGTAGTCGGTGAGTGAAAGATGCTGCCGAATAACATCGGAACCAACAATAGAGGCATCCGCAACAATAATTTTTGTATTGATGCCATAGGGTGAGTTGAGAAGCTGACGTTTTTGTAAAAACTCGTGCAGACCATGAAGAAAGGCAACACCACCTTCATCGGCTGTTACTTCGTCAATCATCACAAAGATATGCTTTGCCTGTTTGGCTAATTGCTGCATTTTATGAGGAATAGGCATCTCGTTTTGACTATAAAACCCTTTGAAAATCGTATCAAGATGACGTAACGTCGTGTTCTCGCCAGTTTTCCCTGTTCGTTTGAGCGATTGAACGGCAACGGTGGCAACAATAGCACTTGCAAGAGGCTTATCCAACGTTGCATGAAGTGCGCTACAGAGGCTATCAAGCACTCCACTAATACGTTCGCCTTTGTCAATAAGTAAGCCTTCTTGTATCTCTTCGAGGTAACGTGCGTTTGTGCTTTGCTGCAATGCTTGTTCGCTCTCTGCATGAATGAATGTAACGCCTCGTTCAACAAAAGTGTCGTGCCGTTGCTGCGAGTAGTAGTGAACTGTTTTATGCGTGTTGTTGTTGCGAATAATGAGCGTATTTGCGGTAAGAGCGAACAGATTATCGCATGCAGGAAAGCCAATTCCTGTGTCTTCACGAAACTTTTGAATGATATCAAGATTGACTTGTTTACGTGGACTAACGTAGAGGAAGAGAAACCCTTCCCCGCGTATATCGGCGGCTTTCAAGAAGTTTACAAGTGATGTCGTCTTTCCGATCCCTGGATGTCCAGTTAAAAAGAGATAGGGTATGTCTCTGCGCGTGAGCTCTTGCCAAACAAGCGCGGAATGGACATCAAGCAAATTTTTCCCTTGATAATCTGTGGGATTGAGGCGTAGACGTACTTCATCGCTGATTTGCTCAGGACGCAGAGGTGTTCTGGTGTTGGCAAAGCCTTGCAAGGTCTCAGTATGAGTGAGCCAGCGCACTCCATCTCCTTCGTCGGCAAGATGCAATAATGCTTTCGTAAAGATGGTTCCTTGCTCGAAGCTTTTGGCGGCGGCTTTTTGAATCGTTTGGAGGACATAATCGCGTGCATCGGCGATGGTACGTAGTGTAGAATGTTCTTTATACAACGTTGCACAGGTGGCAAGCAATGAAATTTGCGCTTTGTGCAACGCTATGGTATTAATTGATCGATCTGTATAGCCTACAACGTTGAATACTATGTCGGTTTTCTCATTTATAATACCCTTGCTTTTGAGAAAACCATAGAAACTGTAAGTGTAACTCGCTGCTTGAATCAACTTTACGCTCTCTTTATCTTCACGTTTGAAGGCAGTGAAGTAGTTTGTGAGTTGACCCGATAAGATTTCCGTGGTTGTTGCTTCCTCTTCTGCATCGATGCTCAAGTTTGTGAAAACGCTTTTTGAGCGTGTATAGTTCAGCTCTTTGTTGAGCATACGATAGACCGCTTTCATATCTGTCAAATCGCTTGCCTCATTGAGCGCACGAACTGAGAAGACCGAGAGATCGATACAGAGTATGCGCCAATATCTCCCATATTTTAGAAGGAGCAGGACATCCGCATTGAGAAAATTTCCCTTACATATATACTCAGTAATATCTGCATCAGAGATGTCGAGCGTGTATCCTGCTTTCTGAAATTGCGTCATCAATTCTTTAATCGCCGCATGTGGGTTTTTTGTATATGTATCCAAACTGCTTTGACCATAGAAATTGCACTGAAGATACTCTATATGGCGAGGAACCTCACGTTGGTGATCCTGAAATGATTGAAGATATTCTGTGAGAAAATTTACACCCGAGAGAAAGCCCTTTTGTAAGAAAAAGAGAAACCATCGTTTAAGTGCTGCTTGATCCCAAAGGGTGATAGTGCCGCCGATACGCTTATACATCGCATCTACTAATTTGGAGAAGCGTAGGTTCGTAAGGTCCTGCTTATAGATTGTCCCGAAGTGGGTAACTACCTCTTGTTGCTGCTGCAAGGCAGTAAGAAATCCAGTGTTAAAGCCTAATTCAAAGAATCGACCAAGTCCCTCGGCAAAATCTTTTTGTGCTTTGTCACTAAGTGGTATCGTGGATTCTTCCATTTTGTTATATCTTCCCTACATATCCGCACGAAGAACAGCACGTACTTCTGTGAGAAAGGCGAGCATATTAAAACTTACCCGACTGAGCATGTGTGAGATAACTGACACTTTCCCCACCGATTCGTCACCAATGATAGAAACAAAGGGATCGAGTTTAAAGCGAGAATCACTCGATTTCTCATTACGAGAAAAATGGAGCAGCGTAATGTAGTCCAGGATATCACTACCAAGTGAATATGGTTCCCTTTTGCTCAACAAATCATTCCAAAGGTATTGCTCATAGGTCAGATCGTTATAAACATTTGTCAAGGTGGCATAAGACATAACACCATTATAAATAGTCTTTGGGTTAATGGTTGCACCGCTAAACAGGTTGAAGAAAATGAGCGATTTCCTGCTGAGATCATTTGAGAGGTTTGAAAGCTCGCCGATATCGTCAACGTATAAAGATTTCACTTTATACTCTGCTGCCCTACTGTTCTTTTTGCGATTGACCGCATAATATTTATCGCAAAAGACGGGATATACTTTGATATCCTCACCTATGCCGCGCATCCCCTGAATAATCGCTTTGTTCATGAAGTAGAGTTCGGTTTCTCCATCAGCATCTGAAATGTGTAATGTGCTACTATAGGGAGCACGTGCGACATACAAGAAATGCCGATACCCCTGAGCATAGCACTGGCGAACCTGTTCTAGCACAGCATCTGAGCGTGTGTACATCTCTTTATTGTCTTGATTGACTGAGAAGGTTGACAGAGTACCAACACGAATAGCCTGATTTGGCAAACACTCAATGCCAATCACTTCTCCTAGCACCGACGATTTATAAAAGTCGGGCGTTTGAGTATTAAAGTCACACTTACGGCTAGAAACAACAATGATTGCCATTTTTTGAAGTTGGCGTTGCTGGCTCTGCGCTGAAACTAGTCCTTTATGTTGAAAAATGCGTGGCAGAGCGGTGTAGAGTGAGTATAACGCATTTTTTAGTTTATAGGTGTTAGTATTATCTACTGTCTCCAAATAAAAACCTTGCGAACTTGCTGTGTAGTCTTCTGCAAGCATATGCTCTAAGATTTTAGAAAGACTATGTATAAAGGTTTCATCATCAAACTTCTCGTTCTTTTCGTCTGGTAGCTGTTGTTCTGCATGGATACACACAATGGGAAGGAAGAGTTTGCGTGCAGTAGCGGCTGGCAAGTAGGAGGCAATCATGTGAAGAAAGGTATAGGATAAAAGCATATAGACAAAACGATACACAAAGGCACGCTCCGAGTCAGTACGTACATCTTTACGATGACGGTAATAAAGCGCAATGCGTTTGATACCTTCGTATGTTTTTGCATACCGTTGAATATCTGCCTTCCTATCTTTATCAACGGGGGCTAGAAAAATGGGGAGCGTTTGTACACCTTGTGTTTCGTAGGTCATAGAAAAGGTTTCAGGGGTGTTGGAGGCAGCAAAATAGTATATGGGTTCAAAGGTAAGCGTAAGCGGAAGTGAACAGACACGCTCATTACTTGCATGGGCGTCCTCAATAGTAACATACTTCAGGACATTTTTCCCACTATTCTTTTCAAATGTTTCTTGAAAGAAGATATTGTTTACCACTATCTTGTCTACATCAGTTTCTAAAAGGCGTTTGTGTATGCTTAATACGAGAGGATAGGCCTGTTTTGTTGGACCAATGCTTTTATGTAACAAGAACTCCGAGAGTACTTTACGCAACACATCGATACTATTTCTTACCTCAACCGTATCAAGCTGTTTATAGAGGGTATATAATGCGTCTTGCTGTTTTTCCACATTGTCGGACTGCAATGCAGGAAGAAAGTGTTGTTCAAAATAGGCACCAGCACGAAAGGTTGCGTCCGTTGGCTTGATAAAAACGAAGCAATAGAGGAGCGCAACCTTGAGTACTTTTTCTCGAAAGCGCTCCAGTGATTTGGCACTCGCCTCACGAGCCTTATAGATTGCACAGGTCTCATCGAGTAGGCCAAGATTATACTCGAAAACGGACTGACCCGATCCACCATGAACTTGCACAGAGCCATTCAATTTAAGTTTAAGACCCGACACAAATGTTTTTGAGCCGTGTAGCTGATCGGTGCTTTCGCCCAGAAAGCCATCTACTTCTGGAATAATAGGGAGTGGGTCAAAAGCATCCTCACGTGAAAAGAGGTCAAGGTAATTGACAGGTGTTCCTTGATACCTTACTTGAAAATATCCCTTCTCCTTCTCTTGACGAATATAAGCATCGAGTCCTTGTAAGCGGCGAATAAAATTGTGAAGCAAAACAACCCCTTGCTCGACCTCTGACAAAGAGGTATTTCCCTCAGATGAGGAATCAGGCATGGTACGTACTTTTTTCCATTCTTTCATTCCTTCGAGTAGATACCGTAGATAGCGCACCTTCGCCTCGCGGTGAATGCGTGCCACAGATTGTTTGACCACAGCCTCACGTAATATACCCAGCCCAGATAATGGCTTTCGTGCCATTTCCTCAAGTGTTGTGCGCGTGTCCTCTACCTCTTCACTTTCACACCCCACGCTCTCAAGATAGGAACAGATACCTTGCGTAATCTGTGCATCGAATGTCCGAATATCCTTGACTTGAAGCGTAAGCTTATGGGCTTTGAGCCAAGGGTCAGTATGTTGTATAGACGTGCTAAGATGGAGACGTTGCTTCTCGATACTTTGTGGCTTATCGAGCGGGTAGGAAAGTCCAACCGGTGTATTGTTCGTGAAAGATGTGATAGGCGTAAGAAGATCGGTAAGATAGGGTACTGGTTGTTTCTGTTCCAATTTTTTCAAAAAGAGTGTCTGTAGCTGTGCTTTTACCATTTGTATCTTTTTACTAAAGACTTCTTTTTGTGCGAGTTCGCGGTTGTGAATAGTAGCATAGGTTGTTCCGCCTTTGTTCTCAAAGGGATAATCTTTGCTCTCCTTAAAGCGTTGAGCAACACTATCCGCAACGATATCAACATCAAATACGAGCGCGGTGTCTCGAACCTCGACACTTCTTTCGTTCTTTTGTATTTCTTCAATGAGTGCATCTAACAGATGTTCGTAATTGACCGACGAAAGATTATGGTTAATATCCTCTATATTACTCATGGCATATGCTCCACAAAATTAGCCTCTTTGAAAGAGGTATGAAAGGATGAAAAGACAACTCATACTCGAATAATACAAATGTGTTTGAGACTACAAAAGATTAGACACTCTATAAAGTACTCTACCATAAAATGAGATAAATTCCAAGCAGTAGACAAAAAGCAATAAACACAGAATATAGAATATATGTTCTATTTTTATATTGTAAGTACAATTGATGGATAGACTTGATAATCTTAAAGTGGCTTTCCAGATGCGGCATTTTTGAGATGATCCCGAGAAAGCCTTGCAGTAGAACGGGTGAACCCAAAAGCCTTGAAAAGTCCTGACCTACTAGTACTTTCCTCTCGCATACATGAGCATAAATGTGATAAGATTGGCACCTATGGTTACTTCAAGGGAAGACTGTACTTATTTTTCATGAGGGTGGCTAGATGGCACAGATTATCACGGTACTCAATTTCAAAGGAGGGGTCGGGAAGACAACTTGTTCAGTCGAGCTTTCGACCGCACTCGCGAAGCATCATGGGCGGCGCACGTTGCTTGTCGATCTCGACCCGCAGGCAAGTGCGACATTCTACGTAATGGCACAGGAACATTGGCAGCAATGGAAGATGGTGAAAGGAACCGCCTACAACCTCTTCGATCAGCGCGATCATAGCTTTCCTATTCAAAACGCGATTGTTCACGATGTTCTACCAAGCGTGCTCGGCTTTGATCTTCTCCCCTCTAGCCCTGATCTAGTCGATGTTGACCTGCGCCTAGCCGACTTCATCGGTCATAATATTCTTCAACGCTACCTTGATGATATTCGCAATGACTATGATTATATTATTTGTGATTGCCCACCGAATTTTAATCCCGTCACCAAAAACAGTTTATGGGCCAGTGACGCCTACGTTGTTCCCACCGTGCCGGACTTCCTTTCTACTTACGGCATCGGCTTATTACAACGCTCCGTCAATAAATTCTTTGCTCCGACAAAGCAGAACGCGCTCGTGCTTGGTCCCGTTCTTGGCGGCATCATTCTTACACGCGTCAAAACCAACGTCAAATTACATGAGTTTTATTGCGAACAGGTACGCGCCGATTATCACGGCCAAGTATTTAATCATATTATCAGCGATAGTGTGGTCGTGGCAGAGGCGGCAGATGGCCGGATGCCTATCAGTGCCATGCCTAATCCCAAAGGCATGGAACTCAAGCTACAGGAGCAATTCAAAGCTATCGCAGGCGAATTTATTAGTCGTATTCATCATGTTCGTACGCTGCGCAAGCAGAGAGTACAACATGTTTCATCATAGAAAAGGTTTCTCTTCACATGCCAAAACGCATCCCGCCAAAGGGTATTTCTATCGAACAACTTGAGCAAATGACCACGCACGAGCTGGCCGAGACGCTCTCGAATATCGTGCTGCTACTACGCCGTATGCCCAATGTTACATGGCAAGAATTGCAGTCACCCCAAAACCCGACACCCGCAGCGTCTATAGAAGAAAGAGCAGCAGAAGAACCTGTCCCTACACCTGCACCGTCTCATGCACACGTGCTTCTACGCGATGAGCTTGTAAAGATGCATATTCCCGACCTACAGGAAATCGCCAAGGACCTGAACATGCGTGTTCCCAAGAATTCCAAGAAAGATGACTTAATCAACAAAATACTCTCGCGCCAGAGCCGCCAGGACTATGGTCATAGCGAACAGTACGCCATCCAGAATCTCTAAAGGCCAATACAAAGGGCCAACACAGGCTAGCAAAGAGGGTACAATTTTTATGGAGCCAATCGCCATCTCACCAACCTACACGGGACCACAACCCGGTTCACAGGAGCAGGTGACAGCCATCATCACGCGCTTACGTGGCCTTTATCCTGATGCAACATGCTCGCTGAACTACACGACGCCGCTAGAATTGCTCGTCGCAACCCAACTCGCAGCGCAATGCACTGATGAGCGCGTCAATATAGTCACCGCCACACTCTTCCAAAAGTATCGCACCGTCGCGGATTATGCCATCGTGAGCCAGGAAGAGTTGGAGCAGGATATTCGCTCGACTGGCTTCTACCGTAACAAAGCCAGAAACATTCGTGGCGCGAGCCAACGCATCATCAGCGACTTCGGCGGCGAAGTGCCGCGCACCATGAAAGAGATATTGACCTTGCCCGGCGTGGCGCGCAAGACAGCAAACGTCGTGCTTGGCTATGCCTTTGGTGTCGTAGAGGGTATCGTCGTTGATACCCATGTCAAACGCCTGACCCATTGGCTCGGCTGGACAACGAATGAGGACCCGGTAAAGATCGAGCAAGACCTCAAGCAGATTATCCCTACACAGGATTGGCTCGACAGTTCTATGCTACTCATCTATCATGGAAGAGCCGTATGCAATGCACGCAAGCCACTTTGCGAACAATGTATGCTCACATCCATGTGTCCATCGGCGTTTACCTTCAAATAGTCGTTTGCAAAGCTATTGCTGTCCTGTAACGTGTTGCATACTGTGACTACTCTCTCTAAGAGTCCATAGTTTAGGAAAACCATTCTTTTACTTGACTGCTTATATATAGGCAATCATCATCTATATATATCAATTTCTCAACTTAGCAATTGATATATATGGCCTTTTATGGTATTCTCATTTCATGAGTTCAAAAGCATATGCTAAAAGGAAAGGTGCTAAGCGGAAAACCGTCCTTTACACCTAAAAGGCGGTTCTGGAATTCTATATTTCGTCCCCACATATCCAGTAATTATTTGGTACCCTCTGTCATTTCAGCGTGTTTTTTGTTACTCCAGTCAGTAGAGAGTAGAGGAGTCGGCAATGATCTTCCTGTTCCGCTTTCTTTTTCGCAATCTGAAAGGGTATCGCTTGCTCGTTGTCGTTGCGTTCATCGCAACAGCCTTCGAGGTTCAGGCGGCTTTGCTCCCTGGTTTTGTCATTAAAGATATCATTGACAAGATTCAACCCCCTCACCTTGATGCAAAAGATATTACCACAAGCATAGTCAACTTGATCAATCCCGTTGCAGCGGGACAGACGCACAGTACATCAGCAGTGCTTATCACGCTCGTCATTTTACTCATCTTACTTGGAGCAGCCGATTCAGGCTTAACCTATGTGCAACAGCTCATAGCCTCCACTATCGGTCAACAACTATCCGCACGGTTACGGCGGAATCTCTTTGATCAACTACAACGTCTATCACTAGACTGGCATGGCAGACAAAAAAAAGGTGATCTGATTCAAAGAATCACTGGCGACATCGCTAGTATTGAAAAGCTCATCACCGATGGTCTAGTGGACCTGCTAGGCAGCATTTTGAGCCTAGTAACAGCCGTCACATTCATGTTCATAGCACAAGTACAACTCACCTTCATCTCCATTGTCATCTTGCCCGCTCTCTTTGTCATCATTCTCAGCTACACGAGAGGTATTAAAGCAGCGGCGAAGCGCGCCGCCAAAGCTGGTGGAGAGGTAGCAGATGTGGCAGTTGAGGATGTTGGTGCCATCACCGTCCTCAAAGCCTTCTCGCTTGAAGATCGCGAAGCCGACCGCTTTAACCGTTATGTGGGCAAAAGCCGCGATGCTAGCCTGGAGGCTGCAAGTTTACAGGCCCAATTCACACCGGTCGTCAATATTCTCGTCACAGCTGGTACCGCCATTATTCTTGGTGTAGGTGGCTTCGCGGCAATTACCGGTAAAATTCCCATCTTTAACACCACACCGACTCCGGCTGTCACGGCTGGCACCCTGGTTCTTTTCCTCAGCTACTTGAAGCAATTGTATCAACCCATGAAAGACCTCTCCAAATTGACTAATGTGGCCACGAGTGCCATTGCAGGTGCCGAGCGCATCCAAGAAGTGCTCGATCAAGCTCCAGAGGTAAAAGAGAACAGTACTCCTTATAGGGGCCCGCAACGCTTGACGGGTGAAATTACCTTCGAGAATGTGGTCTTTGGCTACACCCCCGATCGACCAATTCTCAAAGGCATTAACCTGCGGATCGAGGCGGGCAAACGTGTCGCCCTGGTTGGCCTCTCCGGTGGCGGCAAAACCACCCTAGTCAAACTAATCCCACGCTTCTACGAACCACAACAAGGCACGGTCAGAATCGACGGCATTGATAATCGCACCATTCCCCTTTCCATCCTGAGACGGAACGTTACCCAGGTATTACAAGAGTCTGTGCTCTTCGAGGGCACCATTCTTGATAACATCAAAATTGGGCGACCCGAAGCCACCATGGAGGAAATTGAGGCTGCCGCCAAACAAGCCCAGATACATGAGACTATTATGGGTATGCCAGAGGGTTACAGCACAAAAGTACGCGAACGAGGCAAAAACTTCTCAGGTGGGCAGCGACAACGCCTAGCTATCGCCCGCGCCATTCTGTGCAACTCGCCCATTCTCGTGCTCGACGAACCCACGGCATCCCTTGACGTAGAGGCCGAGGCGGAGGTGTTGCATGCGATTGATACCTTAGTAGAAGGGCGCACCGTGCTCATGATCTCTCACCGCTTGAGTACACTCGGCAATGTTGATGAGATTATTGTGCTCAAGGAAGGTCGCATTATTGAGCGCGGCCCCTATAAAGAGCTGAAGCGTCAAAATGGTGTCTTCGCGGCACTCCTCAAAGAGCAAAACCGTTACAGCGTCGATTATGAAGGCGGCTCAATGATTGTGCCCAAGGCCGAAATGCAGCGTTTAATGCAACAACGCCCCGCCGCAGAGCCTGGCATGCAAAGCCCCAGGTCGCCCTATCCAGTGCCACCTTCGCCGATTCCACCAGTCAGCCGACCATTACCTGTCACACCACAATCCCCAAGGGATCGTGACGTCGTCAACGGGAATGGTAGGTCAAGTCAACCGCCATTCAGTGCGCGCGTGCTGATTGAAGTAGATGGCAAGATCGTTGGTGAACGGAGGTTGGATAAGCCCCTGCTCACTGTTGGACGACAATCCAGTAATGACATCGCCGTTCCATCACAGCGTGTCTCGCGTCTCCATGCCAAGATTAGCTGGAACAAGGAGAAGGGCATCTGGCAAATTGAAGATGCCGAAAGCTTGAATGGCTTAACCTACCTCGGGCATCGCGTTGATCAGCATTCTCTACACAAAGGGGATCGCATTTACATCGCCCCCAGTGCAGTACTGCAATACGAGTCCTGACGCCTAACCATCCAAGCCCGTAGGGGCGGCATTCATGACGCCCTCGTACCTATTGAGGTGAGATTAACCAACACTGGGTACGAGGGCGTCATGAATGCCGTCCCTACGAGCATGCAACGCACCATTGTCTAATCGATCAGGTGCGATTTGGCCTATTATTTTTCACTCGATTGTTGATAGATACCGCGTGCTTCTGCGGGCATCATCTCCGCGATGCGCCGCATACTCTCATCAGTAATCAGCTGTAATCCCATTTTACGCGACATCCCCGGCGGTAACACGGGCGTATATGGCTCACCAATACAAACAGTGACGAGTGGCAGCCATGAGCCACGAAAGCGCAGCACACGTCGCGTCCCAGCATGGGCAACCGGAATGAGTGTCGCGCCCGACCGCAGTGCAAGCATCGCCACCCCAGTATGGGCCGCGATCATCTGCTCCTGTCGCTCGACCGTTCCTTCGGGAAAAATAACCAAGGCTTTGCCCTCACGCAATGCCGCCAATGCGTGTTCTATCGCCACCCGATCAGCTGCCCCACGCTGTACTGGTATTTGTCCAGTTCTACGTGCTAACCAGCCTATCAGGGGCCAATCAAACACTTCCACTTTCGTATAGAACCACAGGCGACGTGGAAATAAGACACCAAGCAAGAAGGGATCATACCAGCTTAAGTGATTTGAGACAACCAGCAAAGGGCCACTGCGAGGAACATGCTCCAAACCACTGACACGATAGCGGCAAATCAAACGTGTGAAACCACTCGCGAGCAAATGAAGCAGAGCATAGATTACCGCGCCACTTCTCATATACGCACCCACAAGGCACCCGGTAGAATCTTCGCGTCAAAACGGTTTGTATGAGTCGTCTCACCATCCATCTGGATATTGACCTCAGCACGGCTCTCAATATGCACCGTCTTGGCGCGATAAAAGGTGGCCTCCGGTAGTGCGGCATGCTCCCCTTTTTGCACGACAGGCAAAAGGCGTAGCGCACGCGCCAGCGGTGTATAACTGATCGTGCAAATATCGAGCAAGCCATCACAATAATCGGCGGTTGGATTGATACGGAAGCCCGCCCCATAGGTTGGTCCAATCGTGACCGCCATCAAGACATAGCGTCTTTCCGTGTTGTCTATCGCTTCCTCACCATCAAGCGAGAATTTGAGCCAAGGGCAACGTCTATAACCGAACAGGAGTTGGCGCAAAGTGGAGGTGTAGTACAAGCGCTCACCGCTCATGAAGGGATACTTTTTTAGTCCACCTGCCGCTACCGCGATATCAGCATCGAGCCCTACACTGAAGGAATTGGCAAAGTAGCGATCATTGACTACACCTGCATCAGAATCGATAAGGCGGCCATCGAACGCCGTTTCCACGGCAGCGGCAGTATCACGAGAAATCTTGAGCGTGTTCCAGGCATAGTCGTTGCCAGAGCCTGCCGGAACAATACCGAGTGGCACCCGTCTACCAGCGGAGAGAAGTCCATTGACGACTTCATGTACCGACCCATCTCCACCAGCAATAATCACGCCGCGACCCTCTTTTGCCGCCTGCATTGCCCGCTCTTTTGCCTCGTTCTGCCGCGTGGTCTCAACATACTCATACTTGTCCGGCTCACGCTCTATGCGACGACGAATCAATGCACGTGACTGTGCCATATGACCACGATTCGCGGTGGGATTGAGAATAACGATGGTCTTGCTCCCTGACTCCGTTGTCTCCATAATGGTATCCTCTCCTCAAGCTCTATTCATTTTGTTGATTGTACCATGCCCTTCTAGTCTCGACAATAAGGAAATCTATGCGAACGTTCGTGTACCTTTCAGCGGAATACAAACGTGTTGGATAATAAGCATAGGACAATCTGTACATACTATGAAAACGAGCAGACGAGGGAGCTTTATGGAAGCCTACATTTTATTACTTCTTTTCTTTCTGGGGTTGCCACTGGCAGTCTACCTTGTATTATCAGACCCCGCCAAAAGCACATCATCGTCAGAACAATCAGACTCAGCCACACAAAAGCCAGGAGCCACGAGCAACACTGTAGCTTACGCTATTGTTGCCGCCCTCCTGGCCTTCTTTTGTGTGCTCACGATACTTCTGCAAAGAAGTCGCACTTGATCTCAGGCTAGCCGGTAGTGATAGTACCATCAGCATTGACGCGAATGGCCACGCTCCTCAAAGGGGAAGGCGGTGGACCAGAAACGACGCTCCCACCATTGGCAGGATCGAAATACGCGTTGTGTCTGGGGCAAAAGAGTTGATGATTGCCAGCATTATAGGTGACTGGCACACCTTCATGGGTACAAGCGTTTTCAAAAGCCACGAAATTTCCATTAGGCAAATGGATCAACAGGCTGCCTTGCCCATCACGCGGATTCGTAAAGTTTTGCGCTGAATTCGTTCCCTGGCTGGTTGAACCAATCACCGTGCCCGTATGCTGCGGTGGCGCGGGAGTTGGCGTGGGTGGAGGCTGTGTCGGCTGTGGTTGTGGCGTCGGTGTCGGTTGCGCTCCCGCCGTTGGGGTTGCCTGTGTACCCGTTGTTGGTTTTGTAGTCGGGGTGGCCTTTGGTCCTGTTGTTGGGGTTGCCGCATGTCCTTTTGCGGCAGTGGGAGTCGTATGTACCGGCCCTTTTGTAGGATTGCCTGTTCCCTGCGTTGCTCCTGTCGTCGCTGTATTCCCTTGCGTCACAGCTTGCTGTCCACCAACCGTCTGTGGTGCCGTCTTTTGCAACAGATGTGCAAGGCTCACGCCTGTCACGCCAAGCACTCCCACCGCCACCACACCTCCACCGGCCAGCAACGCGATGACACGCCTTCTACTCTGCATCGTACCTTTTCGACGGCCACTTAGATTCGTTGTTTTTCTTTGCGCAAACGTTCCCACCGTCTGCCCCCCCTGCCCAGATGGCCCCACTTTCACACTACTCATCTCGGTTGTTGACCACCAGACAAAAGGATCAATAGAAGCCACATCATCACCAGCAGAAGCACCCATAGAGGAGGAAACAGAGACCGCTGCCATTTTTCCCGTTTTTACTGGCGGTGTCAGCTGCCAGCTTCCAGTATCTCCTTTAGGAGAGATCACTGCCGTTTTTCCGGTCGAGGCAAGCTCAATCCCCTCTAACCAATTGACCGTAGGTGGTTGTGTAATCTGTGTATCAATTGATGCATCTGCTACCGCGTTTGGCACAATCGTTGCTTGTTGTGCTATATGGAGCGCACGCCCAAACGAACTAGCAAACTCATCCGCCGATTGATAACGCAGCGTTGGGTCTTGCTCAAGCACACGTTGCATCACGATATCAAGAGCGGCAGGCACATCTGGCGCAACTGCCCGTAATGATGGTATTGGTTGCTGTACATGTTGTAGCGCAGCCTCAAGCGGGTTTGAACCACTAAATGGGACGGTTCCGCTCAGTAACTGGAATATGATGATACCCAATGCATAGATATCTGAGCGCGCATCGATGACTGGGCGTTGCACACTCTCTGGCGCAATGTAGCCCGGAATACCAAGAAACGTATTAGCGACGTTGACAAGATGTACATACGGATAATTGCGATCCTCAATGCCTTGCATCGCCAGCATGCGTACAAAGCCAAAGCCTGCAAGTAACGCCGTACGCTGGTCATCCAACAAAATACTAGCAGGGCTTAGGGACCCATGCACCACACCATTCCTATGAGCATAATCTAGACCATCTGCCAGCTGACGTAACAATTCCAACGTCTGCTGCACCGTAAAACGTGGCTGCTCTTTGAGCATACGCGCAAGTGATTGATCTGTTGAATAAGCAGTTACGAGATAAGGACTTCCATTATGCTCGCCGCAATCGTAGACCGGCAAAATACGTGGGTGTTGCAGGCCAATTAAGGCTCTCCCCTCACCCAGAAAGCGCGCATTGAATCGTTGACGCATAGTCTCCGAATAGCGTTCAGGGACCTGAAAGATTGTCACCAGCACACGGCGATTCTGCGCCTGCTGCTGGCCTACATAGGCAGCGGTCAATGCACCGCGCCCTAAAAATTGTTCGATGGTATACTCGCCACCCAGCACACTTCCTGCCAGCTGATCTGCGGATAGCGTTTGCATTTGTTTCCCCCGCTCGCGTCGACTTTCAATTTTTAATCACAATTTAATGAAGAAAGTCACGCTCATGTATATTTATTACTGTAAATTCACTGTACCTTTTCATGTTCACCTCGTCAATTCATACATTCAAAGTTGGGACTTATGGGGGAAAGGCTGGTAAAGAAGCAAAAAGTATGCATTTCCTGCTCATGCTTTCATTTTGCTTTCATTTTTACGCTTTATACTCAGCAACATAGATGATAAAAGAACAGTAATATGATACAAGAGTACCATTTCACAGAGAAATACACTGAAATGGGATACTATAAGACAAGAGATAACTTGCTCTACGGACTGCCAACGAAGCTTTCGCTTCTAGCCTCGCTCAAGCAGTCTGCAAGGAATTACTTAATTTTTTCTACGGTTGAGGAGTAATGTTGTGGGAAGGCCCCTGTCCTATTTGATTATTGGCAATGGTATTGCGGGTGTTACCGCTGCCGAAATAGTACGCACACACGACGCAGCGTGTACGATCACCATCATCGCGGATGACCCATTCCCTGTATACTATCGTCCTGCCCTGAAAGACTATTTGGGCGGCAAGGTAAGTGAAGAAAAGCTTTGGGCACGCCCAAACTCATTTTATCAAGAACAACGCATCCGTTTTGTCCCTGGTCGCGTGCTGAGTATTAACACGTCTCAACATAGTGTGCAACTACACAATGGCCAACAAATCGGCTACCACAAACTACTTCTTGCCAATGGGGCACATCCCAGACAGCTTCGTTGCCCAGGTCTCCAACTCTCCGGGGTCAGTACGCTCCGTAGTGTGGCAGATTACCAGAATATTGTTCGTCGCTTGGAAACGTCATCACGTGTGGTAGTGTGTGGTAGCGGCACACTCGCCTTAGAAACTGCCGAAACGCTTAATCACCAGGGCTACCACGTGACTCATTTGCTACGAAACAACACCCTATGGTCAGAAGTGCTCGATGAAACCGCTTCCGACCTTGTGCTACACGAAGAACGGCTCGCAGGCATTAATGTCCGTACAAACGAAGAGATACGTGAAGTCATAGGGCAAAATGGACAGGTCACAGGAGTGATTACCACCAGCGGAGCACAACTATCGTGTGAGATAGTCTTGATTGCCATTGGCATTGAGCCAAATATTGACTTTATTCAATCAAGCGGCATTTTCTGTGATCGGGGCGTACGTGTTGACACAACCATGCGTACCAGTAGCTCTGATATCTATGCAGCCGGTGATGTGCTTGAAACGCTTGATCCATTAACGGGGAAGACACGGGTCCTCGGTCAGTGGTATCCCGCCATTCAGCAGGCTCGAATAGCAGCTTATGGCATGCTTGACATCACTGACCCACAAGATACTGGTAGCCTCTACAATGCTACCTTCCTGCACGGGCTAGACTTCGTATCGCTTGGCTTGACGACCTCTTACCCACAACAGCAGTTTCAAGCATTGATTGCTGAGCCACAGCCACGCAATTATCGCAAAATTGTATTCTATAAAGAAGTCCCTATTGGTGCTATCTTATTGGGCAATCGCAAGAATGCGCTCGCGCTCAAGCGAGCCATTGACTATCGCATCCCATTAACTCCGATTATGTCTCGCCTGTTCGCTGCTGATTTTAGTCTTGACGACTGGCTTGACGGACAAGGGGTGCCCCCTGTGATCGCACCCACCGCCTTACGAGAAGCTACTTCATTACAAACCGGATACACCTCTACCAGCTTACTGAGAAGACAGCCAGAGTCCATTACCACCACCTTGAAGCAGCGGCGCACCACTCAGCTTCAAAACGATCTCATTCCAGAGTCGATCCTCAAGGAACTACCTCAATCAGCCACGCTCGTTGTGATGGCACGAGGCACGGCTCCCCGCATGGTACCTTTGACACAACAAAAGCGTTTCGTGCTTGGACGCGAGAAAGAGAACGATATCTTTCTCGATGATATAGCCACCTCACGGAAACATGCGGAACTTGTTGCCACCGAATACGGTTTTGCCATTCGCGATATAGGCAGCAGTAACGGCGTATTTGTCAATGGCGAAAGGCTGCAAGGCCCACATCATCTTGTCCATAGTGATCGCATTGTCATTGGCAATGTCTTACTCTATTATTCGTTTCCGCCTAAAGAGCAAGCAGAAGAACAACCCATTGCAGGGCTCATTCATCGCAATGATATACAGAAACTCAGCGATGATCATGTTCGTTTTGAAATCGACATGTGTATTGGCTGTGACCGTTGCATGACCGCTTGCCCTATTCCGATGTCCACCATGGTGAACATCGCCGACCTCAATGCGGCCACCATCACCACGACCATCGCAGATCATGTAACACGCTTCACTCATGAGTGTATTATGTGTGGTTCTTGCGTCCCCGTTTGCCCGGTCGATAACCACCGCGACCTGCTTATGCTTTCACTCAAGCAGCGTGTCGGCGTCTCCTGGGAGAATGCGCTTGAGCCAAACTTATTAGCAACGAAACTGCCACCTGGGTGGAGCCTGCCCCAGATGCTGGCTCGTCTGCGCGAACAGGCACCGTTCAGCAACACGCAAGATGTCTCTGATGCTTACCTCAGCCATCTCTTCATGGCCTCGCAAATCCTATTGCTGGCACCAGATGCAACCATACTACAAGAAGGCCACTACGGGCGTGACCTGTACCTTCTGCTGGAAGGGCAACTCTCGGCCTTCACCACCGAAGCCAACAACACGATACTTCCCCTCGCGATCATCAACCGTGGTGAATATGTCGGTGAATATGGCATGCTGACCGGACAGCAATATACCGCCTCGGTCCGCACCTTGACCCCTGCGGTCATACTACAAGTGCCTGAACAGGTGATGCAACGCCTGATGGAGCTGGCTCCGCAGGTACAACATTTCTTCGCAAAGCTCAACGGTGCCCATGCACTAACATCGATCATAAAACGCATGGCCCTCTTTCAGGGAGTAGCGGATGCGGACGTGTACGCCCTATGTGAACGCGCACAGGTCAAACAATATGATCGCAATGAACACCTTTTCGCAGAGAATAATCTTGGCTTAATGCGCCGACCTTCACGTGAAACGCTCCATATCTTACTAGAAGGCTTCGTCAAAGTCGCACGTTCCAAATCAGCCACGGAAGAGCGCATCATAGCGTATCGGCAGAGCGGCGACTACTTCGCCGGTGGCCTTGATCTGTTGGGAGATAGCCGCGCCGTCACTGTCACGGCCATCAACCGCACACGTGTCGCGGAGCTACCTCGCGAGGCTCTGCTGGCGCTCTTTCAACGCTACCCAGAAGTCAATCAGCGCTTTACCTTTCGCCTGCGCGAATATGTGGAAAGCACCGCATCGACAAACTCTGGCGTCTTTGATGCCAACTGGCTCAAGCACATGGAGCCCGTGCCCACCGCCGATAAGCATGTGCGAGCCGGACTGCACTCGCTTGTACAGGATGGTGTGGTTGAAGGTACCGAGGTGCTGGTGATTGACCTCGACCAATGTATTCATTGCAACGAGTGTGAAGAGGCATGTGCGCGTCGTCATGGTCACTCGCGCATGAATCGCAAGGGCATGATTGTCGGCAATATTACCGTCGCAACCGCCTGTCGCCAGTGCCAAGACCCGGTTTGCATGCTGTGTAGCCGTGCGGGTATTGCCCGTATGCCAAATGGCGAAGTTTATATCACAGAAAGCTGCATTGGGTGTGGCATCTGTGCCGAACGTTGCCCCTATGGAGCCATTTCGATTGTTGATACCGCTAACGAAGTTTCAACACCCTCGTCATGGGAAACCTTCACGGGCTACTTCAAGCATGGCTTCGTTACCGAGCGCAAACGCAAACAACTCCCAATGGCGAACATCGCCAAGGGCGGCGTCCAGGTCGCACCAGGCCCACTCGATGCAGTAGGGGTACATGCAGCCCATAGCGGTGGCTATGACGAGTTACGCAAAAAGATCGCTATTAAATGTGACCTCTGCGCAGGTTACAGCGATCAAGCATGTGTCGAGGCTTGCCCAACCGGAGCAGCCATTCGCGTGCAACCAACGACCTTCTTCGGCACAACTGAAGATATATTACAGCGATAGAAGAGAAATACACACCTATGGCACTAGCAACAAAGCGGCCAACACCGCCAACATACTCCACACGTCGCCTCTGGAAGGCACCCTTATCCAGGGCTAACTGGGTCTGGCTCGGCCTCGCCATCCTTATATATGGTGGCGTCTATATCTGGTATCTTTACGGCCTCAGAACACAGCAATATCCGGGCCCAAGCCTGGACCCTTTCCGCTGGTTTGGTGTTATCTCATTCGCCCTGGTGCTCGCGGTCACAGCATACACACTCCGGCGCCGCTTTATCCGCACACTACCAGGAAAAGTACAACACTGGCTCTGGCTCCATATCTGGTTTGGCATCATTGCCATTTTAATTGCTTTTCTGCACACAAACTACGACAACATTCTGCATAACTACTACTTCGCCCCAACTACCTTTACTAAGGCAGCTGCAGGAACCTCGGCTCTCTTCGGCTTGCTCTTCCTGGTGCTCAGTGGTGTCATAGGCCGTCTGCTCGATTTCTGGTTCGCACGTGTCATCGCGAAAGAGGCTAGCAGAAACGGCGCAGGCATTGTAGAAGCGATTGTGCCGCGCATCCATGAGCTAGACTTAACGATCGAGCGACTACGCGCAGGCAAGTCGGCCCAGTTTAAGAACTATTGCACACAAGCTCTGCGTGGCCACAAGATGGATGCCAAGCTTGCGTACAGTCTTGCTCCGCAAGAACAGAACGATTTTCAGCGTGCTAGCGAGATTGCTAGTCAACGCGTCGCGTTAACGCGTTCGCTCCAACGCCAAAAGCTCGCTCGCCTCGTCATTCAAGGTTGGCGCTATATTCATATCCCCCTGGCCTGTATTTCGCTGGCAGTGGTTAGCTATCACAGTCTAATAGAACTAGCGAAGATGGTGTTACAACTGTTTGGAAAAGGATGATGCTCCGGTTGTGAAATGCAAGAACATTTTGCTTATGATAAGATGTAATGATATGAAGTGACACATTCACATTTGCCATCCCTTCAATCATTGTCTCAATATCATACACAACAAAGCAAGGAGAGCTTCCCATGACCGCTGAATCCAATGGTGAACAGCAAGGAGCAGGCATAAGCACAAGCACAACTGATTTCAAGCAACTCTTGACAAAAGAGGATCGTTTCGCACCTACCCCCGCAGTGCTAGCCAACCTTGACGTGAAAGACTATCAGGCCCTCTACGATAAGGCCGCCAGCAATCTCGATGCGTTCTGGGAAGAGATCGCCCACGAATTTACCTGGGTTAAGCCGTGGAGCAGTGTTCAGCAAGGACAGGCCCCCAACACACGCTGGTTCGTTGATGGCGAGGTCAATATCACCACCAACTGCCTTGATCGTCATGCCAACAGCAGTTCCCGCGCCAACAAGACAGCCCTGATCTGGGTGGGCGAGGACGGTGAGGAACGGACTTACACCTTCAAACAACTACTAGACCTCACCTGTCAGGTAGCTAACGGGCTAAAATCGCTCGGCGTGAAAAAAGGCGATCGTGTCTGCATCTATTTGCCACTCACGCCCGAAGGCAT